>CP069418.1:647726-971589 GCA_017569305.1 Clostridiales bacterium FE2011 | reverse complement strand
AGGGCATGCTGGAAGCAGCACGGATTGACGGCGCCGGAAAATTCCGGACCTTCTTCTCCATTGTGCTGCCGCTGTCCAAGGCAATCATTGCCGTTATGGCGCTATATTATGCGGTCGGACAGTGGAACAGCTACTTCAACGCCATGATTTTCCTGCAGGATGAAAACAAGTATCCGCTGCAGCTGGTGCTGAAGGAAATCCTGATTGCAAGTGAGAGCACCGTGGGCGGAAGCGGCGAAACGATTCTGCAGCAGTACCGCCTGGCAAACCAGCTGAAGTATGTATCCGTGATCGTCTCCAGCCTGCCGGTGCTGTGCCTGTATCCGTTTGTCCAGAAATACTTTGCACAAGGTGTCATGATTGGCTCCCTGAAGGGATAAAGAAGGAGGAAAACAACATGAAAAACCTGAAAAAATGGCTGCTTGTCCTGATGATGATCGTTCTGGCGGTTACACTGACTGCCTGCAGCGGCGGAGACAAGAAGGACGCCGCAGCACCGGCAGAAAAGAAGGAAGAAACCGCAGCAGCGCCGGCTGAAGAGAAGAAGGATGATACCGCTGCGGCACCCGCGACCGGCAACGCACTGACCGATACCTACGGATTCCAGTGGAAGGATCCTTCCGCCCCGATCCTGAATGAGCAGGGCGCAAAGGAGATTTCCTTCAAGGTGTATTCCTCCAAAAATGCCAGCGCGAAGGATTACAACGACATGAAGATCATGACTGACCTGTTCGCCCAGACGAACGTGCAGGTCAACTGGGAAAATGTATCCGAGTCTGTATATTCCCAGCAGAAAAACCTGATCTTCGGCAACAAGGACAACCGTCCGGATGCGATTTACCACGCTGGTATGGGCGCCGGAGAAATCATCAAATACGCCAAGCGCAAGGTGCTGGTGCCGATCAGCGATTACCTGGAGTATATGCCGAATTTCTCCAAATTGCTGGAAGAACGGCCTGACATCAAGAACCAGCTGCTGAACGTGGAAAACGGAAAGATTTATTCTCTCCCCCGCATTGAAGAAATGGGCCTGCTGCAGAGCCCGAACCTGCTGTTCCTGAATATTGCCTGGACGAAGGAAGCCATCGAAGCCGGCGCAGTCAGCGACCTGACGGCAGACCAGCTGAAGGACGGCCTGGCGCTGAAGAGCAGCCAGATGGAAGAAATCCTGACCTATTTCCGGGATCATGACATGAACGGAAACGGCAAGACTGACGATGAGCGGCCCCTGAGCTTCGTTTACAACAACTGGCAGGGCAACCAGTGCGATCTGTACGGCATGTTCGGCCTGAACGACAACCTGGAGCACCGGGTGATTGTGGACGGCAAAGCCACTTACACGATTCAGGACGACCGCTTCAAGGAAGCGACGAACTTCATTGCCAAGTGGGTGGACGCGGGCCTGATCGACAAGGTCAGCTTTGAACAGAGCCAGGACAACTTCCTGGCCAACGGCAAGGGCCTGGAGACCTACGGCGCCTTCTACTGGTGGGAAAGCGAAACGGTGGTTTCCAATCCCGAAAACTATATTGTGTGCAGTCCGCTGATCGGACCGAACGGGGATCAGACCATCTGCGTTTCCAACAATCCGGAGGTCAGCACCGGCGAAGTGATCCTGTTCTCCGACTGCAAGTATCCTGAGATCCTGCTTGCTTATTTTGACCGGTATTACGATCCCGTGATTTCCGCCCAGATCAACTACGGCCCCATCGGCATCGTCTATGAGGAAGAGCGGGATGAGAAGGGCATGCTGATGCAGAAGCCGCTGCCGGAAGGCGTGACCACGGACGAGCTGCGGCTGCAGAATGCACCGCTGGGTATCATTTATCTGGGCGAATACGCCTGGAACAATGTGGTTCATATGGAACCCCGCGCCCAGCTGCGCCTGGAACGCCTGCAGCAGTGCGCCAAGCCCTTCGTACCGGAAAATGTGATTCCGTTCCCGAACCTCCAGTTTACCCTGGAAGAACTGAACACGCTGAGCAACTATGAGACGAACCTGAATGACTATATCCGGACCAACCTGATCAGCTGGCTGATGAAGGGCGGCGTGAGCGACGATGCCTGGACAGCATTCCAGAACGACCTGAACGGTAAGGTCAACCTGGCCGGCATCCAGAAAGTATACCAGGACGCCTATGACCGCTTTGCCGCGAAATAATGAAGGAGGATATTATAATGAGGAACAGGCTGCATATCATTCTTTCCCTGCTGCTGGCTGTATGCATGCTGGCCGCGGCCGGACCTGCTTTCGCGGACGGCGCGCCGACGCTGGACGGGGTGCATGACCAGAGCGTGATGGCCGGAACTGAGTTTGATGCCCTGGCAGGCGTTACCGCAACCGACGGCGCGGGCGGCGATCTGACGGATCTGATCGAGATAGACGCCATGCCGGCTCTGGATTTCAGAAACGGAAAAGCAACCCCTGAAAATCCGGGTGACTATGAACTGACTTATACCGTAACAGACGCGAACGGCGAGACAGCTGAGGATTACGCGACCCTGACGGTTACCAAGAAAACCAGCGAAGAGACGGTTTACAAAACCTTTGATTTCAGCACTGCCGCTGTGACGGACAACCGCGGCTGGGAAGCAAAGATCAATACCGAGGTTGCCGAAGCCACAGCAGAGCTGAAAGAAGGCGCTTACGTTATTGAAATCAAGAATCCGGGTGACGGAGACGGCGCCGTGCAGCTGGCCAAGGCGGGATATCCGCTGAAAGCGGCGGACTACAGGATTAAGATCTGGGCGAAATCCACCAAGAAGACCTATGCGCATATCCTTGCCCGGAACGAACAGGCGGAGGGCTGGGAAACCTTCGGCGGCGCGTTCAATGTGGAGATCGGTCCGGAGATCGCTCCGCTGGAGCTGAACTTCACTTCTCCCGGCGAAGGCAGCGCAGAACTGCTGTTCAACCTGGGCAAGATTACCCCGAATCCGGACAACGCGGAAGATACCACACCGGAAGATTTCAAAGTGACGATTGATAAGATCGAACTGTATGAGATTTCCGGTGAAGAGACCCAGGTTCCGGTCTACACATCCGAATTCGCTGCCGGCGAAGGCGTGGCAGTTACAACCAGTGAAGAAGCAACGGGAAGCGTCGGCTTCGCGGACGGCAAAGCGACGGTGACCATCGACACCTATCCCAACGCGGACGGCGGCGTATGGAGCGTCAAGGCAGACATCCTGCTGGGCGACACGAAGGTCGAGAAGGGCAAGAAGTACTTCTACAGCTTCAAGATGACGGCGGCCAACGGCCAGGGCGGTGAAGCACTGGTGGAAAGCGCGGAAAAAGGATGGGAAAACCGGGCAAACTTCAACGGCATCAGTGCCGGTGCCGGGGAAGAAACTGTCGTCTCCAGCGTCTTCACCGCGGAAGCGGATGTGGATGATCCCGTGATCCGCCTGCAGATTGGCAATCCTCCGGAAGGCGTGACGTCCAACAGCATTGTGATCAGCGACGTCGTCTTCGGCAATGTGGAAGGAGACAAGGAAACCCACAAGACGATTGACGCGTTCATGCCATTCGGATCGAATACGGCCAATGCGACAAATCCAGACTGCCCGTGGGCAACCTTCAACGGAACGGATGAAGACAACGAGCGCGGCGTCGGCACCATCTGGGCGCAGGACGGCAGCTTCTTCTACCGGATTGACAACGGTGGCACCGTCGACTGGCACAACAAGCTGATCTGCGGTATCGGCGGCAATCCCCTGACGCTGGCTTCCGACAGCTACTATACCGTGGAAATCACCGCGAGAGCGACGCAGCCGGTATCCTGCGGCGTGTTCCTGAACCCGATGGGAGGCTGGGATCCCCGCTTCTCTGAAGGCATGGACCTGACGACGGAATTCCAGACCTTCCGTTTCTCCACAAAGGATACGTTTGTGGTGGACATGGATTTCGAACTGCTGTTCCAGTTCGGCTCGGAAGCCCTGTCCAAGATGGGTGAGGTCACGATAGAGTTCCAGAATATGACAATTTACCAGATGACCGTCCAGTAAACAGCAGACGAACCGCAGGGAGGATGGATCAGTTCATCCTCCCTGTCCTTCTGTCAGGAGGTTAATGATGAACAAGAAAAGACTGGCCCTTCTCCTGGCCCTTCTCCTGGCCTGCGCGATGCTGCTGGCCGGATGCCAGAACAACGGGAACACACAGAACACTGTGACAGAGGCTCCTGCAGCAGCTGCCCCGATAGCTCCGGAAAGCGGGGAACCGTTTGCCGCTGTTGAGAATGACAAGGATTTTTCCGCACTGCGGACACCGGGAAGCCAGGAGGAAGCCTATGAGTACAGAACCTTTTTCAGGCCGGCCATTGACGGCATCAACCAGCCCTATGTGGGCGACACGATGCCTTATTATGAGGACGGCACCTGGTATATCTATTACCTGAAAGAGGGCGGCGATTCCTACAACCACTCTATTTACCTGGCGACAACAAAGGACTTCGTAACCTATACCGAATACGACAATCCCATCCTGGAGAGCAGCCGCAGCGGCGGACAGGACGGATGGGCAGGCACGGGTTCTGTTGTAAAAGTAAAGGATACCTATTATTTCTTCTACACCGGCCATGCTTCTTACGATATCTATGAGTATATGGAAAAAATCATGGTAGCGAAGGGAACTGCTCCGGATCAGTTTGAGAAGGTGGAAGGCTGGGAAATCACACCGCCGGCCGAACTGGGACAGAAACGGGATTTCCGGGATCCGCAGGCGTATTACGACGCGGAAAACGACGTGATCCATATGACTGTGACCGCTGCACAGGACGGTAAGGCCAGGATCCTCAAATATACCCTGAGCGGAGACCTGCAGAAGGCTGATTACGACGGGATCATTTTTACAAATACAGCGAAGGAAAACTTCTGGAACCTGGAATGCAGCGACACTTTCCGGATCGGGGACAGGTATTACCTGACGTATTCCGCCCAGGACGATACCCTCTGGTACGCAATGTCAGATACTCCGTATGGCCCCTACGGGGAAGCAAAACGGCTGGACGGCAAGCTTTTCTATGCTGCAAAGCATGTGGAAAACCAGGACGGTTCCTATATGGTCGGCTGGGCGCGCCGGAGCGAATCCCCCTCCTCCACCTCGGAGGTTTCCGGCTGGGCCGGCAATCTGGCAGTACAGCAGCTGGCGCAGAAAGAAAACGGCGAGCTGGCGCTGATTCCGGTAAAAGCGGTTGAGGCCCAGTTTGACAAACGGCGGGAGCTGCTGATTGAACAGGATCAGATTGAAATCCGCGCAGGATCCCGTTACAGTTATACGGATGCTTTTACCGCCTATGAGAGTTTCATGCTGAAGGGAAAAGTGACGTATACGGGGAAAGGAAGCTTCGGGCTGGCTTTTGACTATAACGGACAGGATGAAAAAACAAAGATTATCTGCCTGAATCCGAAAGAACAGAAGCTGCAGCTGACATTCAATGAGGGCGGTACCCTGATTACTGAAACAGCCGCGGCGCTGGAAGCCGGAAAGGAATACAGCTTTACCTATATCCAGGAAGGTTCCGCCGGAATCTTCTGGCTGGGAGACGAGGCATCCCTGACCGTGCGGCTGTACGGCGTCAGCGGGAAGCCTATCCGCCTGTTCACGGAGAGCAATACGGTTACATGGACTGACCTGAGAGAGTATACGAGGTAAAACGATGAAGAAAACGGTAAACCACAGCCTGCTGTTTGCCAGGGCGTATGAGCAGGCTGAAGGCGGAAAAATCCCGCGGGAAAGCCGTCCGGTTTTCCACCTGACGCCTTTGACCGGATGGATGAACGATCCCAACGGTTTCTGCTATTACCACGGCCAGTATCACCTGTTCTACCAGTACAATCCGTATGATACGGAATGGGATGCCATGCACTGGGGACATGCAGTCAGCCATGACCTGCTTCACTGGACTTATCTGCCTGCCGCATTGGCTCCGGACGCTCCGTATGATTCCTTCGGATGCTTTTCGGGCAGCGCGACGGAATTGCCGGACGGCAGGCAACTGCTGATGTATACGGGCGTGCGGCAGGAGGGCGGGGATAAGTCCAGAGAGTTTCAGACCCAGTGCATTGCAGTCGGCGACGGAACAGATTACCAAAAGTATGAAAAGAACCCGGTTCTCGGCAGCAATGCACTTCCGGAAGACCTGAGTCCCTACGATTTCAGGGATCCGAAGATCTGGCGGACAGAGAACGGGGCATACCGCTGCGTGGTGGGTGCACGCCGGGAGGACAAACGGGGCGTTCTGCTCCAGTATGAAAGCCGGGACGGATTTGAATGGCGGTATGTCGGAGTACTGGCAGAGAATGACGGACGGTTCGGCCTCATGTGGGAATGCCCTGATTTCTTCCCACTGGACGGAAAACATGTACTGTTTGTCAGCCCGCAGGATATGCTTCCGGAAGACTTTGAATACCATAACGGTAACGGTACCGTCTGCCTCACAGGGCGAATGGACGGAGACCGGTTCGTCGAGGAGAATAACCAGGCGATCGATTACGGGATTGACTTTTACGCTCCGCAGACCATTCTGACTCCTGACGGAAGGCGTGTGATGATCGGCTGGATGCAAAACTGGGACACCTGCAAAACAACCGGTTATGAAGAACGGCCCTGGTTTGGCCAGATGAGCCTGCCGCGGGAACTGTTCTTCAGGAATGGCCGTCTTTACCAGCAGCCGGTCCGGGAATTGGCGCAGTACAGAAGCGGGAAAGTGGAGTATCGGGATGTCCTTTTGGACGGAGAAAAGAGCCTGGAAGGAATCGAAGGGCGGGTTGTTGAACTGGATATCCATCTGCGATGCGCTGATCCGGATACCCCCTACCAGAAGTTCATCATGAAGTTTGCCCAGAATGAGAAATACCATTCAGTTCTCAGCTACCGGCCTTATGAGTCATGGCTGCAGATTGACCGCAAATTCTCAGGATCCAGGCGAGCATATATCCATCAGCGCCGATGCCTGGTATCCGATCAGCGGGGTGAAATCCGGCTGCATGTGATTCTGGACCGCTTCAGTATGGAGGTTTTTATCAATGACGGGGAACAGGTGATGACCGCCACCATCCTCACAGGGTCCGATGCACGGAAGATCTCGTTTGAAGCCGATGGCCAAGTGATGATGGATGTCACAAAATACTCGCTGATTGAAAAGGAATGACACGGATGAAACATTATGACGTGGTTGCGCTCGGTGAACTGCTGATCGATTTTGCCCCACATTCCGTCAATGAGGCAGGATACCCGGTCCTGTCCGCCAACCCGGGCGGAGCGCCGGGCAATTTCCTGGCAGCGCTGACAAAGTACGGCTGCAGGACTGCCATGATCGGAAAAGTCGGCGATGACGCCTTCGGGAAAGCGCTGGTGAAAACACTGGAGGATGCCGGGATAGATGCCCGGGGGATCCGGATTGACCCGAACATTTTTACAACGCTGGCCTTTGTTTCCCTGGACGCGTCCGGGAACCGGGATTTCAGCTTCGCTCGTAAACCGGGCGCCGATACCTGTCTGACCCCGGAAGAAGTGGATGAAGAGCTCATCGCGGACGCGAAAGTTTTCCACTTCGGCACGCTCTCTCTGACGGATGAGCCTGCCGCCGGGGCTACCCGACATGCCATTGAACTGGCAAAGCGCCACGGTGCGCTGATCAGCCTGGATCCCAATCTGCGCAAGCCACTGTGGAAGCGGGAGGAGGATGCCAGGGAAGCGATTGAGTGGAGCCTGCATCAGGCGGATATTGTCAAGATCAGTGATGAGGAGATTGACTGGCTGTGGGGCTTTTCCCCGGAAGAAGGCGCTGAAAAGCTGCTGCGGGAATACGGCGTCTCACTGGTGTATGCCACGCTGGGACCCAAGGGCTGCTATGCTGCAAATGGCACGAATCGCGTGACAGTGCAAAGTCCGTCCGGTATTCATGTTGTCGACACAACCGGCGCCGGCGATATATTCGGCGGCAGCGCAATGAGTCAGTTTATCAGGTGCAAAAAAACGCCGGCAGATCTGACAGAAACAGAACTCCGCCGGATTGTCAGTTTTGCCTGTACCGCTGCAAGCCTTTCAACGCAGACGCACGGTGGAATCGCAAGCGTTCCGGAGTATTCGGATGTTACCCGGAAAATGGAAGAGTGACCGCTTCTGAGGTGCGGGATGACAATGGATGTCTCTCACAGTAAGGAAAAAGTACTGAAATGAACGATATATGCTTTCCCGGGAATTCATCCCGGGATTTTTTAATTCGAGAAGGGCGGTTGTCTTTCCGTATAGAGTGCCGATAAAAGAAGGACGGTTCATTGTTTCCGGAATGAGCACTTTGCCCGGGAAAAAGGACGCAGCAAAGTTGTCCGGAATACAAAAAAATACCCGGGCACCTTGAAGAACAAGGATACCCGGGAAGATTATGCGCTTATTCGAACTCGATGGTGGCGACGGGCTTTTCGCTGATATCCCACAGAACGCGGTTGACACCGTCGACGGTGGAGATGATCCGGTCACGCATGGTGCACAGCACGCTGAAGGGAATCTCCGGCACGGTGGCGGTGACGGCGTCCACGGTGTTGACTGCGCGGATGATCACTGCCCAGCCCATGTAGCGCTGGCCCTTGCCGTCCACATACTTGATACCGGTGGACTGGAAATCGGGAATGGTGCAGAAGTACTGCCACGGAACCTCGGGCAGCTTGCCGATCTCCTCACGGACGATGGCATCGGCTTCACGGAGCGCTTCCAGGCGGTCACGGGTGATGGCGCCGACGCAGCGCACGCCCAGGCCGGGGCCGGGGAAGGGCTGACGGTAAACCATGCCGTCCGGCAGTCCCAGTTCTTTACCGACAACGCGGACTTCGTCCTTGTAGAGCAGTTTGACGGGCTCGACCAGTTCAAACTGGAGGTCGTCCGGCAGGCCGCCGACATTGTGGTGAGCCTTGACGCCGACGCTCTCTGTAATATCAGGATAGATGGTACCCTGTGCCAGGAAAGCGATGCCATCCTGTTTGCGGGCTTCTTCCTCAAAGACACGGATAAACTCGGCACCGATGATCTTGCGCTTCTGTTCGGGATCGCTGACGCCAGCCAGCTTGTCCAGGAAGCGGTCGACTGCATCCACGTACACCAGGTTGGCTTTCATCTGGTTGCGGAAAACTTCGATAACCTGTTCGGGTTCACCTTTGCGGAGCAGGCCATGATTGACATGCACGCATACCAGCTGCTGGCCGATGGCCTTGATCAGCAGGGCAGCGACAACGGAGCTGTCCACACCGCCGGAAAGAGCCAGCAGAACCTTTTTGTCACCCACCTGTTTGCGGACTGCTTCCACCTGCTCGGCAATGAATGCCTGTGCGAGGGCGGGAGTCGTAATCCGTTCCATGCTTTCGGGCCGTTTGTTGCTATCCATTTCTTATCCTCCAATCGATCCGTTTATTCCATAGGGGAATACATGCACAAGCATAGGAAAAGAGAGGAGAAGTGTCAATCGGAAAACATGACAAAAGCATGAAGCAATTCTTATAAAAGAATGATTTTTTTCGGGGAATGCCATTGACAGAAGGCAAAAAGGTCCTGAAGACATGCTTTTTTTGCCTGAAAGACGAACTTTTTTGACGGGGAAACAGAAGACGTACATTATTTTTTGTTGACAAGACAGGGGGAAGAGCGTAAACTTCCGATAAAGGCCTTGAAGGAGAGGGCAACGGGTATCGGCTTTCAGAGACACGGCGGTTGGTGCAAGCCGTGGGAAGAGCCCGCGAGCTGTAGCTCCAGAGCCGGAAGGAAGAAAGCGAAGGCGCAAGTAGAACCTTCCCGTGACTGCCGCGTAAGGGCATAGAACCTGTTGGGGTTCAAGAGTGGCGGTGATGAGCCGCAATTTGAGTGGTACCGCGGGCTATTCAAGCTCGTCTCAAAGTCTAAACTTTGGGACGGGCTTTTTCATTATCTTCACTTTGTTCAGGATGACACGGGAGGTAAGATCATGGCACAGATGACGGGACTGAATTACAAGATTCAGGAGATGGCTCACCGGATCCGGGAGCTGCGGGAAATTGAAAACTTCACGATTGCTGAAATGGCAATGAAGACCGGCGTGACCGAGCAGGAGTATATCGACTGCGAACTGGGCCGCTCCGACCTGAACTTTGCGTTTCTGTATCGCTGCGCGCTTGCCTTCGGCGTCGACGTCGGAGACATTATCGAAGGTTCCAGCCCGAACCTGAACTCCTTTACCGTGACCCGGCGGGGCGAAGGCCAGCGGATTGAGGAAGCCCATGACATGATTTACTACAACATGGCGGCTTCCTTCCGGAACAGGATTGCTGAGCCGCTGTACGTGCAGGCCGCCTATAGCGCGGAAGCCGAAAAGGAAGACATCAAGCTGACCACCCATGAAGGCCAGGAGTGCGATATCGTCATCGAAGGCCAGCTGAAGGTGCAGGTGGGCGAGCATATCAGCGTGCTGAATCCCGGCGATTCCATCTACTACGATTCCGGTACGCCTCACGGTATGATTGCCGTGGGCGGCCAGGACTGCCTCTTCTATGCCATCGTCCTGAATCCCACCGGCGCCCCGATTCCGGAACTGACGCCGGAAAAGGCTGTGCCCGGTACCGCCCTGCAGGAGTTCCCGGCGGAAAACGGCCGTACCCGTGTGTGGCACCGCTATGCGGACGTGGAAAAGGACGAGAACGGTACGCCCGTGAAGATTGCCTTCAAGAACACCGAAAAGTTCAACTTCGCCTTTGACGTGATCGACGCCATTGCGGACGAAGTGCCGAACAAGCTGGCGATGCTTCACCTGGACAAGGATAAGAACGAGCACCGCTTCACCTTCAACGACCTGAAGCGCGCTTCCAACCGTTGCGCGAACTATTTCAAATCCCTGGGTATCAAAAAGGGTGACCGGGTGCTGCTGGTGCTGAAGCGGCACTACCAGTTCTGGTTCTCGATCCTGGCCCTGGAGAAGATCGGCGCCATCGGTATTCCGGCGGTGGCCCAGCTCCAGGAGCATGATTTTGAATACCGGTTCAACGCGGCCGGCATCAAGGCCATCATCTGCACCGCGGACGGGGATACCGCCCACCAGGCAGACCTGGCCGCCAAGAACGCGCCGAGCCTGGAGCTGAAGCTGATCGTGAACGGAACACGGGAAGGCTGGCATAACTTTGACGAAGAATACCAGATGTATTCCACCCACTTCCACCGTACGGACGATACGCCCTGCGGCGACGACCTGATGCTGATGTACTTCACCTCCGGCACCACCGGCTATCCGAAGATTGCCGCCCACAGCTACAAGCATCCCCTGGGACATCTGCATACCGCCAAGTACTGGCACTGTGTGAACCCGAACGGCCTGCACCTGACGATCTCCGATACAGGCTGGGCAAAGGCCGGCTGGGGCAAAATCTACGGCCAGTGGCTGTGCGAGGCTGCCATCTTCGTGTATGACTTTGACCGCTTTGACGCAGCGGATATCCTGCCGCTGTTTGCGAAGTACCATATCACTACTTTCTGCGCGCCGCCCACCATGTGGCGGATGCTGATCAAGCAGGACCTGAGCAAGTATGACCTGTCCTCTGTGACGCATGCGTCCAGCGCCGGTGAAGCGCTGAACCCGGAAGTGTTCCGGCAGATTGAGAAGCAGACGGGCCTGCAGGTTATGGAGGGCTTCGGCCAGACGGAGAGCACGATGATCATCGGCAACCTGGCGGGTGCGGATCACAAGCTGGGTTCCATGGGCAAGGTGGTGCCGATCTACAAGGTGGCGCTGCTGGATCCGGAAGGAAAAGAAGTCCCCGTCGGTACCTCCGGCGAGATCTGTGTGGATATCTCCAACGGCATTCCGATCGGCCTGTTCCGGGAGTATTACCGGGACGAGGAAAAGACCAAGGAAGTTATGCACGACGGCTGGTACCATACCGGTGACGTGGCATGGTGCGATGAAGACGGCTTCTACTGGTATGTGGGCCGCGCGGACGACGTGATCAAGTCCAGCGGCTACCGCATCGGACCGTTCGAAATCGAGAGCGTGATCATGGAACTGCCTTACGTGCTGGAGTGCGGCGTCAGCGCTGCGCCTGACGAAGTCCGCGGCCAGGTAGTCAAGGCCAGCATCGTGCTGACCAAGGGTACTGAGCCCACGGAAGAACTGAAAAAGGAAATCCAGAACTACGTCAAGCAGCATACCGCTCCCTACAAGTATCCCCGGATTGTTGTGTTCCGTGATGAACTGCCCAAGACGGTTTCCGGAAAGATCCAGAGGGCACTGCTGTGATTGATTCCACGCTGTGCTATCTTTACCGCGGGGATGAGGTGCTGATGATGCACCGGACGCGGAAAAAGAATGATATGAACCACGACAAGTGGGTTGCCATCGGCGGCCGCTTTGAGGACAAGGAAAGCCCGGAGGACTGCGCTCTCCGCGAGGTGTGGGAGGAGACCGGGCTGACCATGACCTCCTGGCGCTACCGGGGGATCGTGACCTTCGTCAGCGATCAGTATGAAACGGAACGGATGCATCTGTTTACTTCCGATGAATACACGGGCGAACTGACGGACTGCGACGAGGGCGAGCTGGTCTGGATGAAGAAGAAGGACCTGGATGCCCTGCCCCAGTGGGAAGGCGACCGGATCTTTCACAGGCTGCTGGATGAAGAGATCCCGTTTTTCTCCCTGAAACTTGTATACAACGGCGAGAAACTGCTGTCCGCAGTGCTGAACGGGAAACAAAATCTGTACAAATAATACAGGCACTTCTAACCTGATAAAAGATTGCAAGGCTTGACAAATAACGGATTGTGATGTTAAATTAGCCCGTTACGTGTTTTTGTGTGTGACAGGGCCGGTGCCCTGTGGGTTTGTAGGAGGAAAAGGAAAGTGGAGTTCATCAGGATACTCCTTGAAACACTGGCGGGGGTATGCAGCTTCTTTCTGACATTCATCATGGTCTATCAGATCGTGATTGGTTTTTTCGGTTTCAAAAAAGCAAAGAAAGATTATGCTGATCATGATCCGGAATCCCGGTTCCTGGTTTTGGTTCCCGCTCATAATGAGGAGAAAGTCATCGGGGATATCATCCAGAATCTGAATGATATGGACTACCCCAAAGAATTGTACGATTTTTATATTATTGCCGATAACTGCACGGATAACACAGCCGAAGTGGCCCGGAATCTCGGTGCGAACGTGATCGAGACCTGCAAGGAATCCCCGGACGCTCCGACCGGTAAGCCTATTGCCCTGAAGAAGGCGCTGCAGGCTATCGGCGACTATCAGGACCGCTATGATCTGATGATGATCTTTGACGCGGACAACCTGATGGATACCAATATGTTCCGTGAAGTGAACAGCCAGTACCTGGACAAGGGTAAGCCGGATTTCATCCAGTGCTACCTGGGCGCCAAGAACAAGAAGGGCGTCGTGGCCTGGTTCTACTACACCGGATATACGCTGACCAACCGCTTCTTCGACCTGGCCAAATACCGGCTGGGCCTGAACTGCGCCATCGGCGGTACGGGATTTGCGATGACCACGTCCTACCTGTATAAGCGGGGCGGCTGGACCACCATGTCCCTGACAGAGGACTTTGAAATCCAGGTGGAAGCGACGCTGGAAGGCCGCCGGATCCTGTGGAACCATCATACCCGGGTGTATGACGAAAAGCCCACCTCCCTGCTGGCCTCCATCCGGCAGAAGATCCGCTGGGGACAGGGTCACTGGTATGTGGCGCTGCACAACACCGGCAAGACGTTCCGTGCGCTTTCTGACGGAAGAATCAGCTTCTGGGAGTTCCTGAGTCTGCTGACCTATATGTACAGCATCGCGGCTTACGTGGTGGCGGCTGTGCAGCTGGTGGTGACCACCGCGCTTTGCCTGGTGGTGCCCGGTAGACCATTCTTCGATATTTCCCTGAGCGGCCTGATGGTTGGCGGCCTCCTTTTCGGCTATACCTACCTGTTCCTGTTCTATGTGGCCGACTGGATGGATAACAAGATTCCCTTCAGCATCCGGACTATTCCGGTAATGATCGGCGGTTTCTTCGCCAACCTGATCGTGGGTATCTTCAATGAGATTGTGGGCCTGATCCGCTGCGGCGATCAGCAGCACTGGGTGAAGACCGAGCATGCCATCGAAGCGAAGACCGTGGAAGAGCGGCAGCAGATCCAGCTGCGCGGCAAGGCTGCATAAGAAAGACATCATAAAACCGGGATGCGAATGCATCCCGGTTTTTGTATGCGGTTGAATCAGGGATGAACGAAGGTGCCGATATCGCTGCCTTCCAGGACCCTGAGCAGGTTTTCCGGATCATCCAGGCCGAAGACCCGAACCATGGGGACCTTGTTCTCCGCGCAGAGCGCGAAGGCGGAAGCATCCATGACCTTGAGGCCTTTAGCCAGGGCGTCGGTGTAGGTGATGTCCTTGATCAGGGTGGCGGTGGGATCCTTCATCGGGTCGGCGGTGTAGACACCGTCGATATTCTTGGCCATCAGGACCGCGTCCACTTCCATTTCAATGGCACGGAGCGCCACGCCGGAGTCGGTGGAGAAGAAGGGGTTGCCGGTACCGCAGGCGAAGAGCACCACCCGGCCTTCGGACAGGTGACGGCGGGCAGCCATGGCATTGAAGGGCTCGGCAAAGCGGTTCATATCCACGGCGGACTGCACGATGGCATCCAGGCCGGCTTTGCGCAGTGCGTCCGCCACGCACAGGCAGTTGATGACCGTGCCCAGCATACCCATCTGATCGGCGGTTACCGCGTCCATATTTGCCGCGGGGCCCTGACGGCCGCGCCAGATGTTGCCGGCGCCGATGACGATGCCGACTTCCACACCCATATCATGCATCCTGCGAACGATGGATGCGACTTCGTTAACTTTTTCAAAATCAAAGAGATCGGAGCCGGATTTGAGCGCTTCACCGCTGAGCTTCAGCAGGATCCGGTGATATACAGCCATATAATGCCTCCCAAATGTATTTTTAACAGTATAACATGATTTCGGCCCCGGGAAAAGAGGCGAATGCCACGGATCATCCAGGGGGTCAGACCCATTCTTCCGTATTGCTTGCTTCTGTGATGCCATACCGGCGGTATATCACTTCTTTTGCCTTCATGACCTGGCTGTATCCCACATCGCCCCAGTTCAGGAGGGCGGCGGCTTTTTCCGGGGCAACCAGCAGGCGGTCGTAGGTTTTGCCGTTATCAGGATCCGGCTGCTTTTTGCCGATCTTCCGGATCAATGCCGCCATCCTGACCTGGGCATATGCGGGTGTGCCGTTTCCTTCGTTCACCAGCTGGTAACCGATATATACGGGCGTTTCGATCTCTGTATTCACTTCTTCCAGAAGCTCGCGGCGGCAGGTGCCTTCTATTCCGTTATCATAGACCTCGGGACGGCCGCCGGCCAGCGAGTATTTGATTCTGTCCGGTTTCTTTTCAACACGCAGCATGACGCGGCCTTTCCGGTCCAGCATGATGCAGTATACCTGCCGGACTGCCATTTCCGCCGGTACAGCTTCCGCGACCCAGTCGATTTTTGTCATGCGTACTTCTTCTCCCTTACGCGAGCAGATCCTGCCATACAGCCAGGCTGCTGCCTTTCGGCACAGTAAAGATGACCCGCCGGATACAGGTTTCCTTCTGCAGGAATGCAGCCGCCGTCCGAAAGGTAATTTCAGCTGCGCGATCCTGCGGAAAACGGGAACCGTCGGAGAGACTGCAGAAGGCAATGGAGTGCAGATCATTGTTTTCAGCAAGCTCCAGGCAGGAGCGACAGCAGGAGGCCAGCAAGGCTTCTGCTTCTGCAGTAATATCGCCCTCAATAACCGGTGCAACTGTATGCAGCACATATCTGGCGGGAAGATTGAAGCCGGGAGTGATTTCTGCCCGTCCTGCAGGCTCTTCCCGGTCCTGCATCAGCTCATGACAGGCCAGGCGCAGCTGAACACCGCTCATGGTATGGATGATATTGTCAATGCAGTCGTGGCAGGGCTGAAAGCATCCCAGAAGCCGGCTGCTGGCCGCATTGACGATGGCGTCGCATCTGAGGGCTGTGATATCTCCCTGCCAGAGGACAAGCCGGCTGTCTTTCGCACAGGGCAGCAGGCTTTCCGCCTCCACAATCCCTTTTTCTTCTGTCATTTCCCGCAGGAAAGCGTCCTGAACCTGAAGGAATTCCTCTGTAACAGGTACCGGCGGGCGGACATTCATCAGGCTGCGTAAAAGCCGCCACTGGCGATCCGGCGTATAAGGAAACACAGGGTACTGATACTGCGGCATTTCCTCCAGCAGCGCACGGATCAGCCAGACCCGTCTTTGCTTCTGATTCATTCGCTTTCACGCACCCTTTGCAGATGTTTTGATGAACACTCCATTCATATTAGCATGTTACCCGGGACAGGACAAGAATCCGGCAGAAGATTGGCGGATCACATACTGTATATATCAGTCGTATCCGGCTTTTTTCATACTTTCGGTAGGTTCCTGTTCTCCTGAGTTTATGATATGATGAAATATAACTGATTCAGCGCATGAAAGTGAACAGGGGAGACATGATATGGCATCGAGCAGGGAATACCTGGATTTTATCCTGGAGCAGCTTTCGGGTCTGGAGAATGTGACCTGGAAGACAATGATGGGGGAGTACATCATTTACTGGCGTGGAAAGATCGTCGGGGGGATCTATGACGACCGGTTCCTGGTGAAGCCCACAAAATCCGCCGTCGCGATGATGCCGGACGCTGAACGGGAGCTTCCCTATGAGGGGGCAAAAGAAATGCTGCTGGCAGACGTGGACAACCGGGAGTTCCTGGAAGAACTGCTGGAAGCCATGTATGATGAGCTTCCGGCACCGAAACAAAAGAAGAAGTGAACCCAGGGGAGGAGAGCAAAAAGAAACCGCATAAATCGACTCTACGGATCGTGGATTCCGCCATTTCCACCAGATTCTACGATTCGTGGGTGTAAATGAGAGAAAGACAGCAGGATAATCAATCCCGGAAGGAGGAAGATCATGGACCAGGTCAGAAGCGGACGCTTTATTGCCGAAGAACGGAAAAAGAAAGGCTATACCCAGAAACAGCTGGCAGAGAAGCTGAATATCAGCGACAAGACAATTTCCAAATGGGAGTGCGGCAACGGATTCCCGGAAGTATCCCTGCTGCTTCCGCTGTGCGGGGAGCTGGGTATTACCGTTAATGATCTGCTGTCCGGAGAACTTGTTTCGGGAGAAGATTATCAGAAAAAGGCGGAGGATAATATGGTGGAAATGATCAAGGAAAGAGAAGCAAACAAAAAACAGTTTGTGTTAACGCTTATCCTGGGCGGCGTATCGCTGGTTTCCTTCATTACGCTGCTGATTGTGGTGTGCGTGTATACGAATGTGATCCCACTGAACGTAAAACTGATTCTGATTGCCATTGCGTGCGTGATCTTTGCGGTTGGCTGCGTGGCCGTTATGGAAGGACAGCGGAAGATCGGGTATTATCAGTGCGCAAAATGCGGGGAGGCCTTTGTGCCTAAGTTCTGGGCGCACATGTCCGGATTCAACATGATTTCAAAGAGGCACCTGAAGTGTCCGCACTGCGGGGAAAAGTCCTGGTGCCGTAAAGTGATGGGAAGAGAGTAAAGATGGCAACTGAACCGAAGACAGAGATCTGGAACAAAACCGGCAGCGGCGTGCTGACGGAAATACCGCTTTTACTGACAGCCTGCATGGAAGGAAAATTCGGCACTGCCTTTTCCTATCCGGGCGGATGCGTGTATCAAGCCCTGTTTACCTACCTGACCGGGAAACCGGACGAAGGTTTTTTCTCAGCACATCCGGAGCTGTTTTATGGAAGCTGGCTGGTGTGCTTGAGCGCTGAATGGGAAAACTATCTCCGGAAGCTGCCGATGCAGGCCGTATTCCGGCGGGAAGTGATGGAGCCGCTTTGTGCGGAATCTGTAAAGCCTTTGAAGCCGCTGCCGGAAGGATACATCTTAACTCCGTTTACCCCGGCCATTTTTGAAGCGCATCCCTTTGGCCACGGGGGAAACTATGCCGGTTTTGAAGACTTTTCGGAACGGGGCGCAGGAGCAGCCGTGCTGTACAACGGACAGGTCGTTGCAGCCGCGTCAAGTTTTCTGACGTTTGAAGACCAGGCGGAGCTGGATATCTGTACTGATCCCGGACACCGGAAGCGGGGGCTTGCGGATCATTGCACGACGGAAATAATGAGCCAGTGCAGCAGGAAGGGACTGACCATCCACTGGGACGCACAGAACAGGATATCGGCAGAGCTGGCAAAAGGCCATGGCTTCCGGTCCCTGACTGAATATGCTGTTTATTGTTTACGGGATATGGCTGAGTGAGCCAACGAACGGAATGATCAATATGAATCAGGGAGAAAAGTATGATTTATTATAAAGATGACGGACTGGTTATCCGCAATATGGAAGAGGCAGACGGGCAGGTTTTTGTAGAAGAATTTACTGCCCAGGGCTGGCATCCGGATATTGCCGTATACCAGAAGAGAATACAGGATCAGGCAGAAGGCAGATGCGTTGCGCTGACAGCTGAGTATCAGGGGCAACCTGCCGGCTCAGTGTATGTTTACCTGACCCCGCATAATGGTCCTTTCAAAGAAAAAGGCTGGCCGGAAATCCATGATTTCAGTGTGCTGCAGAAATACCAGAGAAAAGGAATCGGCAGCAAACTGATGGACGCGGCGGAACAGATTGCGGGACTGTATGCGGACACCGTATGTCTGGCTGTGGGACTGCATGACGGATATGGCGCTGCCCAGCGGATGTATATCAAGCGCGGATATATTCCGGACGGAACCGGCGTATGGTATCAGGGTAAACAATGTGAACAGTATGAAACGGTCTGCACCGTTGACGACGATCTCGTCCTGTTCCTGTCCAAGAAGCTGCGCGGCTGAGTGCTTCAGCCGCCGGTTTCTGAACTAAAAGGAAGTGGTAAAGATGAAAGAACTGGAAATCAGGAACCAGAAGATTATTGACGCTGTCATTGAAAAAGAACAAGCATTGTGCCCGGGTTCGGTAGCATTGATCGGAATATACGGATCCTTTCAGACGGGGGATATTCACCCGCTGTCGGACCTGGATCTGCTGATCCTCATCAATGACGACCGGGGCTGGCAGCTTGGAAAAGCCTTTATCCAGGATGACCTGGGCGTAGGGCATGACATTTACTGCACGAACTGGGAAGGATTGCGGCAGGACGCCCGTTATGAACATCCCCATATCGGCAAGCTGATGGATTCCCGGATTGTATACTGTGCTGACGAAAAGTACAGGGTGGAACTGGAGAAGCTGCGGGATGAAGTGCGGAAGACGATGTCGGAGCCCTTTGGGGAGGCAGACTGCGAAAAGGCGGAAAAAGAACTGAAAGAGGCACAGTGCTGCTTCGCAGAAGCCATGACTGAGGAAGGCCTGAACGAGGTGCGCAGACGGGCAGGCGGCGCGATCTATTACGCGGAAAACGCGGTTGCCCTGCTGAACAAAACATATTTCCGGCTGGGCGTCAAACGGCGCTATGAAGAACTGAATGCCATGAAAAAAAGGCCGGAAAACCTGTGCGGCATGATCGAGGATATTCTGGCAGCGGAAACCGCGGGCAGTGTGAAAGAACGGCTGACATGGCTGATGAAAGAGCTGACAGCCTGTTTCCGGACGGCGAGGCAGTCTCTTCAGCCGGAGAAAAAACCCGCCTGCGCGGATACACTGTCCGGAACCTATGAGGAGATGTTCTCCAACTGGCACGGAAAGATGGTGCAGGCTGCCGAGAACGGTGACCGCCATCTGGCTTTTATGAGCCTTGAAAGCCTGAACGAAATGCTGGCCGATATCAGCAATGCGGTCGAAATCGGAACACATGACGTACTCCAGACTTATGATCCGAATGACCTGAAGAAGACCGCGGCAGGTTTTGACAAAGTGCTGGAACAGTATCTGCAGGAATATGAAAAAGCCGGGATGAAAGCAGAACACTATGCGGATATTGACGCTTTTACCGCTGCATACCTGAACAAAGGGAAAACCGAATCGGGGAAGGCAGCCTGCCGGATCAGGACGGCCGTTCCGGAAGACGCGGAAAAAATAGACGCACTGTTCCGGGAAATGCTGCAGACCATCTATCATAAAGATGATGTGAAGGGATATGAAGCCGGTTATCTGGATTCATTCTGGAACGGCGGAGAAAACCGGATCTATGTCGCGGAAGATGATGCCGTCAGAGCGTTCCTGTCCATTGAAGTGTATCGTGAAGAGCAGGCCTATCTCTATCTTGACGATTTCTCGGTGACGGCCGCTTACAGAGGCAGCGGAATCGGAACGAAGCTGATGGAGACAGCTGAGGCTTACGCGATGGAGATCGGTATTCCGGCCATTGTCCTGCACGTTGAAAAGAGCAATGAATCCGCTTTCCGCTTCTATGAAAGGCTGGGTTATACAATCTTCAGGGACGACGGGGACCGTTACCTGCTGAGCAAGGAACTTGACCGGGACTGAGGAAAATGCAGAGTTCTCCCGGATGCAGGGAAGAAAGAACGGGCAAGGATCGTTCTATCAGTATCACAGAGAAGGAGTATGCAACCGGGAATGAAGAAGTTTTCCGTGATCATCCTGCCATGCGGACGGTACTTTTTGACATGGCGGAAAAAATGAATCAGAAATCAGGAAAGGCATCATACAATCTGCCCGTTAAGGGTACGCTGCGGCGTACCCTTTTTTGCGGGAAAATGACCGATTCCGGTCAGTTGTCAGCGGCGGAGACCTGTGGTAACATAATTGACCGTACGATTGAAAGGGGGAGCAGCACGTGAAAATATGGACAATGCTGGGGACACTGACGGTGAAACCCGTGCAGCTGCTCCTTGAAGTGCTCTGCTCCCTTTTTACCCGGATGTCCATGAGCCCGGGTATGGCAATCATCTGCCTGAGCCTGGTATTCTGCCTGATCACCTCCCCGCTGAAACCGAAGCATAAGCCGGATTTCCGGAAGGAAGCCGGAAGAACGATCATGCTCTGGGGCGTCCAGCTGCTGTGCCTGTATGCCACCTACCGCTGGTTTACCGGACTGCGGGCTTTCCGCGGCGCATCCTTCGGTCCCATCAAAGACCTGGGACAATACGGCGGACTGATTCTGTTCTGGATCGGATACGCTGTGTTCGCCCTGCTGCGGCAGCTGACGAAGCTGGGATACCAGCCCATGGAACTGAACAAACGGCAGCGGAAAACGGATAAGAACAATAAAATCCTGCTGATCCTCTGCTGCCTGTATATGGCCATCCTGACGGGTGTGTTTGTTCCTTCCGCCCTGATCGGGGCATCCCCGGCAGAGTTTGTGGATGCCCATTACTACCAGAACCCGGCCCAGTACCTGCTTTCTTCCTCCCTGCTGGCGGCGGGCACATTCCTGTTCTGGGGAATCCTGTACGGTATGCTGCTTGCGCCCAAGGCGCGTAAGCGGTTTACGCTGTTTATGGCGATCTGCGCGGTTTCCGCGGCAGTGAACTATATGTTCTTCGGCAAAGACTACGGATTCATCTCGTCCGCATTGCAGTATGAGACAAATATCTCCAACCAGCTCTGGAAAGTGCTGCTGAACACGGGCTGTGTGCTTGCCGCAATTGCGGGAGTATGCCTTCTGCGCAGGAAGCATTCTGTGATCCTGCGGATTGTGAGCCTGTATGGCTGTATTGCCCTGGTGGTGATGTCCGTGATCAACATCAACGGCATGGAGAAAAAAGCAGTGGAGGTCCGGGATATTACTGCCAGGATCAAGGCGGAGGACGTTACCTTCCGGCTGGACAGGGAAGGCAAAAATGTGGTCGTGATCATGGTTGACCGGGCTATCAGCGGATTTGTTCCCTATCTTCTGAATGAAAAGCCTGAACTGAAGGAACAGTTTGACGGCTTCACATATTATCCGAATACGCTTTCCTACGGCTATCATACCAATATAGCGTCCCCGGCACTCTTCGGGGGATATGAGTATACCCCGGATGGCCTGGAGGAACGGGATGAGCTTTCCCTGAAGGACAAGCAGAACGAGGCGCTGAAGATCATGCCGGTCAACTTTATGAACGCGGGTTATGAAGTGACGGTATGTGACGCGCCCTATGCCAATTACCAGTGGATTTCGGATATGAGCATCTACGATGAGTATCCGGAAATCCGCACCTATAACACCATCGGCATGTTTGACGAATACAAGGTGCAGATGCTGGAGAACCTGGACCGGAACCGCAACCGGAATATCTTCTTCTACAGCCTGTTCCGCTCTGCCCCCCTGGTGCTCCAGGAGACCCTGTATGACCAGGGCCGGTACCTGGAGATGGACGTGAAAGCGGATGAAGGAGAAGGGTCCGAACTGATCGGCGTATCCCCGGACTTCCTGAACAACTATATGGTGATGAAGAACCTCCACACCATGACCCGGGTGACGGATGAGGGAACCAACACCTTCCTGATGCTGACCAATGAAATGACCCATGACGTTATCGAACTGCAGGAGCCGGATTATACGCCAACCAACAGTGTTGACAACACCGCCTATGAAGCGGAGCATGGCATCCGCCGTACCGAAGACGGAAAGGAACTGGACCTGACCCAGGCGGATGAGAACGTGCGGATCCATTATCAGTCCGACATGGCCGCGTTTATCCAGCTTGGCAGCTGGTTTGACGAGCTGCGGGAACAGGGTGTGTATGACAATACCCGGATCATTGTGGTATCCGACCATGGCTGTTACCTGGGACTGACCGGGATAGATTTGCGGGACCGCCTGACGAACGAAGGAACCGCAGGTCGGTACCTGGCGGACGAATGGGCGGACACCACCTGCTATAATCCGCTGCTGATGGTCAAGGACTTCGGGGCACAGGGCTTCACCACGGATACAACTTTCATGACCAACGCGGAAACACCTGCCCTGGCCTTCGAGAATACCGTTACGGATCCTGTGAATCCGTTTACCGGCAAGGCAGTGAAGAGCGAGGTTCAGACGATCCCGGAACACCATATCGTGGAATCCGACTGGCATATTGTGACCAATTGCGGCAACACCTTCTCAGATCCGCTGAAGATTACCTTCCGTAATCAGGATATCTTCAACGCGGAGAACTGGAGCGTAGAAGAATAATTCAGAATTATGAATTCAGAATTCAGAATTACATGGTTTAACATCGATAAGATTTCAGGATTGCTGTGAGCGGCATCCCTTGACAATTCAAGCCTACAAGGTATAAAATACAGTGTTTTGTGCCACGCGGGCCGGAAGGTCCGTGCTGGTTACCTTTTTTCAGTCTGTTCAGGGGGAGAAAGTTATGCTGCCAGAGAGAGATTCCCGGGAGTTCCGGACGCTTCTGCACGAAGAGGTGGAGAAGCGGCGTACCTTTGCCATTATCTCCCATCCTGACGCGGGTAAAACCACGCTGACTGAAAAGCTGCTGCTGTACGGCGGAGCAATTCGCAGCGCGGGCAGCGTTAAAGCCCGGAAGACGGACAAGCACGCCACTTCGGACTGGATGGAGATTGAGAAGCAGCGCGGTATTTCCGTGACAAGCTCCGCCATGCAGTTCGTGTATGACGGATACAGGATCAACATCCTGGACACCCCCGGCCACCAGGACTTCTCGGAAGATACCTACCGGGTACTGGTTGCCGCGGACGCAGCGGTTATGCTGCTGGACGCCGCAAAGGGCGTCGAAGCACAGACCATCAAGCTGTTCAAGGTCTGCCGGATGCGGAACATCCCGATTTTCACCTTTGTAAACAAGATGGACCGGGCCGCGAAGGATCCCTTCTCCCTGATGGAAGAGCTGGAGCAGGTGCTGGGCATCCGTTCCTGCCCCATCAACTGGCCCATCGGCGTAGACGGAGACTTCCAGGGCGTATATCACCGGGATACCCGGATGGTGGAACTGTACACCGGCGGTGATCACGGTAAAAAGATGGTTGAAAAGACGGACATCAGCATTGATGATCCGGAACTGGAAAAGGTGCTGGAGAAGCATTACCGCGACCGGCTGGCGGAGGAAGTGGAACTGCTGGATGAAGCAGGAGACTCCTTTGACCTGGAAAAGGTGCGGGCGGGCGAACTGACGCCCATGTTCTTTGGTTCCGCTGTTACCAACTTCGGTGTGGAGCCGTTCCTGGACAGGTTCCTGTCCTTCACGCCCCCGCCGCTGCCCCGGGAAAGCGACACCGGAATCATCGGGCCGGAAGAACCGTATTTTTCCGGTTTCATCTTCAAGATCCAGGCGAACATGAACCCGGCTCACCGGGATCGGCTCGCCTTTATGCGGATTGTTTCCGGTGCCTTTGAAAAGGGCATGGAAGTGTGGCATTCCGGCACTAACAAGATCGTGGCGCTCAAGCAGCCCCAGCAGTTCATGGCGGATGAGCGTGAAGCGGTGGAGGAGGCATGGGCAGGCGACATCATCGGCCTGTTTGACCCCGGGATATACCGGCTGGGAGACACGCTTTCCACCGGACCGAAAATGCACTATGCCAACATTCCGGTGTTCGCGCCTGAGTTCTTCAATCGGGTGCGCCCGATGGACAGCATGAAGCGCAAACAGTTCCAGAAAGGCATCAGCCAGCTGGCCGAGGAAGGCGCCATCCAGACCTTCATCCGGACGGAAACGGGCCTGGAAGAGTTCATGGTCGGCGTAGTCGGCGTGCTGCAGTTTGAAGTACTGGAGCACCGCCTGCGGACCGAATACCAGACGGAGATCGTGATGGAGGGTATGCCCTTCCGCCACGTCCGGTGGGTCATCAAGACCCCGAAGCCTGTGGAGGATCTGAAGCTGACCTCCACCTCCGGCCGGGCCAAAGACAGCCATGGACGGGACGTGCTGCTGTTTGAAAACGAGTGGAGCATCCGCCTGGCCGTGGAAAACAATGAAGGCCTGGAACTGAAGGAGACAGCAGAGAGATAATTCACAATTCACAATTCATAATTCAGAATTATGAGTCGGTGCCAACAGATAAGAAGGAAAGGGAATATATGATTCGGGAAGATATCAGAAATATAGCAATTATCGCGCACGTTGACCACGGCAAGACAACCCTGGTTGACCAGATGCTCAAGCAGGGCGGCGTATACCGCGAGAACCAGCAGACCGTGGACCGCGTTATGGACTCCAACGATCTGGAACGTGAACGCGGCATTACCATCCTGAGCAAAAACACTGCGGTACACTACCGCGGCCATAAGATCAATATCGTCGACACGCCCGGCCACGCCGACTTCGGCGGCGAAGTGGAGCGCGTGCTGAAGATGGTGGACGGCGTGCTGCTGCTGATCGACAGCTTTGAAGGTCCGATGCCCCAGACCCGTTTCGTGCTGAAAAAGGCACTGGAACTGAAGCTGAAGGTCCTGATCGTGATCAACAAGATTGACCGTCCGGACGCGAGATGCGACGAAGTGGTCAACGAGATCCTGGATCTGCTGATTGACCTGGAAGCGGATGAAAGCACCATCGAGAATCCGATCCTGTATGTTTCCGCCCGGAAGGGTACGGCGACGCTGGACCTGGAACAGCCCGGCACCGATCTGCAGCCCCTGTTTGACGCGATCCTGAAGTATATTCCCGCTCCGGAAGGCGACGCGGAAGGCCCCGCGCAGGTGCTGATCTCCACCGTTGACTACAGCGAGTATGTGGGTCGTATCGGTGTCGGCCGCATTGTCCGCGGTACCTTTACCGAAGGTATGAACGTTGTGCACACGAACCTGGAAACCGGTGTGACCAGCCCCATGTGGCGCCTGGGCGGTCTGTTCCTGTATGACGGCCTGAAGCGGGTGAACGCCGCTGAAGCCAGCATGGGTGATATTGTTGCCCTGTATGGCGCGGAGGACATCTCCATCGGTGATACGGTCTGCGATCCTTCCTGCGTGGAAGGCCTGCCCTTCGTGAAGATTTCCGAGCCTACCGTGACCATGACCTTCTCCGTCAACGACAGCCCCTTTGCCGGCCGTGAAGGCCAGTTCGTGACCAGCCGCCACCTGCGTGCCCGCCTGATGAAGGAACTGCAGACCGATGTTTCCCTGCGGGTAAACGATACAGAGACCACAGACTCCTTTGAGGTGTGCGGCCGCGGTGAGCTTCACCTGTCCATCCTGATCGAGAATATGCGCCGCCAGGGCTATGAATTTGCCGTGAGCAAGCCCAAGGTCATCTACAAGGAGATTGACGGAGTCAAGTGCGAGCCCATTGAGCGCCTGATCGTGGATACGCCCCAGGCGTCCGCCGGTGCGGTTATTGAAAAGATCGGCCGCCGCCGCGGCACCCTGGAGCATATGAGCGGCCTGGACCGGGTACGCCTGGAGTTCCTGGTACCCTCCCGCGGCCTGTTCGGCTACCGCAGCGAGTTCATGACCGACACCCGCGGCGAAGGCATCATGTCCTCCGTGTTTGAGCGTTACGAGCCCGTGAAGGGTGATATTCCGCACCGCAATGCCGGTGCCCTGATCTGCTTTGAAACCGGTGTTTCCACCAGCTACGGCCTGTTCTACACGCAGGAACGCGGCACGCTGTTCATCGGCGCCGGTGAGAACGTCTATGCCGGTATGATCTGCGGCCAGAATGCCCGCCCGGGCGACCTGGTGTGCAACGTCTGCAAGGCAAAGCACGTGACCAATATGCGCAACGCTTCCGCTTCCGAAGATGCCATGCGCCTGATCTCCGTGCATCCGCTGACCCTGGAAGAGTGCCTGGAGTTCATTGACGATGATGAACTGCTGGAGATCACTCCCAAGAGCCTGCGCATGCGGAAACGCCAGCTGGATCACGCCCTGCGGGCCAAAGCACGCAGCCGGGGCGAGGGAACCTGATATACATAAGGTATAAATGATTATTCTCAATAAAGAAGAGCTGTGAGATTGAACTCACAGCTCTTCTTTGATATGCAGGATGCTTATTCGGCCGGGGTTTCGGCGGCTTCCTCGGCGGGAGCTTCAGCAGCTTCCTCAGCATCGCCTTCATCATCCACGGGCGCCTTCCAGGGCTCGCCGGCTTCAGTGTAGACGATTTCGGCTTCTTCCATCCACTGGTCCACAGCACTGTGCACCGTCTCCGTAATCATTTCCTGCAGGATGGTTGCACGGAACTCATCCTTCATTTCATCGGTCAGTTCCACAGCACCGCTGGGAACGTCACGCAGGTACTGCAGGATATGCACGCCATACTGGCCGACCACGGGATCACTGATGTCGCCGACTTTTTCAAGCGCCATGGCGGCATCCTTGAAGGCAGGATCGTACAGGATGCTGTCATTGTGTACGGGATAACCTTCCGCAAGAGTGGCAGCGTCTTCCATACCGGGATCCGTGCCGTATTCCTTGATCAGGTCCTCGAAGGTGGCACCGCCGTCCAGCTTGGCCTTGATCTCATCGACTGTGGCCTTAACGCTGTCCAGAATGGCCTGTTTTGCGTTGCTGACCATTTCTTCGGTGACAGGTTCTTCGGTGGGCTCGGGTTCAGCTGTCGGCTCTGCATCCGCAGCAGGAGTCGCTTCGGCGGCTTCTTCAGCCGCGGACTTCTGCTCTTCCAGCCGCGCGCTCAGATCCTTCCAGGTGTTCAGCAGCTCATCATCCACCTTCAGCAGGATGTGAGTGATGCCGCGGTAACCTGCGGGCATGTAGTAGGAAGGCTGGCCGTAATACCGGGTGTAGAACTCGTAAGATCCGGCGTCGTTTTCATAGATTTCCTGATCGTCTTTCACGAGATCATCGAAGTAAGTCTGGATGTCCTCATCGGTCACCTTAAGATCTTTGGAAAGATGATCGGTCACACGCTGATAGATTGTGTTATTGACAGCCTGATCGCCGTATTCCTTGATGTAGCGGGCTTCGTCATAACCATAGTCAGACAGCAGCTGGGCTTCCGCATCGGCGCGGGCAGCAGCCTTGTCCTCATCAGAGGAATCTTCGGTGTTTGCTTCGTTGGCAGAAACAAAGCTGTTGACGATTTCTTCCCACTGCTCTTTTGCGGTTGCAGCAAAAGCGGCTTTGTCATCATCAGTAAACTGATCCAGTCCCAGTTCCTTGCCCTTCTGCAGGACCAGGAAGTATCCGATGGTGTCATACAGAGACTGCTGGTTGACAGCGGTGATCAGGGAAGCATCGCTGGTGTCGTAACCGCTGGAAGAGGCCCAGTTCAGATAATTGGACTGCATATAGAGCAGGTAATCATTGTCAGACTGGATTTCCTGGCCGTTAACGGTGACCAGCAGAACCGGTTCATCAGAAATAACTTCCGCGGTCTCGGCCTCTGCAGCGGCATCCGCAGTATCTTCTGCCAGCGCGAAAGATACGCTCATCAGCATAACCAGCGACAGCAGGATACAGAAAAGACGTTTCATCATGATTGTTATTCCTCCGTGAAAAAGAGTGAAGGGCATAACCCGACGATAATATTATACACAAAAGAAAAAAGAGGATCAATGCGGTTATGTGAACATGGTGTAAACAATGAAGCCGATGAGCGTGCCAGGGAAAAGGCTTTCATTGACGAAAATTTACACCGAACCGGCAACAGACCAGCAGACGCTGATCAGAAGGATACCCGCTGCCAAACGGCAGCGGGCTTTTTGTCAATCATAAGTGTTCAGCCTGCGGATCAGATGCCCCAGGCCTTGGGGGAGAACATCATCTCGGACAGGGAGATGCCCTTAATGGTCAGGTCGTCATAGTTGTTCTTCTCTTTGTGTTCCTGGTATTCGTCCCAGGATTCGTTGATAATCACCTGGTATTCATAATATCCGTTGGTCAGGGTGCAGTTGATTTCTGCGGGCGCTTCGTCATATCTGGTGGCAACAAACTGATATCCGGATTTTTTCGCGTCCGCCACGGTTTTGCCAACCAGCTGATCCAGCACTGCCTGGTCAAAGGGCTGATCGGTAAACTCGCCGTCATACTTCACGGGCAGCGTGCTGGCATAATCAATGAATTCCTGGTCCGGCCAGACCTGGTCAGGGGTCAGTTCCTCCTGGCCTTCCTTCCAGAGCTTCTTGGCCTTGTTGTCATACTTTGCCACAAAGCGGTAGTAGATTCCGTCGGATTCCACCATCGTGATGCAGGATTTATCAGTATATGTGCATACATCAGCGGGGTTCGCCTTCAGGGCTTCCCCGAAGTTGTTGAATGAGGGCCTCTGTACCGTATCCCGGGCGGAAGGCCTCAGGTTGGTCGGCGTTGCGCCTATATCGGTCGGGGTCGCATAGTCCTGTGCCAGCGCCGCCGAGGTCAGCAGAATCATTACGATTGACAAAATTGCAACGAGTTTCTTCATAGGTATCCCTCCTTTATCTGAACAGGACCTTCAGCAGGTCCTATGTCTATATAACGATGCACATGTTGTTTTTGTTCCGCTAGGGAAGACCAGAAGGGACATCCGCACCTGCAGATGTCCCTTCTTCCCCTTTGATTTCAAGCCTGTCAGGGGTCTGTGTTTTTTTGGTGAAAATGTGTTTTTGAGCAAAAAAATAACCTTGCACCCACTCATGTGCAAGACCATAAAAAAAGCAGCTCCGACGGGATTCGAACCCGTGTTTCAGCCTTGAGAGGGCCGCGTCCTAGGCCTCTAGACAACGGAGCCAAGAAAAAGAAAAGCTGGGGAACTAGGATTCGAACCTAGACAATACGAGTCAGAGTCGTAGGTGCTGCCGTTACACCATTCCCCATCGGCTTTAGCCGCAAGCGGTATTATAGCAGAGAGAACAGGGCGTGTCAACAAGAAAATTCAGAATAAATCGTACATCCTTATGAATAACCTTCTGCGCTTTGAAAAATAAGCCCCTGCCGGTTTTTGACGCGGGCAGGGGCTCTTGCTTTTGTGTGAGTTTCGTCAGCCAAGTTTGGCCAGGGAAGCTTTCATGCGGCGAATGGTCTCATCCTTGCCGAGGAGATACGCAATCTCGAAGGCGCCGCCGGGTGTGGACTCCTGACCGGAGATGGAAATACGCATGGGCCAGAGGACTGAACCGGTTTTACGCTCCCAGGCCTGGATCTTTTCCATGACGACATCGTGGATGTTTGCTTCGGTCCAGTCGGTGATTCCCTCCAGAACGGGAATCAGCAGGGGAAGGACCTCTTTCGCAACGGCCTCATCGCTCTTCTGCTTCTTGTTGAAGAAGATGGCGGTGTCATAGTCAGGCATTTCCGCCAGGAAAGCGATCTTCTCGGGAATGCGGGAGAAGATATCCGTGCGGCTCTGCATCAGCTCGGCCAGACGGCGGTAATCGATGTTCTTTCCGGCAAGGACCTTGTCAAACCACGGGGTTGCCATCTGGAGGTACTTCTCCGGATCCATCTTTGCCACATACTGGCTGTTCATCCACTCCAGCTTGTTGACGTCAAAGATTCCGGGAGAGTTGTTGATCCGCTTGATATCGAAGGCTTTGACCAGCTCCGGCAGGGTGAAGAATTCCTGATCCGTGCCGGGATTCCAGCCGACCAGGGCCAGATAGTTGATCAGCGCCTCAGTCAGGAAGCCCTTCTCGATATAGTCGGAATAATAGGCGTCGCCATCCCGCTTGGACAGCTTATGGGTGGCGTCCCGCATGACGGTGGGCAGATGCACATAGGTGGGGATGTCCCAGCCGAACGCGTTGTATAGATAGTTGTAGCGCGGGGTGGAAGACAGGTACTCCATGCCGCGGACCACGTGGGTGATGTTCATCAGGTGGTCATCGATGACGTTGGCGAAGTTGTAGGTGGGCATGCCGTCCTGCTTGATGAGGACCATGTCATCCATGGCTTCAGAGTTCTGGAAGGTCATATCGCCAAAGACCATGTCATGGTAGCTGGTCTCACCTTCGGTGGGAGCGTTCATGCGGATGGTCCACGGGATGCCGGCATCCAGCTTCTGCTGCACTTCCTCTTTGGAAAGGTGCATGCAGTGCTTGTCATATTTCCAGGTGCCGCCGGCGGCTTCCACCGCGGCGCGGCGCTCATCGATCTCTTCCTTGGAGCAGAAGCAGTAATAGGCATGGCCGGATTCCACCAGCTGCTTCGCGTAGGGCAGGTAGGTGGCCTTCCGCTCGGACTGGATATAGGGACCGTAGTCACCGCCGATGTCCGGACCTTCGTCCCAGTTCAGGCCGCAGGCGCGCAGGGTGTCATAGATGACCTCTGTGGCACCGGGCACAAAACGCTCCTGGTCGGTATCCTCAATGCGCAGGATAAAGGTGCCGTTGTTCTGTTTTGCGATCAGGTACTCATAAAGGGCGGTACGGACGCCGCCGAGATGCATAAAGCCCGTAGGACTGGGCGCGAAACGAGTGCGAACCATCGTTTTTTTCCTCCGAAAAAAAGTATGAATAACAGATAATAAAGACTTAAAGCGGATAAACATAGCCGGACCGGCGATTATTTGGTCTGCTTGGCGAAGGTGTCACGGAGACCGACGGTGCGGTTGTAAACCGGCAGTTCAGCGGTGGAATCCGGATCCTTGCAGAAGTAGCCGGTGCGCAGGAACTGGAAGGAAGTGCCGGTTTCCGCTTCGGCGATCACTTTTTCAGCAAAGCCGCGGCAGACCTTCAGGCTTTCAGGATTCAGGCGGGAGATGAAGTCCTTCTTATCGACTTCCTCGTCCTCTTCTTCGGCCACGTCATCATTGAGCAGCGGCTCGTACAGCCGGGCTTCGAAGGGGATGCAGTCATCCACGGGCACCCAGTGGAGGGTCTTGCCCTTGATCTTCCGGTCGGCGCCGGCGCTGCCGGAGAAGGAATCCATATCCACGGTGCAGTGCACCTCGATCACATTGCCTTCCGCATCCTTGACACAGTCGTCGCAGCGGACAATGTAGGCGCCCTTCAGGCGGACTTCATTGCCGGGGAACATCCGCTGATACTTCTTGACCGGGACTTCCATGAAGTCTTCCTGTTCGATATACAGTTCCCGGCCGAAGGAGAGGGTGCGTTCACCCATTTCCGGATGATCCGGATGGTTTTCCAGGGTGACAGTCTTGGTTTCGCCTTCCGGCCAGTTGGTCAGAACCACCTTCAGGGGATTGAGGACGGCCATGGCGCGGAGGGAGGATTCTCCCAGCACGTCACGGACGCAGTGCTCCAGCACGGCGTAGTCCACGGTGGAGTCCGCCTTGCTCATGCCGATGGTATCCACGAAGTTGCGGATGGCCATGGCGGGATAGCCGCGGCGGCGCATGGCGGACAGGGTGGGCATCCGGGGATCATCCCAGCCGGCCACGTAGTGACCTTCCACCAGCTGGCGGAGATAACGCTTGGACATGACTGTGCCGGTCATATTCAGGCGGGAGAACTCGATCTGACGGGGACGTGCGGGCAGCATGTCCGCGCTCTTTTCCACCACCCAGTCATAGAGGGGACGGTGAATCTCATACTCCAGGGAGCACATGGAGTGGCTGATGCCTTCCAGCGCGTCGCCGATGGGATGGGAGAAGTCATACATGGGATAAATGCACCACTTGTTGCCGGTGCGCCAGTGCTCCTTGTACAGGATGCGGTACATGGCAGGATCCCGCATGACGATGTTCGGTGAGGACATGTCAATCTTCATCCGAAGGGTCTTGCTGCCTTCCGGGAACTCGCCGGCTTTCATGCGGCGGAAGAGATCCAGACTTTCCTCAGCGGGACGGTCGCGCCAGGGGCTGTTTTTGCCGGGCTCGGTCAGAGTGCCGCGGTATTCCCGCATTTCGTCCTTGCTCAGCTCATCCACGTAGGCGAGGCCGCGGCGGATCCACTCCTCAGCGATCTCATAACATTTATCGTAATAGTCCGAAGCATAGAATTCACCGCCGGTCCAGTGGAAGCCCAGCCAGTGAATATCCCGCTTGATGGCTTCGACATACTCGGTGTCTTCCTTGGCGGGATTGGTATCGTCAAAGCGCAGGTTGCACTTGCCGCCGTATTTTTCAGCGGTAAGGAAATCCATGATCAGCGCCTTGCAGTGACCAATGTGCATATAACCGTTGGGTTCGGGAGGGAAACGGGTATGGACTTCCGTATACCGTTTGTCCTCCAGATCCTTATCGATTGCATCCCAGATAAAATTGCCGCGAGCGTTTGTCTCTTCCATCGTGAAGACTCCTTCTAAACAATTCAGAATTCAGAGTTAAGAATTAAGAATTATAGGTCTGAAACATCTTCAGACTGACGTTCGCCGAACCTGAAGATGTACGTTACATTATACAATTAATGGCACAGGAGAAGCAAGAAAAAGTTAGTTACATAATAAAGGAAAGTATTGTCTTTAGCATACTGTATGTTGTATAATACTAAAAACAGCCCAGATGAAGGAGGATTCAGGATGGAAGAACTGTTCAACACCCATAAAATGGATCCGATTGTGGGAACCGGAAATGAAGCGCATGACATCCTCATGTATGTATATAAGGCCCTGCAGACAAAGGGGTATGACCCGATCACCCAGCTTGTGGGTTATCTGGTGACCGGTGAGCCGACCTACATCACCAGTTACAATTCCGCCAGAAGTCTGATCTGCCGCCTGGAAAGAGACGAAATACTGGAGGAACTGGTCCGGTCCTATCTGGACACGCATTAATCCGGTGCTGCACGGTGTCGTATAACGGCACCGTTTTCAAATGGAAACCGAAACCGGAAGGTTGAGCAAAGGCCTTTCGTTTTATTGTCAGCCGGTCAATACGGCAACAGGAAACCATGAACGCTTGGATGAGAGGGGATTCAGAATGAAAAAGGCATTGACCTGTCTGCTCGTGATGCTGCTGTGCGCAGGACTTGTGATCCCTGCAATGGCGGCCAATGTTTTTCTTTTTACGACAAAATCCGTGCAGCTGTTTGAAGGACAAACCTATCAGACGGAATTACGCCGGGAAGGCAACTACGACGGAGAGGGCGAGGTTGTCTACAAAGCTACAAAGACAAACGTGGCGACTGTTTCCGAAGACGGAATCATCACCGCGGTGGGCAAGGGCGCGACGGAAGTGACCGCTTCCCTGATGCGGAACGGAAAGCGCGTCGGCCAGACCAAAGTGACAGTGACGGTGCTGCGCGCCGTGCAGAAGGTCACGCTGAATACCGTGAAACTGTCTGTTTATGATCCGGATCATCCGGCGGTGGCTTCCCTGCTGAAGGCGCCTACGGAGAACCAGGTGCTGGTGATTCCGGCTGGTACAGCGGTGCCGCTGGCAGCGACCTGCACCCCTGAAGATGCCTCGAGCAAAAAAATAACATATACCACCACAGACGCCGGCGTCGCCCGGATTTCGAGCACCAGCCTGAAAGCCGTGCAGCGGGGCGAATGTGACCTGATCGTGCAGAGTGCCCAGAATCCCGAGGTGACCGAAACCTTCCGGGTGCTGGTGATTCAGCCGGTCAAGAAGATTACGATTGACGCGGGTGACAAGAAGGTTGCTGCAGGTTCCAGAATGGAACTGGACGCGATCTGCTCCCCGGATAACGCTTCGATCACGGATGTGACCTGGAGCTCCAAGAACCCGGCCATCGCGACCGTAGATGAGGGCGGTATGGTGACGGGTGTGAAGAAGGGCACTGCAACCATCGTCGCAACGGCGGCGGACGGTTCCAAGGCAACCGGAACGGTCATGATTACCGTGACGCAGCCGGTGACTTCCATCAACATTACCCAGGCGGATATTCCGGTTGTGGTCGGCCGGACCGCACAGGCAAAAATCCAGGTGCTGCCTGCGGACGCCAATGACAAGACCGTGACCTGGTCCACTTCCGATACAGCCATCGCTACAGTACGCAACGGACAGATCACCGGCGTGAAGGCGGGCGTATGTACCGTGACCTGCACAAGCAATTCCAATCCGGATGTGTCCGCCTCCGCAACCGTGACGGTGAGCCAGCCGGTAACGAAGATTGTGAACGTGAATGATCCGTCGGAACTGACGCTGAAGACCGGTGAAAGCGGCCAGCTGAGGTGGAGCGTGGAACCGGATGACGCCACCAACAAGGGACTGACCTTCAAGAGCCAGGCACCCAAAGTGGCTACAGTAGACGCCAACGGTATGGTGACTGCTGTTGGCCGCGGTGTAGCCAACATTATTGCGACAGCACAGGATGGGTCCAAGAAACAGGGAACCGTTAAGGTGACCGTGATCCAGCCTGTAACCGGCGTGACGATGCAGCGGGATCTGTACTATGTGCAGCGGGGCGGCGCGTCCAACGTACGGGCGGTGGTCCAGCCGAAGAACGCCAATAACCAGAAGGTGATCTGGTCTTCCGCGGATGACAGCATCGCCTCGGTTCGTTCCAACGGAACCATCACGGGCATGGTCAGCGGTATTACCCCCGGCATGACGACGGTGTACGCCTATACGGATGACGGCGGTTATACGGCTTCCACCCAGATCCGGGTCGGGAATTTCAACGAAGCGGTGATGGTGGAATCACTGGAGGTTACCGCCAACAACGAAATCCGGATTATCCTGCGGAACATGAGCCAGGAGATCGTCCTGGAGAACGTGCACTATAAAATCGAGTGCTTCGATACGGACGGCAATCCCATGATCTGCAATACAGACGGGGAGAATGTGTTCTTTGAAGGAGATTATCCGTTCGTGCTGAATCCGTATGAGAGATCCATGCACGGAGGCTTCCACTTCAGGAATTATCAGATTGACCAGCCGCTTGGTTCGGTGGTGCTGACGATCCTCAGCTGGAAGGATTCGGACGAATACACCTGGTACATTCCGGAAGCCGATCAGGTCCGGACCCAGTGGACAAGGTACAACTACAATTACAATTACAATAATCCCGAACAGGGCGTGGGGTAATCAATGGCAGATCTGGTAGTGATAGGCGCGGGGCATGCGGGCTGTGAAGCAGCGCTTGCCGCCGCGCGGATGGGAATTGATACACTTCTCTTAACACTGAATATGGACGGCGTAGCGCTGATGGCCTGTAACCCGGTCATCGGCGGCTCCGCCAAGGGGCATCTGGTTCGTGAACTGGATGCCCTTGGCGGGGAAATGGGCCTCGCGATTGACGACACCTTCCTGCAGAGCCGTATGCTGAACACCGGCAAGGGCCCGGCGGTTCATTCCCTGCGTGCGCAGGCGGACAAGCAGGCTTACCAGAATCGGATGCGACGGGCGCTAATGACCACGGACCGGCTGACGGTACGGCAGGGAGAAGCGGCCTCCATTGAGACGGAAAACGGCCGGGTCACGGCGGTGACCACGGTCACCGGCGCACGGATCCCGTGCCGGGCAGTGGTGGTAGCCACCGGCGTGTACCTGAAGGGCAGCATTATCATCGGCGAGCACCGTCATGACGGCGGCCCCCAGGGACTGATGAACGCCTCGGAACTTTCCGCCAGCCTGACGGAACTGGGCTTTGAGCTGCGCCGGTACAAAACCGGCACCCCGGCCCGGGTGGATGTGCGGACCATCGACTTTGACGAGATGCAGGAGCAGAAAGGTGACGATCCGGTGGTGCCGTTCTCCTTCCTGACAGACCGGAAACTGGAGAACACCTACAGCTGCTATCTGACCTGGACCACGCCGGAAACGCATAAAATCATTCTGGACAACCTGCACCGGGCTCCGCTGTACAGCGGGAAGATCCACGGCATCGGCCCCCGGTACTGCCCGAGTATTGAGGATAAGGTGGTCCGGTTTGCCGACAAGGACCGACACCAGATCTTCCTGGAGCCGGAAGGCAAGGAAAGCCGGGAATGGTATGTGCAGGGTATGAGTACCTCCATGCCGGAGGATGTGCAGTGGCAGATGTACCGGACGATTCCAGGACTGCGGCACTGTGATTTTACCCGGCTGGGCTACGCCATTGAATATGACTGCATTGACTCGCTGGAGCTGCGCCCGACGCTGGAAAGCCTGCGGATCAGCGGGCTGTTTTTTGCCGGACAGATCAACGGCACCAGCGGATATGAGGAAGCGGCCTGCCAGGGGCTGCTGGCCGGCATGAACGCCGCCCTGGAACTGCAGGGAAGGGAACAGATCATCCTGACCCGGGATATGGCATATATCGGCGTGCTGACGGACGACCTGACCACCAAGGGAACGGACGAACCTTACCGGATGATGACTTCCCGGGCGGAACACCGGCTGTACCTGCGGCAGGACAACGCGGATCTGCGGCTCACGGAGATCGGCTACAAGGCCGGCCTGGCGTCTGAAGAACGGCTGGAGCGGACGAAGAAAAAGAAAGAGGGAACAGAGGAACTGCTCCGGCAGCTTTCAACCACCCGCTTTGCTCCGGGCGAAAAGCTGAACAGCCTGCTGAAGGAAAAGGGTCAGCCGGAAGTGACCGGATCCCTGAAAGCAGAGGAACTGCTGAAACGGCCGGAGATCAGGCTGCAGGATCTGACAACACTCCAGCCTGAGTGGGCAGAGATTTCACCCGCCGTGGCGGAACAGGCGGAAATATCCGTGAAGTATGCTGGCTACCTGGAAAAGGAAGCCCATATGATCAAGCAAGCCCGGCAGATTGAGGAAACCCTGCTGCCGAAGGACATCTGCTATGCGGAGATTGAGCATCTGCGGCTGGAAGCCAGGCAGAAGCTGGACAAGCAGAAACCGGTATCCCTGGGTGCGGCGGGCCGGATCCCCGGCGTGAACCCGGCAGATGTGGCTGTGCTGGCAGTATGGCTGCATAAGCAGAATATGAAAAGTGAAGGATAAAAAGTGACATTAAAACGAGGCTGCCGGATGGCAGCCTCGTTTAATGTTCTGGGATTACAGGACCGGAGTCGGATCTTCTGCCTTGTCGTAGTTACGGCGGGGAAGCTCGATGCCGTATTCACGGGCAGTGGCTTCCAGGATATCCAGCGCCTTTTCAATCTGCTCGGGCTTATGCTCGCTGATCACGCAGAAGCGCAGCCGGGCTTTGCCCTTGGGAACGGCGGGATACATGGCGGGCGGAACGCTGACGCCCCGCTTTTTCAGCTCGTTGGACAGGAACCAGGCGTCCTCGTCCTTGCCGACCAGCACCGGCAGAACCGCGGTTTCACCGGCCAGGCAGATATCCAGGTGACGGCGCCGCGCACTGTCCGCAAAGGCCTTGATGGCGGTACGCAGGTGCTCCATGATCTCCGGATGGGACCGCAGGGTGCGGATGGCTTCCAGGGAACCGGCCGCCAGCGCGGGGGAAATACCAACGCTGAAGACGAAACCGGGCATGTTGTACCGCAGATAGTCGATCAGGCACTTCTTGCCGGCCAGATAGCCGCCGCAGGTGCCCAGGCCCTTGGACAGGGTACCGTACTTGATGTCGATATCATCGCCGTTCAGGCCGAAGTACTCATCCACGCCGCCGCCGGTCTTGCCGATGACGCAGGCGCTGTGGGCTTCGTCCACCATGAGGAAGCAGCCGTATTCCTTCTTGATCCGCACAAACTCCGGCACGGGGGCGATGTCGCCGTCCATGCTGTAAGCGCCTTCGATGACGATCAGGACCTTCTCGTAGTAGGCACGCTGGCTCTTCAGGATGGTTTCCAGGGCAGCGGTGTCACTGTGGGGGAAGGGACGGGACGTTGCATCGGACAGCTTGCAGCCCTGCTCAATGGAATTGTGGGCCAGGGCGTCGTACAGGATCAGGTCGTTCTTGCCGCAGAAGTTACCGACGAAGGTTACGTTGGTGGAGTGACCGCCGACGCAGACGATGGCGTCCTCGGTGTGCTTCCAGTCGGCAATTTCCTTTTCCAGGTCCTTGTGGATCTGCTTTTCGCCGGCCAGCAGGCGGCTGCCGCTGGCGCTGGTGCCGTACTTGTCAATGGCGGCCTTGGCGGCGTCCTTGACTTCCTTCCGGCCGCTCATACCGACGTAGTTGTAGCTGCCGAACTCCAGGACTTCCTTGCCGTCGATGATGCCGGTATCCAGCAGGGGAGATTCATGGGCGACGAAGTAGGGGTTATCACCCTTGCCGACCAGGGCTTCCTGACGCTCCAGGAAGTGCTTGTATTCCGGCGTGTCCTCAAAGCGGGTGATGGGCCGGACGGGAACGCGTTCCTTGGGCTTGTCGCTTTCGGCAGGGCCTTCCAGCAGGGCTTCCACCACCTGGGCCATACCGGCGACGGTGGCGCAGGAGCCGTATTCTTCCGCGGGAATGGTGATGCCCCATTCCTCTTCAGCCTTCAGCGCGATGGACAGCACCTGCAGGCTGTCGCCCTGGAGGTCTTCGATGAAGTTGGCGTTATCGGTGATTTCGCTCTCGGAGATTTCAAGCGCTTCCGCGTACATGGTGCGAACCTTCTTCAGGATCTCATCATGCTTGGCACTCTTGGTCTCCAGGCGGGCGGCGGCAGCCACTTCGGTGCCGACGTTCTGGCCGTGAAGATCCAGCTCACGGTAGGTGAGTTCGCCTTCCTCATACATGCGCTTGAGCTCGATCCGCTTGACCTTGATGCCGCTGACCAGGGGCAGCTTGTTGGGCGTAACGAGGGCACGGTTCAGCTGGGTGTAGATGGGCAGGCGGCGGTTGGCGTCAGCCACCTTTGCAGCCAGCTTATCCAGGTACTGATCATCGGTGTAGTTTTCACCGACGTTCATGACCAGGACGATGTCTTCGTTGTTGTCCCGGCGGTTGCGGCGGAAGCCGACCACGCAGGACTGCTCCACGCCATTGATGGAGGCGAAGGCGTCTTCCATGTCATCAGGATAGACGTTCTCGCCGGATTCGTTAATGATGACGTCCTTCAGGCGGCCGCGGATATACAGCCGGCCGGTGGCGTCCAGCTGGGCAATATCACCGGTGGGCAGCCAGCCGTCATCGACTGTGTCGGGCGGGAGGATCTGGCCGTTGATGACCCGGCCGGAGTGGATTCCGGAACCGCGGACCTGCAGTTCGCCGGTTTTGCTGCCTTCCTTGTCCGGGACAATCCGGTATTCAGCGGAGGGCAGGGGCTTACCGACGGAGCCGTTCAGCCGGTACTTGAGGGACATTTCCCTTTCGAAACCGTTGATGGCGGTTTCCGTCATGCCGTAGCCGGTGACGGTATAGTAACCCAGGGCATTCAGGGTGCGCAGGGTTTCAGTCGGTGTATGGCTGCCGCCGAAGATGACCACATCCACCTCGGTGCCGATGAGTTTCTCATTCAGCGCGGCAAAGGCGGACTTTTCTGCCCAGTTAAGGCCGGCTTCAGGAGAAATGGCCTGGCGGGCGAGGGAGAGGGCCTTCAGGGTCTTAAAGGCGCTCTGCTTGGCCTTGTTCTCTTTCTTCAGTCCCTTTTCCACGGAACGAACCAGGCTGTTGCCTACCAGGGGCACCATGATCAGCAGGTTCGGCGGGAAATGGTGGCAGGTGTTCAGGATGGAGTTGGGCGTCCGATCCTGCAGGAACACGTTGGCGGTGCCCATGAACATGGAAAGGATCATGTTACCCATGAATCCCAGCACATGATGGAAGGGCAGGAAGGCCAGGGTTTTACGCCCGGTGTTCACAGGGTGGATAATCCGGGGGTTGACCTTAAAAAGATCATAGGCGTTCAGCGCCTGGGCGCAAATTGCCTTGCTGTTGTAGGCAAAGATGCGGCTGGTGCCGGTGGTGCCGCTGGTGCACATGGCGGTATATTCGCCCCAGACAGGGGTGAAACCGATGGTGCGCGGAGCTTCCCGGATGGTTTTAAAGTCGATCTGGCGGACGTTGCCGGACAGGGCCCTGGGTTTCAGGGAAATAACCTGGCGGCAGTGCGCTTCATCCAGCAGGCCCTGAATGACGTTGTCGGGCGCGGACGCGTCCAGCAGCAGGGCGTTATGTCCGGAGCGCATGATGCCCCAGTACAGAGACGGCCAGTCGTGGCAGGTGTCCACGGCAACGCCGATCCAGCCTTCTTCAAGATCGAGGGAGTTAAGGCAGGCGGCATAGTCGTCCGCCCGGAGGGTCATTTCCGCATAGGAGCGGGTTCTTTCCTGTTCACCTTCCAGCCAGTAGGCAGCGGGGGCCTCACCATAGTCCCGGAGGATGTCGAACAGGGTGGCCAGCGTTTGGTCAGCTTCCAGTCTGCTGCAAACAGACTGCGCGTCAAGATTGCTCATGAAAGCCTCCTTCCATTCCGGTTCAAGAGCGATATTCTGACACGGCGGCAGGGAAGGAAAAAATAATAACGTATAAGAAAAATCAAATCTTCCCGATGCCGAAATCCGCATCATCTCATTATATCATGAAAAGCCGGTTGTGCATACAATTTCTTTCGGCTGTTTCACGAAGTGAAGCAACCGAAAGAGAAATGAAGAATTATATAGTGTTTACGTGAATGCACGTTGTCTTGTACGGGAATGTAAAGTGTGCTATAAATAAAGCAGAATGGTAAAAGAAGAATACAGAATATATACAGTGAAAACAGAAAAACGAGAGGGTAACAGATGAGCAATCAGGAGTGGAATAAAGAATTTGCCGCACGGTTTGAGCGTCACGCGGATGAACTGAAGTGGCTGTATATGGAACTGTATCACGGGGACAAAAAAGCGTGGGAATACTTTACCGGAATGCTGTACCGCATGTGGGAAAGCAGGCCGGAGAATCTCCGGAAGATCGACCGGGAACGGGAAGCCTGTCCGGCCTGGTACAGGGGACACAGCATGGTCGGCATGCTGATGTACGTGAAGGCTTTTGCCGGAACGCTGCAGGGTGTCCGGAAACGGCTGGACTATGTGCAGGACTGCGGTGTGAACTACCTGCACCTGATGCCGCTGCTGGAAAGCCCGGAAGGACGGAGCGACGGCGGATACGCGGTGAGCGATTTCCGGAAGGTTCAGCCGGAACTGGGCACCATGGAAGACCTGGCGGAACTGGCGGAGGACTGCCACGGGAAGGGCATCTCCCTGTGCCTGGACTTTGTAATGAACCATACGAGCGAGGACCACGAATGGGCCCGGCGGGCAAAGGCGGGAGAAGCGGACTACCAGAGCCGCTATTTCTTCTATGACACCTGGGATATTCCCAACTGGTATGAACAGACCGTGCCTCAGGTATTCCCGACGACTGCACCGGGCAATTTCACCTGGTGCGAGGAAGCCGGGAAGATCGTGATGACCACGTTCTATCCCTATCAGTGGGACCTGAACTACGCCAATCCGGTAGTCTTCAACGATATGACGGAGAACATGCTGAACCTGTGCAACTACGGCGTGGACATTATCCGGCTGGACGCGGTGCCCTATATCTGGAAGGCGCCGGGAACTACCTGCCGGAACCTGCCGCAGGTACACACGCTGGTGAGAATGATGCGGATGGTCTGTGAGATCGTCTGCCCGGGTACGCTGCTGCTGGGCGAAGTGGTGATGGAACCCAGCCGGGTGGTGCCTTACTTCGGCACGGTGCAGAAACCGGAATGCCACCTGTTGTACAACGTGACCACGATGGCTTCCCTGTGGCACACGGTGGCCACGCGGAACGTGAAACTGCTGGGACATCAGCTGGGACAGGTGTTCGCGCTGCCGAGACAGTATACCTTCCTCAATTACCTGCGCTGCCATGACGACATCGGCTGGGGCCTGGATTTTGATTACCTGCGCTGGAATTTTGCCTGGGAGCAGGTGCCCCATAAGCGGTACCTGAACGACTATTTTACCGGAAAGTATCCGGGAAGCCGGGCACGGGGAGAACTGTACAACGACGATCCGCGGCTGGGGGATGCACGCCTTTGCGGAACAACGGCCTCCCTGTGCGGGATTGAAAGCGCACGGAAGGACAACAACGAAAAAGAACTGACGGAAGCCATCCGCCTGGACGGCATGCTGCACGCGCTTATGTTCACCCTGAGCGGGGTACCGGTGCTGTACAGCGGGGATGAGATTGCCCAGGAGAATGACAACGCTTATCACGATGATCCGCTGAAGGCGGAAGACAGCCGGTATCTGCACCGGGGAGATATGGACTGGCAGAAAGCGGAAAAGCGGAAGGATCCGGATACCACGGAAGGCAGGATCTTTGCGGAAATCAAACGCCAGGAGCAGCTCCGGCAGCAGTACGGCGTCTTTGACGACGGGGCGGACGTCTGGATTGTGAATACCGGCAACGATCAGGTGCTCGGCATCGGCCGGTATTACCTGGGAGAGAAACTGCTGGCGGTGTTCAACTTCTCCCAGGAGCCGCAGGTCGCGTGGATTCATGACGAGACCATGTATACCGACCTGGAAACCGGACGCCGATGCAAGGCGGGATCTGTCAAGGTTCCGGCAGGCGGATTCAGATGGCTTTATAAACGGTTTTGAACCGTTTATAAAGCCATCAATGAACAATGAATAATGAACAATTAACAATGCTATAGTGTTTCTTTTCCCTGGTTTGACGGGAAAAGTGCATCGTGATATCATCCCCAAGTGTATGCAATATGTGAAAAGACAGCTTTTTCACGACCTGTATACCGGAGGAAGTAATGAAGAAGCAATGGTACCGGCTGGACAATGCCGCCTTGATATTTCCGGCGATTATCCGGAAAAACTGGAACAATGTTTTCCGGGTTTCCGCCACGCTGAAGGAGCCTGTGGATCCAGAGGTGCTGGACCGGGCAATAGAAGCACTGAAACCCCGGTTTCCAACCTATTTTGTTCGCCTGAGAAGAGGCTTTTTCTGGTATTACCTGGAGACGATCCTGAAGGCACCGAAGAGCCAGAAGGACTTTGCCTATCCCCTCACACATATGACGCGCAGGGAACTGAGAACCTGCTGTGTGCGCTTTCTGTATTACAACAACCGCATCGCCGTGGAAGTGTTCCATTCCGTGACCGACGGAACGGGCGGACTGATCCTGCTCAAAAACCTCACAGCCCGTTACCTGGCGCTGAAGTACGGCACGGAGATTCCGCCGGAAGGGCATATTGTGGATATCAACGACAAGCCGAAGGCGGAGGAGACCCGGGACTGCTTCCAGTCCTGCGGCGCGTCCCGGGGCCTGTCCCGGGCGGAGGATACCGCCTACCGCCTGAGCGGAACGCCGGAGGCAGACCGCTTCCGGCATATCATCACCGGCATTGTGCCGGCGGATAAGCTGAAGGAAAAGGCGCATGAACAGGGCGTGACCGTCACGGCGTTCCTGGCCGCGGTGCTGGCGGAGGCCATCGAGAAGCGTCAGCTGGCAGAGGGCCGCACGGGAAAGAGAGCCAGACCGGTGAAGATCACTATTCCCGTGAATCTGCGTAAAACCTTCGGGATGAATACTTTCCGGAATTTTACCCTGGCGGTGAACATCGGGTTTGACCCGCGGCTGGGAGAATATACCCACGAACAGATTTGTTCCCTCATGGGACACCAGCTGGCGGCGGAAACCATTCCCCAGCGGATGGCAGGACGGGTGGCCAAGAACGTGGACCAGCAGCGGAACCTGCTGCTGCGGCTGATCCCGCTGCCGATCAAGACACTCTGCATGCGCAGCGTGTATATGCTCAGCGGGGAAAACAAAGGCTGCCTGAACCTGTCCAACATGGGTGTTGTGACGGTGCCGGAGGCCATGCAGCCGCTGGTGGATCGGTTTGAGTTCGTCATCGGCGTCCAGTACACCTATCCCAACAACTGCTCCGTGGCGACCTACAACGGCAAAACGTATATCAGCATGATCCGGGGCATCCGGGAATCGGAGCTGGAGCGGCTGGTGTTCTCACGGCTGGTGGAGCTGGGGGTACCGGTGGAGATTGAAAGCAATTCATAAATGAATTGCTTTCGATCAATTAACAATTAACAATGAACAATTAACAATTATTTGTGTCCTGATCTGAAGATCAGGAAAGGATGTGAAGATATGTATTGTGTATATTGCGGGGTGAAGCTGCAGGACGGGGTAAAGGAATGCCCGCTGTGCCGTACGCCGGTGATGATTGCGCAGGAGACGGCGGCTGGGGACCGGTCATCCTATTCGGACCGCCTGCCGGAGAAGGAAAAAACCGGCAGGGGGCTGCTGGTCTGGATGCTCACGGCGGTGATGATCGCCGCGGGCCTGAGCAGCCTGATTGTCTGCCTGAACACGGCCGGGGAGGCCTCCTGGTCCGGCTATGTGCTCATGGGCGGGGCGCTGGCCTGGATTGTGGTGCTGTTCCCGCTGCTGTTTCCCCGGTTTCGGCCGATGATTTTCCTGCCGATTGACTTTGTCTGCCTGGCAGGCTTCCTGCTGTATGTATGCCTGAAGAACGGAGAGAACTGGTTCCTGTCCTTCGCGTTCCCGGTGACGGGTATTGCCTGTATCCTTACGCTGCTGGGCGTGACGATTTTCCGGTATATCCGGAAGGGGCGGCTGCGGCTGCTGGGCCTGTACCTGGTACTGATCGGCTGCAGCTTCATGCTGGTTGAGTTTTTCCAGAGCATCACTTTCCAGACTCCCATGTGGGTATGGTCCCTCTACTGCGTATGCGGATTCGGAGCACTGGGACTTTTCCTGTTCATCGCCACCCTGATTCCGCCGCTGCACGCGCACCTGCGGAAGACCTTCTTCTTCTGATCCGCATCAGACAACAAAAAAACACAGACAGAAACAAAGCCCGTCCTTTACCAGACCGCGGAAGGACGGGCTTGTTCATTATCCGTCAGGGATATGATGATGTTTGTATGGTGTGGATTTTATGAGCAAAATAGATTATGATAAACATGGAACAGATCAAATCGATCCGCAAGGATCAATCTGAAATGCGTTGTGATAGTATGAATTACGAACTGCTGAATGCGTATGTGCAGGCGCTGCGCCCTGAACGGGAGCGGTATCTGTATCAGCATGCGTTGAATAAGGTGCGGGTCATTACCCGAAGCATGAAACCTGCAGAAAAGGAAGCTTATCTGCAAAGCGAAGCATTTCTGAATACATTAAGACAACTCCAGCGACGGGACAGGATCTGGCAGGGCCTGCTCCGGGGAGAACTTGTGCTGGTCGGTGACCAGGCGGAATATGAGCGGCTGGCTGGGCTGATTGCCACGGAACTGCATGACGGACATAAAATAGATCTGGCATTCCTGCGTACAGTTGAAAAGAGCAAGGTATCACTGGAAAAGGCATATGAGGCGCTGCGGATTATCCGGGAGGGAGATCTGCGGCGCTGGTTTGACGATGGCATGGGGCAGATGACCACCCGGGCGGAAAACCGGGTGGTATTGTGGCTGCGGACCGGGGATCACGGTGCGCGGCTGAAGGAAGACGATGAGGAGCGTTCCGTTGTCCGCCGCGTGATGGATAAGTATTTTCCAGGCGGCCTGACCCCCAAGGCGGTGGACCGGGCTTTCCAGCCGGGCTCGCTTGCGGGATACCTGCGGGCGGAAGCCGGAAAAGCCTTCCCGGAACTGAATGCCTGCCGGAACGTCCGGCTGCCCTCCGGGGAAACGGTGGCATCAGCCGTACGGCGGGAAGCGGACCGGGGTGCGAGGCTGCTGATCAACGCGCTGGACAAGAAATTTACCAAAGACCGTCTTCGTCGGCTGCTGGAAAAGAATGCGGCGCTGATCCGCCTGCAGAAGAAAGCGGACGCTGTCTATGAACGGGAGAAACGGATCCGGGCGGCACTGCTGGACGCGATTCCCGAGCACTACCGGGATCTGTATCCGCTGGCCCGGCAGATGCGCAGGCACTTCTTTCTGCACCTGGGGCCTACCAATTCCGGAAAGACCTATGAAGGTATCCAGCGGCTGCAGGCGGCCAGCTGCAGCCTTTATCTCGGTCCGCTGAGGCTGCTGGCCGCGGAACAGTTTGAGGCACTGAACCTGGCGGACGTACCCTGCTCGCTGGTGACAGGCGAGGAACAGATCCGGGTACCCTTCAGCCGGGTGCAGTCCTCCACGGTGGAAATGGCGGATCTCCAGACACATTATGACGTGGCGGTGATCGATGAGTGCCAGATGATTGCCGACAGGGACCGTGGCGGCGCCTGGACGGCGGCGATCCTGGGACTGTGCGCGGATGAAATTCATGCCTGTGCTTCCCCGGACGCGGAAGCACTGCTGACACGGATTATCGAAGACTGCGGGGATGAGCTGACCATCATCCGCCATGAGCGGATGACTCCGCTGGAAGTGGAAAAGGAAGGCTTCCAGTTCCCTGCATCCGTCCGGCCGGGAGACGCACTGATCGTTTTCTCCAAGGCACGGGTACACGCGGTGGCTGCGGAACTGAAGACGCGGGGATACAAGGTATCCCTGATTTACGGTGCCCTTCCGCCGGACGTGCGGCGCAACCAGGCAGACCGGTTCCACCGGGGCGATACCGAGGTTGTGGTATCCACGGATGCCATTGCCATGGGTATGAACCTGCCGATTCAGCGGGTGGTTTTCCTGGAATCGGAAAAGTATGACGGCGATATTACCCGGCTGCTGACGGATTCGGAAATCAAACAGATTGCCGGCCGCGCCGGCCGGTACGGGAAATATGAGATCGGTTATGTGAACGCCTTCGGCTTCCGCCAGGAAGTGGCACGGGCGATGGCCCGGCCGCTGCTGCCGTTGACGGAAGGCGTAATCGGCTTCCCGGAATCCCTGCTGGGTATTCCTCTGCCGCTGACCGGTATCCTGGATCAGTGGATCCGCATGCAGGACAAGGGATGCTTCTCCAAGGCATCCACGGTCCGGATGGCGGAACTGGCCGCGATGATGGAAACGCCCAAGACGGATCGGCGGCTGCTGTACAGGTTCATCTGCATTCCCTTTGATGAAAAGGATCCGGACCTGCTGTTCCGCTGGAAGGCAATGTACCATGCGGAGTGCCGCGGGGAACATGTTGACGTGATGCCGGAGATGCCGGAAATTGTGGAACCCGAAAGCTGCACGATCCGGATGCTGGACGGACTGGAGGCGGATTACCGCCGCTGCGACCTGTACTACAACTACACCCGCCTGTTCCTGCCGGAGCCGGATAATCTCCTGTCGGAGATTCAGCGCCGCAAGGACCTGATTTCCCAGGGAATCGTACACATCCTGTCCACCCAGAAGTTGCAGCAGCGGACCTGTCCTTCCTGCAAGCGGCATCTGCCGTGGAACTGGCCATATCGCATCTGTGACAGCTGCTACGGGCGGGGACGCCGGTGGTAAGAATGGACTGAATACTGACGGAGAAGACAAAGGAGAAAACATGGATACCATTGCCGGTGAATGGATTATGAAAGGCTGCAGGCGCACGGACAAGGATTGTCTGCGTTCTCCGGAAGACCTGCTGGAGCTGGTTTTGAAAATCGGCTTTCTTCCTTTGTTCTCCAATGATATCCCCGGTTTTTCCGTGGAGGAACATACACCGGCGGAAGACTGGTGGATAGGGGATCCCGCGAAGGATCCCTGGGCCTGGCGGCAGGTTCTGGCTCCCAATGCCTTTGTAGCCTACGGAAAGTTTTTCGACAGGAAAGCAGGCTTTGTTTCCAAAGAGTGGTTCGCCCGTTTCGCGAATTACCGCCGGGACGGGTACGACTATGAGGGCTTGTATGAAGACGGCAAGATGACCAGCCGCTGCAAGCGGATCCTGGACATCCTGGAGCCGGATGAGAACGCTGTCGGGCTGGAACTGCTGACCTGCGAGATCAAAAGACGGGCTGCGCTGGAAAAAGGCTTTGAGGGAGCCATGACAGAACTGCAGATGAAGACCTTCCTGATCATGAGCGACTTCCGGCAGAGACGGAACAAACGCGGGGAAGCGTACGGATGGCATGTGGCGGAACTGATGACTCCGGAAACAAAATGGGGCTATGACGCGGTGAATGACTGCAATGAATCCCCGGAAGCATCCTGGAAGCAGATTATGGAGCAGATCCGGAAGTTTTATCCGGCCACAGATGACCGGACAATACAGAAAGTCATGGGGATTCGAAAATAAACAGGGGAGATCACAGGAATGATATCAGGATGTATCAACTGGATCAAAAAGCATATTGTCAGGATCGGATTACTCCTGCTGGCCAGTGTTTTACTGGCTGTATTGCTGGAGTTTCTTCAGATACGAACCCAGCCGCCGATCTATGAGAATGAGCCGAGGGTGGTTAAGGAAGCAGAATACCTGGATTTTTCCCAGGCAGAGCTGGTTAACGCCACACTGGACGGGGACAGCCTGAAAACCGGCGGAGAAGGAACTGTTGTCACAATTCGTTTCCAGCCGGCTAAGCATCTTTCTTTTTTACAGGTTGAGTCTAAAAAGCATATCCGTTCTGCTTTCCCTATTCGTGTATATTGGTCCAAAGACGGTGAAAAGTTTTCCGAAACAGACGTGACTGAAATACAGGCTGTTCCGGAATCCGTGATCTGGACCGGTACGATTCCTGAGGATGATTATGCTGCCCTGAAAATTGAACTGGATAACAAAATGACGATTCGCTCCGTGAAATGCCAGGCGGAAGTCACAGAAAGGGTTCCTGTTCCGGAACAAATGCGCCTGTGGAGAATCAGCATTCTGATTCCGGTACTGTTTTTTATCCTGTCAGTGTTATGCTGGTTCCATGCCGGCAGCCGTCTGGCGGCATCTTATCGGCAGGCTGTTTCTTTTCTCAGGGAAGAACGCTGGAAGATCCTGCTCAGGATATGCAGGTTCCTGCTGATAAGCTTTGTAGCTTATGCTTTGATCAGGTGGCTTGTGTCCGGTGCGTTTTTCGGAATGGTTAACATTCCAAAGCATCTTTTCTGCGTCCTGGCGGGATTGGCTGCCGGCGCCCTCCTGTCTTTTCCGAAAACGCTTGCGGCAAAACCTGAACGGCTGTTTGTGCTGTTCTGCCTGCTTTCCGGATGGATGATCCTGTTCCTATTCCCCAATGATTTATCTGTTAACTGGGACATGGAATATCATTTTGAACAAACTCATCTGTATTCCTATTTGGGGGAAGAACGTCTCACGAATCCGGACGCGATGATTATCTTTATGGAGGGTAATCATGATTCCTTTGTCTGGGACGAACGGGTATACTCCCAGGAATTGCAGAACCAGCAGTATGATCTGGGCGTTGTGATGACAGAGAATAAGGGATTGATGCTCAACAGTATCTATGAGATATTTCCCGCAGCCGGTATGTATCTGGGCCGCTTGATGCATCTTTCATGGCCCTGGACCATGTATTTTGCCAAGCTGTTTAATCTGCTGACCGCTGCCATATGTGGTTTCTTTGCTGTCCGCCGGCTCAAGAGCGGCAAAATGATCCTGGCCTGCGTACTGCTGATCCCTACAAACGTCTTCCTGGCGTCGGTTTTTTCCTATGATCACGGTGTTATATCCTTTGTGTCTCTGGGCTTAAGCTATTACTTTGCTGAATGGCAGGAGCCTGAGAAGAAGCTGACTTACCGAAAGGCTTTTGTTATCCTGGGAAGCATGACCATTGCCCTCCTGACGAAAGCATTTTATGCTCCGGTTTTATTGCTGACAGCCATTATGCCTAAAGGCAAATGGGCGGAAGATGTGGAGGAACGCCGGCAATACATTTCAAGGAAAAGGTACCTTCTTCTTTCAGACGTTGTTTTGCTGATCAGCCTGGTACCCTATATCCTGCCAATGCTTCAGGGCAATATTGTAACGGATATGAGGGGCGGCTCCTCAGGAGAACCTATGGAACAGATCCGTTTTATCCTGGCAAATCCGCTGCGTTACCTCCAGATTATGCTTAGCACCCTGAAGGAGTATTTTAACCCGGCCAACAGTGCAGGGATGCTGACAACCTTTGGTTATGAGGGGACGGGTTCCGGGTGGACAATTCTTTGCGCCTTGCTGGTCATCCTGGCCTTGACCGACAAGAAACCATGTGACCGTCCACTGGAAAGAAAGCCCCATATCCGTATCCTGGGGTTATTCCTGTTATTCATCAGCACCTGCATCATAGCCTTCTGCTTGTATATAACCTTTACAGATGTCGGCCTGAACTTTGTCAATGGTATTCAGCACAGGTATTTCCTGCCCTTTATATTCCCTGTGCTGATGTTTGCCGGATCGGGTTACCTTGCGCAGATCCTGAAGATTGACAAGGAATGGAAGCAGCGGCTCTATAACGGAAGCGCCTTCCTTGTTTCCCTGATCATTCTTTTTAATGTGATCTATACAACCTGTATCAGCCGTTTTACCTGATTGATATCATAAACAGAAATCTGAACAGGAGGGAACTGTTCAGACTGCAAAAAAAAATTTTTCGGGGCTATTGACTCTCACACTGTGTGAGAGATTAGAGTAGTGGCGAGCTCAGAAATACCATCCATGGAGGGTAAACCCAATGCTTAAAATCGGAGATTTTTCAAAACTGTCCAGAGTAAGCATCAGAATGCTCCGCCACTATGACGATATCGGACTGCTGAAGCCCGCCGAGATTGATCACTTTACCGGATACCGGTATTACCGTGAGGAACAGCTGTTCACCATCGGAAGGATCAATGCCCTGAAGGACATGGGTTTCGCACTGGCAGATATTATCCGGATGCTGGAGGTTCACGACGATCCGGAGAAAATGGACGCGTTCCTGGCTGCGAGGGAAAAGGAATTGTCCGAACTCTCAAAGGAGACGGAGTATAAACTGATGCTTCTGGAAACAGCCCGGAAAAGGCTGAGAAAGGAGCAGACTATGAAATATGACGTTACAATCAAAACCATTCCGGAAAGATACGCGGCCACGGTGCAGATGGTGGTTCCCCATTATGAGGACGAGGGCATGCTCTGGGGCATGATGGCGGAGTGCAAAACGCCGCTGGTCCCCGCTGACCCCTGCCTGGCAGCGGCTGAGTTCCTGGATAAGGAATACAAGGAAGAAAATGTGGAGATTAAGGTCTGGATGACCGTGAAGGGGAAATATGAGGATACGGAACACGTAAAGTTCAAAACCCTTCCGGCAGTCAAGGTGGCCAGCTGTATCATCAAGGGAAGCTATGAACAGATGGGAGACGCAATGGCCACGGTTGCGTCCTGGATCAATGAGAACGGGTATGAAGCGAACGGCCCTATGTTCAATATTTATCATGTGAGCCCGGCCCAGACGCAAAACCCGGAAGAATATGTGACAGAGGTTTGCCTGCCGATCGGATAAACGGAAAAGCGCCAGGGTGCTTGCGAGCTCCCGGCGCTTTTTCTGTGCCTGATATTCTGTTACTATTCCGGCTGCTTGCAGACATCCACCCATTCCAGGAAGCCGCTGCACTTTTCCAGTTCCGGAATGGTCAGCTTTATGCCGCTGTGATCATTGCCCACGGCAGGATAGACTATTTCATGCCGACGCAGGCTTTCATCCAGATAGACGCTGACGCCCTCATTGGCACCAAAGGGGCAGACTCCGCCGATTGCGTGACCGACGAGGGCCTCCACCTGATCGCCCGGGATCATTCTTGCCTTGCATCCGAAACGATCCTTATACTTCCGGTTATCAATGCGGGCGGTGCCGTCCGCCAGGATCAGCACGGGCCGGTCTTCCTGCAGGAAGGAAAGGGTTTTCGCGATCATCGCTTCCTCGCAGCCGATGGCTTGCGCTGCTTCCGCGACGGTGGCGCTGCTGTGCTCCGTTACAATGATTTTGTCTCCCAGGCCGAAGCCTTCCAGGTATGCTTTCGCTTTCTCAAATGCCATGATCCATCAGTCCCGTTCATTTTGTATCAGTCTGCAAGCCGTACGGAAAGGATATGCCTCGTTGGCCAGAATTCGTATAAATGCAGGACTGCAACCTTTCCGCTGAAGGATGTGAATTCCTTCAGCACAGACTGGGTTGCTTCCTGAATGACAGCCGGTTTATCGATCAGCAAGGTGGTATGGGGAGACCAGTTGAACTGATCCCTGTTATCGCTGAATTCATCCTTCAGGGCCAGCATCTCCCTGCTGACTTCCGGGGCGACAAACAGGACGTCGTTTTCCGGCAGACGGAAGAGTCCGACGTGATTAAACGCTGTATCGAAAGTCCTGTGCGTTTCCGCAATTTTTCCCAGACGGTTTTTCAGTTCCTCTTCCTGTTCGACCGCATAGGAACCCATGGTGAAATGCATAGGAATATCCTTGGTCTGCAGGCCGGAAAAGCCCTGATCATACAGTTTGTTCCGGAGGCCGGACAGGATTTCTTCGGTCCGGTCATCATACCCTGCGAGTATATACAATGCCTTCTCTGCCATTGTGTTATCCTCAGCCTTTTTCAATCCAGCCTGATCCTTCAGACTTAACAGTATTCAGGATACAATCTTATCACGAACGGCTGAAAACACAAGGAAAAAGAAAACAAAAACAGCCCCGAAATATTGGATACAGTATTCTTTGTGAACGATAATCCAACTGCGGAGTGCCCGAACAGTGCCAATGGCGGGAGGTGAGGACGGTCAAGATCAATCCGATCAAGGGATCCGACGGATTCAGCAGGGAACAGGGTATACGTTTTTTATACCTTCTGTCAGGAGGGCGATTTCGTTGACATTGTTTTCCAGGATGCTTACAATAATAATCAGAAGCGGACCAGTATATCCGCAAACAAATTTATATCAGGCAGAAAGCATCTGCCCCAGAAGGAGGTTTCTTTATGAAGAAACTGGTTGCCCTGATTTTGGCCCTCGCCCTGACGCTGGGCTGTGCCGCCGCTATGGCCGATAAGGTCGGCTATACCTGTATGGATGGTACGAATCCTTTCTTCGTTGCCCTGGAAGCCGCTATCCGTGAGGTTGTGGAAGCCAACGGCGATGAACTGATTTCCCTGGATCCCCAGAACAGCAATGAAAAACAGATTGCCCAGATCGAAGATATGATCTCCAACGGTGTTGTGGCTATGTTCGTCAACCCCGTTGACAAAGACGGCATCATCGCCGGCCTGGATAAGCTGAAGGAAGCCAACATCCCCATGTTCGGTTTTGATACCGAAGTGGCTGATATGTCCTACCTGGTAACCTACGCCGGATCCGACAACTACAACGCCGGTAAGGTCTGCGGTGAAGACCTGGTGGCCAAGCTGCCCGACGGCGGCCCCATCATCGTGCTGGATTCTCCCACAATGCAGTCTGTTGTGGACCGCACCAACGGCTTCCTCGAAGCCATTGACGGCAAGGGCTTTGAAGTGGTCTTCCAGAAGGACTGCATGGGCAACCAGGAACAGGGCAACCTGAACGGTACCGACGCCCTGATCGCCCATCCGGACGCTGTCGCCATCTTCGGCGGAAATGACCCCACCGCTCTGGGTGCTGCCGCTGCTGCGGAAGCTGCTCAGTCCAAGGCCCTGATCTACGGCGTTGACGGTTCTCCCGACATCAAGGCCCTGATCGCGGAAGGCAAAGTCACCGGTACCGGTGCTCAGTCCCCGATCTCCATCGGCAAGACCATCGCTGAACTGTACTACAAGTGGAAGGCCGGCGAAACTGTGGAAGCCCGTTATCCGATCGCGACCTTCATGATTAACTCTGACAATATCGCTGAATACAACAACGGCGGATGGCAGTAAGCCAGTAAAGCCGATCCTTTGAGTCAGCCTCTTTTCTGAAGGGGAAGACCCGGCGATAAACGAAGGGCTTTGTTCCATCTGAGCAAAGCCCTTTTCCGGATGTATCCGGGTCTTTCCCTCAGAACATCCTAAGCAAAACGGTGGTGAGACTTTGTGAGCGAATACCTGCTCGAGATGAAAGGAATCTATAAATCCTTTCCGGGCGTCAAGGCACTGCAGAATGTGGAGTTTCAGCTGAAAGCCGGAGAGATCCACGCGCTGCTGGGTGAGAACGGTGCGGGCAAATCCACGCTGATCAAGGTGCTGGGCGGCATCTATATCGCGGAGGAAGGCGAGATCCGCATCGACGGAAAGAAGGTTGTTATTGACGGCGTAAATGCTGCCCGTGACAACGGCATTTCCATTATCCACCAGGAACTGGTGTTGGTGCCGCATATGACCGTGGCGGAGAATATCTTCCTCGGCCGGGAACCCATGGGAAAGTTCGGCGTGGACTATAAGCGGATGGCAGCGTCCGCACAGGAAATGCTGGACAAGTTTGACCTGGGAATCAACGCAACAGATGAAATCTTTGATCTTTCCATCGCGCAGCAGCAGATGGTGGAAATTGTCAAAGCTATTTCCTTTAACTGCCGCATCCTGGTCATGGATGAGCCTACTTCCTCCATTTCCGACCGTGAGGTTACGCAGCTGTTTGAAATCATGCGTAATCTGGCGGCCCAGGGCGTGGGTATCATCTACATCAGTCACAAGATGAGTGAACTGAACGAGGTCTGCGACCGGGTGACAGTACTGCGTGACGGCATGTACGTGGGCACACGCGTGGTTGCGGATACTCCCCGGGATGAACTGATCACCATGATGGTCGGCCGGGAGCTGGACCAGTATTATACCCGCGACCACGTCAAGAATACGCCGGTCTTCTTCAAGTGTGAGCATATCGATGACGGCAAAAAGCACCACAAGCGGGTGAATGACGTTTCATTCGAGGTGCGGGAAGGTGAGATCGTCGGCTTCGCGGGACTGGTGGGTGCCGGACGCAGCGAGACGATGCAGTGCATCTTCGGCCTGACAAATACAGCTACTGGAACCATTACCCTGGAAGGGAAAAAGCTGAATATCTCCAGTGCGGTGGACGCAATGAAGTACGGTATTGCCATGGTGCCGGAAAACCGGAAACTGGAAGGGCTTTACCATATTCAGTCCGTGAGTTTCAACACCACCATTGAGGTGCTCCATGAAATCATCAATCACCTGCGCGTGAACGAGAAACGGGAACACGAGATCACCCAGGAGTTCATTGATAAAATGCAGACGAAGACCCCCTCCCATGAGCAGCGGGTCTCCAACCTGTCCGGCGGAAACCAGCAGAAGGTCATGATCGGACGCTGGCTTGCCACGAAACCGAAGGTGCTGATCCTGGATGAGCCGACCCGCGGCGTGGACGTCGGTGCCAAGGCGGAAATCTATGAGATTATGAATGAACTGACCAAACAGGGTGTGGCCATTATTATGGTTTCTTCGGAACTGCCGGAGATCATCAATATGGCAGACCGGGTCTATGTGATGTACGACGGCCGGATCACCGGCTGCATCGATTATGAAAACGTCAGCCAGGAAGCGATCATGCATCTCGCGACCCTGGAGACAGCAGGAGGGGCCAAAGCATGAAAGGCATTAAGAAGTATCTGAAGGACAACCTGGGAATTATCCTGGCCCTGGTCGCCATGATCCTGTTCCTGTATGTTTATCCGAAAACCCATAACACGTTCCTGACTACCAACAATATCTTCAACGTGCTGCGACAGAGCGCCACCAACCTGATGCTGGCCTGCGGCATGACGATGGTCATCATCCTGGGCGGCATTGACCTTTCCGTGGGTTCCATCATCGCCATGTCCGGCGTGCTGGGTGCGGCGGCGGTTGTATGGCACGGGCTGCCGGAAATTGTGGGCATCCTGATTGCCATCCTGTCCGGCCTGCTGTTCGGCCTGCTGAACGGCACGATCATCGCCCGGACAAAGATCCCGCCCTTTATCGTGACCCTGGCATCCATGAACATCGCGAAGGGTATTGCCTACGTGTATTCGGGCGGCAAGCCGATCCGCTGTATGACAGACGCCTGGAAGTTCCTGGGCGCCGGCAACGTGGCGGGCATCCCGACGCCGGTGATCACGATGTTCATTGTGTTTGTCGTCGCGGTGCTGTTCCTGAACCGGTCCCGGATCGGAAGGCACATTTATGCGGTGGGCGGCAACGATACAGCAGCAAAATTCTCCGCGATCAACACCGCCAAGGTTAAACTGATTGTTTACTCCTTCAGCGGCCTGATGGCCGGCTTGGCCGGTATCACCATCGCATCCCGGCTGTACTCCGGAACCTGTACCTCCGGTGACGGCGCGGAAATGGACGCCATAGCGGCTGTGGTCGTGGGTGGTACCTCCATGTCCGGCGGATCCGGCAAGCTGGGCGGAACCTTGATCGGTGTGCTGATCATCGGTATCCTGAACAACGGCCTGAACCTGATGGGCGTCAATTCCGACTGGCAGTACATCATCAAGGGCGCCGTTATCCTGTCGGCTGTGTATATGGACTTCCTGCGCAACCGCAAGAAGGCATCCTGAGTATATCGTACATCTGACAAAAGCCGTCCTGTCCTGCAGGCGGCTTTTGCCGTCTCAGGAAGACAGGAGCATCCGAGTGAAAGGATGTGAACCGGATGAAACGCTCCGAGATCAATGCCCATATCAGGGAGTTTGAAGCTGTTCTGCAGGAACACTGTTTTATGCTGCCGCCGTTTTTGTCATTTACCCCGGAGGAGTGGCTGACAAAAGGCAGTGAGTATGACGAAATACGGGACAACGCTCTTGGATGGGACCTGACGGATTTCGGCAGCGGGGATTTCTTTTCCCGCGGGCTTTACCTGATCACACTCCGTAACGGGAACGCACATGAGGACAGATATCCGAAGCCCTATGCGGAGAAGATCATGATGCTGCGGGGCGGGCAGACCTGCCCCTGCCATTTCCACTGGCATAAAATGGAGGATATTATCAACCGGGGCGGAGGAAATGTGATATTCCGGTTATGGAACGCCGGAGCAGACGAACTGCCGGACCGCAGGGCTCCTGTGACCGTGCACCGGGATGGGAGAATATATACAGTTCCAGCAGGGGAGGAAATTGTGATTGCACCGGGGGAGAGCCTGACGCTGCATCCTGGCTGCTATCATGAATTCACCGTCGGGAAAGCAGATGACTATGCCCTGATCGGCGAGGTTTCCATGTGCAATGACGATGAAACGGATAACCGCTTTGAAACACCGGTAGGACGATTTCCTGCCATTGAGGAGGATGAACCGCCCTATCGCCTGTTGTGCAATGAGTATCCGCCCGCACGCTGACGGGAAGCGGAGGTAAAAGATGAGAAAGGTGATTGCCGCAGGTCATATCTGCCTGGATATTACGCCGGTCTTTCCGGCAGGGAAACAGTATGACAGCCTGTCATCCCTGCTGGTTCCCGGCAAGCTGATCCAGACGGAGGCGGCAGACGTACATACCGGCGGCAGTGTGGCCAATACAGGCCTGGCGCTGAAAATGCTGGGATGTGACGTGACGCTGATGGGCAAGGTTGGAGATGATTCCTTCGGGACGATGATCCGGAGTATCCTGGCCCAATACGGAGCAGGGGGACTGCTGGTTGACCCGGAAAGCTCCACATCCTATTCTGTTGTACTGGCTGTGCCCGGTCAGGACCGGGTTTTCCTGCACAGCCCGGGAGCAAATGATACCTTTACCGGCGCGGATATTCCGGAGGAAGCCCTGGAGGACGCAGCACTGTTTCACTTCGGCTATCCGCCGCTGATGCGCCGAACCTGGGAAAACGACGGGGCGGAATTGATTGCCCTGTTCCGGCGGATAAAAGATAAAGGGATTGCTACCAGCCTGGATCTGGCAGCTGTGGATCCAAGCACTCCGGCAGGGCAGGCGGACTGGGAGCAGATCCTGTCCGGCGTGCTGCCGTATGTTGACTTCTTTGTCCCGAGCTTTGAAGAGCTTTGCTGGATGCTGGACAGGGAACGGTATGACCGGCTGGCTGCCGGGGGCAGGGATATGACAGAGGGCCTGGACCTGGAAACGGAAGTCCTGCCTTTGGCGGAAAAAGTGCTTTCGATGGGATGCCGGGCAGCTATGATCAAATGCGGAACAAGCGGTATGCTACTCCGGACTGCCGACAGGACATGCATGGAAAGGGTTGGATCGCGGCTGGAACTGGACGTGGAAGCGTGGGGCAGCCGGACTGTGCTCCAACCCTGTTTCAAAGCGGATATTGTACGAAGCGGCGCCGGTGCGGGAGACACCAGCATTGCGGCGTTCCTGGCGGCGGTACTCAGCGGGAGGAAACCGGCGGAGTGCGTGGCGCTGGCCTGTGCGGAGGGCGCCTGTTGTGTGACAACCTATGATACGCTCAGCGGACTAAAACCGCTGGATGAACTGGAAGAGAGAATCCGGAAAGGCTGGTAAGGAGGGAAAACGGATGCTGGTAAATATGAACGACGTGCTGATTCCGGCAAAAGAGGGGAAATATGCTGTCGGATTCTTCAATGCAGTGAACGTGGAGATGGCCCGGGCTATCATTGAAACCGCAGAGGAACTACGGGCTCCGGTGATGGTCGGGACTGCGGAGATCCTTCTGCCGGCCATGCCCCTGGAACGGGTAGCGGAATACCTGATTCCCATGGCCCGGAAGGCATCTGTTCCGGTCTGTGTCCACTATGACCACGGCCTGACATTTGAAAAATGTATGGAGGCACTGGAACTGGGATTTACTTCCGTAATGTATGACTGCTCAACGGAGGCGTATGAAGTCAACATTGATAAGGTCGCGGAAATGGTTCGGATCTGTCATGCCAAAGGGGTTACCGTGGAGGGTGAACTCGGCCATGTAGGGGATAACGAAGGAACCGGAAAGCTGGAAAATCCGGAGGATTACTTCACCAATCCGGATACCGCGGCGGATTTTGTCAGCCGGACCGGGATCGATTCCCTGGCTGTTGCGGTCGGCAATGCCCACGGAGATTACAAGTTCCCGCCGAAACTGGATTTTGACCGCATTGAAACGATTGCCGGAAAGACCGGGCTGCCCCTTGTGCTGCATGGCGGAAGCGGCCTGTCTGATTCTGATTTCTGGACAGCTGTGCAGAGAGGTATATGCAAGGTCAATATCTTTACAGATATCGACAAAGCCGGAAAGGCTGGTATTGAGGAAGGCCTGGCTGCAGGCGCAACATCCATGATGGGACTGATCCCCTATGAGATTGAAGCCATGAAGAAGGTCGTGAGGAACAAGATGGAGCTGTTTGGCTCCGTGGGGCGCTGCACCTGCTGACCCGGATCTCCTGATACGGATAAAGAAACAGCCTGCGAATTTAATCGCAGGCTGTTCTGTTTCCCAAGGGGATTATTCTTCCACGCGGAGACTGATCCGCTCTTCCGGCAGATCCCTTGCCGAAACCGTGAGGGTCAATTCACCGCTTTCATAGCCGGAACGGAGCACGGCTAAGGCCCGTCCGTGCCAGCTCACGGTCATTTTATCCGTATAGTCTTCCGCCGTCACAGGATTACCGGTGCCGAATCCGGCCATCCAGCCCTGACCTGAGATGCTTGTGGAAAGGCCGATCTGCGCATCCGGCACAACGCGTCCTTCCTGATCCAGAAGTTCAATTTCCACAAAGGCCAGATCGTGGCCGTCCGGGCGCAGCGCTTTTTGATCCGTAGTCAGACGGATCCGTGCCGGCCTTCCCGTCGTTTCCAGCACGGCGCGGCTGACTTCTTTACCACCGGTGTAGCTGACGGCTTCCAGCCTGCCGGGCTGATACGCTGTTTCAAAGTTGACGCTGCGGGGCATTGTCCCCTCCTGCGGAACAGCCTTCCGGCCGACGGACTGGCCGTTCAGGAACAGCTCCACTTCCTCCGCGGCGGAAAAAACGGAGATTTCCACGGGCTTTCCTTCAGAACCGGTATAGTTCCAGCTGGAGAACAGTCCCGGGAAGCCCCAGGGGGTGATCAGTTCATCCTTGCCGAAATCCTCCGGCAGCCGGGAATAGAGGAAGGTTTCCGGGCAGCCCCATACCACGCTGCGGTAGGCGCCCTGGGGCAGCATGACGCCGGTGATGTCGAAATCCGCGTCATTGGCTGTCCGCCAGGGGAAGGGGGAGGCGTCCGGGGGCATCAGAGACCAGCAGCCTTCCTTCATCTTCGGGTCATCGGCGGGCAGGCGGACTGCTTTCCCGATACCGGCTTCACCCAGGTAGTCCCAGGCGGTCCAGGTAAATTCGCCGATGACATAGGGCAGCTTCTCCACCAGGGGCCAGTGGAAGCCGATTTCCTTCGGGAAGTTTTCGGAGCCGAGGATGACCCTTTCCGGGAACAGCTCATGATCCTGCTCGTAGAGGCTTTCCATGTAGTTATATCCGACAACGTCCAGATTGCTTGCAAAGGGTTCGGTGACCTTTTCCCACAGGAGCTCCCGCTCGTCCCCGGCGTTCTGCGCCTGGTTCTGGCCTTCCGCCAGCCTGTCATCCAGTCCGCTCCACAGGGAACAGATGCCGTTACTGACCGGCCGGGTACCGTCCAGCCGGCGGATGGTTTCCGCCAGGCGGGCTGCCAGCAGGTATCCGTTGTTCAGTCCGCCCCGCTCCGGAATTTCATTGCCTGTGGACCAGAGGATCACGCTGGGGTGGGAACGGTCCCGCCGTACAAAGGCCGTCAGGTCCTTTTCCCAGCAGTCCGCGAAGAACTGGCTGTAATCGCCTCCGCGCTTCGCGATTCCCCAGGCGTCAAACGCTTCGTCAAACACATACATGCCCAGCCGGTCGCAGGCTTCAATCAGCGCCGCGGAGGGCGGGTTATGAGCGGTACGGATGGCGTTGAAGCCCACTTCCTTCAGCTTCCGAATCTTCCGGGCTTCCGCTTCATAGAGGGAGACCGAACCCAGGAGGCCGTTGTCATGATGGACGCAGCCGCCCCTGAGCTTTACTGTTTTTCCGTTGATCTGTAGTCCGCGGCGGGCGTCCGCGGTGATCGTCCGGATGCCAAAGAGGACGCTGCCTTCGTCCACAGAAGGATCCGGATTCTTTTCCAGGTGTGTGCGGAAGATGCCCAGATCCCGGACCAGCACTTTGATCCGGTACAGGTTGGGGGTTTCCGCATCCCAGAGCTTCGGATTTTCCACAGTGAAACGGATCCGGGCGGTTTCGGCTCCTCCGGCGTTGACCTGGATCACCTGCTTTGCCCCGGCAACACGTTTTCCGGTGGCTTCCTCCAGCAGGACGGCTTCGGCTTCTGCCAGACGGTTTTCACCTGCGGCGTTCACGATCTCCGCCTGAACCTCCAGGAAGGCCAGACCATCCGCCACTTCACGGGTGAAGGCGTAGATGCCGTCGGGAGCGAGGTGCACCTTCGGTCCATGGAGCAGTTTCACGCCGCGGTACAACCCGGAACCGGTGTACCAGCGGGAATTGGGCTGCATGCTTGTGTTCACGTTGACTGTGATCCGGTTTTCCGCACCGTATTCCACCAGCCCGGTCAGATCCACATAAAACGGAACGTAGCCGTAATGCTGCAGAGCGGCTTTGCAGCCGTTGACCTCCACAGAAGCGTTCAGCATCGCACCGTCAATCAGCAGGCCGACGCAGCCGCTTTCCCATTCCCGGAGAATGGAAACATACTTGGTATAGCTGCTCAGTCCGCCGGTAAAATAACCCATATCCGACCGGGCGGGAGCGTCCGGCGTCACCGGTGTGCCGATCATGCCGTCATGGGGCAGGTTAACCACTTTTCCCGGATCTGATTTCAGCTGACTGACAGAATCCAGCAGCCCCTTCCGGAATGTCCACTCCCGATCAAGATTCATACTGTTCATTTGCTATCCTCCGGTTCCTGTTTAAGAATATCCAGGGAATCTGTATCTTTCCGTATTTGCTGACATTGTAACAGAAAAGAATGTGAATGAAAATCATGATTTATTGTATACCTGCATTCCCGGATGCCTGTAATGACAGTCAGGAGGAGATTGACAAAAGCGGCTCGGAAGCTTATACTTTTCAAGGTCTTGCCCACGTAGCTCAGTCGGATAGAGCGGCCGCCTCCTAAGCGGCAGGCCAGAGGTTCGAATCCTCCCGTGGGTGCCACCAAAAGCCGGTTCCCATAAAGGGGACCGGCTTCTGATTGATCTGCGAGGCAGATCAGAACCTCTGGGCCAGAGGCTCGAGTTCCGCAACCTCAATAGTCGTTCAAAGCTCTTGGAGCGAGCTTTGCCCTCCTTTTCGGTTGACTCGTTCACCTCGTTTCTGTCTTCGACAGACAGCCCACAGGGCTGACACTCGGATCACTCCCCTCCCATGGGTGCAACCCAAAGAAGGGGACCGGCTTCTGATTGATCTGCCAAGCAGAAAGAACCTCCGGGCGGGAGGTCGGGTTTCATAACCATAATACTTTCAGGAAGGACACAATTCATGAATCAAAGAGACCTGGCTGAAATCAAAAGAAGGCTGAATCCGGACAAGCGCCACCCTTCCCTGATCTGCGGCTGCTATGTTGACTATATCGGAAACCCGATCACGAGTTTTGCCGTTCCTGTGGCAACCCTGTATGAGAATGAAAATATCAAATTCATGTCCATCTTCAAGAAGGTGCTTTCCGGTCAGCTTGGACAGGCACTGAATCCGATCGCCATGCCGTCTGAAAGCATCAGCCTCCTGATGAAGGTCCGGGATACTGGTATGAAAGACGATGCCGTAATGCAGGAGCTCTTCACCAAAATGATCGCGGGCATCCGGGCGGAACATCCTGACATGCAGTCTGTGGAAGACGCGCAGAATGCTGAGAACTGGCTGATCCTGATGCTTCACGACGATCTGGACGTCCGGAAACGGGACGTGAACGATGAGATTGATTATGAGAACTCCGACCGTTCTTTCAGCTACTGCCTCTGCGCGGTCTGTCCTGTAAAGCGGGATAAACCGGCGCTGCGGTACGTTCCCTCGGACGGAATGTTCCATGAGCGGGCACCGGAGTGGCTGGCCAGCACGCCGGTGATGGGATTCCTCTTCCCACTGTACGAAGGCGGATCCGCGGACGTAAATACCATGCTTTTCTTCAGCAAGGACTGCAAAGAGGCCCATGAGGCATTCCTGAAAGCTTCCTTCAATGCTGACGCAGTGATGCCTGCCGCAGAGCAGACGGAGAACTTCCAGTCTCTCCTGGCGCAGACGCTAGGGACGGAGTGCTCCCTGGACGTGGTTCAGGAGATGCATGAAGTAGTTTCCACCCTGATTGAAGAGCAGGACAAGGACGCTGAGCCGCTGCTGCTTTCCAAGCAGGACGTTGCCAAGGTTCTTACTGACGGCGGCGTATCTCCGGAACGGGTTGAAGCCTTCCAGGACGGATTTGATAAAACCTTCGGCACCGGTGCGGCGCTTCCTGCCGTGAATGTGATTGCCCCCAAACAGTTCAAGGTGGACCTGCCCAGCGTATCCATCAAGGTGGATCCCAAACAGGCGGATATCCTTGAAACGCGGGTGATTGACGGCCGCAGCTATCTGCTGATTCCGATCGAGGGCGACATCGCTGTGAACGGACAGCCCGTTTTCCCCAAAAAGTGAATGATCCTGTATAACCACAAACCCCAGCCGGATCCGGCTGGGGTTTGTGATTCAGAAGTTTCGGTCTGTATTCAGGGGATACTGTTTCTTCGGAATGTTGACGTAGGGGATGACGGTATGCTGCGGCAGCGCGGACGCCAGATCGGAGATGGATTCCTGCATGGCCCGGCAGATGCGGAGACGTTCCTCCGCGGCATCAGCCTCAGGATTATACCGGACAGGTTCACCGAAGCGGATGCTGCTGAGCCTCGGCGCGGTATACATCGGCACAAAACAGACGGCTGTTCCGGTTCTGCGATAATACAGCTTAGCCAGATCCGCAAAGTGCTCCTGGAACTGCCAGAGGATTCCGTTATACGGTTCATTCTTTTCGGGGAAGAGGACAACATCCGCGCCTTCCTTCAGGCGGTCCACCGACTGGCGGAAGGTGGTCATGACCCGGGTGTCATGATATACCGGAATCGTATGGGCATGGTTGAAAATATAATCCGCAAGCGGCGCAATCAGGTGGCTGAGCAGGCGGTAGAACCAATGCCACCGGCGGGGCTTCATGGACCAGAAATCCTGGAAAGCGTATGCCGGAACTTCCTTCCGGTTCATCATTTCCCCGATGCACCAGATATAATGCGGCCGGGTCAGATGAAGCTCGGCAGCGATGGGGCCGTACATCTGACAATGGTTGCCGACGATTATACAGGGCTCAGGCGGAAGATTTTCCGTGCCGTAAAGCTTGTATTTGGGGGATAACAGCCATATCACCCGGCGAATCAGGCGATACAGCAGGGGGGACTGTGACGGCATGATCATTCATTTCCTTCCGACTTTGATTGTGCCTGCGCCTGCGCACGGCTGTTTGTATCAATGGACTTCCCGAAGACAACAAACCGGTCATACAGGTATTCCGTGACGAAGTTGAGCAGCATGTTCATGATCGTGACGAGCATACCGTTCCAGCCGCAGGTGCCTTCGAGGTAGTTGCCCAGGATCGTGGTCACGGGGGTAAAGACCGCGTAATAGGCCGCGACCTTCAGCATGGCGATGGGAACGTTGTTGGCGGAACGGAAAGTGAACTCGCGGTTCAGGGTAAAGTTCCAGACCACGGAGAGAACAAGCGCGATGAGATAGGCTACCCAGTATTCCCAGTGCAGCAGCTCATAAAGAACGGTGAATACGCCGATCTCAATGACACCGGCAGAGATGGAAAACAACACAAATTTGATTGTGCGGATCAGTTCACTCCGGTCCTTTGGCTGCTTTTCCTGTTCCGGATTCCTGGTTTCTTCTGTCATGATCCTCACCTTGTCCTTTCATACCGGTCGATGACCGTCTGATACCGGTCGAGCACCATCGGGATGAGCTTTTCCCAGGAAAGGGGAATGGTTTCCCGGGCATTCTGACCGATCTTTTTAACGTCCTCTTCGGTAAAGATCCGGACCAGCTCGTCGTGCATGGCCTGCGGATCGGCGGCGGCAGTGAAGCCGCTGAAATTCTTCCGGATTGCCCCGGCAGCATTGGAACCCTCGGTCGCCAGCGTTGGAACGGCCAGGACCGCGGCTTCCCGCAGAACGAGGGGCGCGTTGTCGAACACGGAGGGGAAGAACAGCAGATCCGCGTTCAGGTAGATGCCCCTGAGCAGATCCCGGTCCTTCACCTGGCCGGTGAAACGGATATGATCCGTCAGGTTCAGGGAAGCAGCGTAGCGCTCTATATCCTGTTCATCCTTTCCGGTACCGACCATGACCAGGAACCAATCGTTGCTCTGATCACAGAGGAGCCGGAAAGTATCCAGGATCAGGCGCTGGTTTTTATACCAGATCTGCTGGCCGACAAACAACAGGACATGTTTGTCCTGCGGCAGCTGAAAACGGGAAGCGGCTTTTTCTTTCAGCTCCTGCGCGTTTTCGGGAACGGATACGTCCGTTCCGTTAGGCATAACATGATAGGGTTTGGTATAACCATAGGAGCGGAGCGTTTCACCGGTTTCCTCCGAACAGGCCCAGACCTCGTCACAGCTTTCAAAAACCTTCACGATCTGGTTCGTGACCATTTTCGCGATGGCCCGGCTCTTTGTGAATTCCAGGATCGCGTCATAATACTTGGAATGGAAGGTTGCCACAACGGGAATCTTCTTTTTCTTTCCCAGGGAAACCGCATACTTGCCAAGCAGGGAAGGACTGTGGATATGGAAGATATCCGGATTTGCTTTCGCGATTCCCGCCTCCAGCTCACGGTCCATCTTCGGAACCGCACTGGCATAGCGGGAAAAGGGAACCCGGAAGGTCATGGACGTGAGCAGCGGATAAGGGAAACTGTGCTTTTCCAGGTAATGGCTTTCCATAGCCGGGCAGACCACGGTGGCGTTCTCCATATGCCGGGCATATTCATGGACGGTTTCCGTCACACCGTCGATCACCGGGAAATAGTTATCAATAAACTCCACCGGGCGCAGCGCCTGAAGATCATTCATCCTTTTTTCCTCCCCGGGCCCGTCTTCCGCGGATCGCGTTGACCCCGTAAATTCCGGCACCGATGACAATAAAGGAATAATAGCAGAAAATCCGCCAGATCAGCATGGCCCAGAACACACCGTCAGATCCCATGGCGGAGAAGACAAGATAGAATGCGCCTTCCGCCGCGCCTGCATTGCCCGGTGTGGGCACCAGGCAGATTGCGGCATAAATATAGATGGTGGAGGCAAAAATATGGAGGAAACTGACAGAGGCACCGAACATTTTCAGCACAAAGTAGGGCATACTGCAAAGGGCAATCCGGTAGATCAGGGACAGGACCAGCAGGAGGCACAGCATGACCTTGTTCTTTGCAATCACCGAGAAGCTGGTGTGATAACTGTCCAGCATGCCCAGGACCTGCTGCGTGGATTCCTCCGGCTTTTTGACCAGACGCAGCCGGCCGCACAGGCGGATGACGGCGGTGATGATGCGTCTGACGGTCTTCGGCATGAAGGAAAACGAAGCCAGCAGGCAGGGAATGAGGGAAAAGAGCAGCAAGCCGAAATAAGCCGTATAGCGGATGGCGTCCAGCTCCACGGAACGGTGGGAGATGAAGACGCCCAGCGCCAGCAGAATGAAACCGGCCTGCATGGTGATATAGGCGCTGATTGTCATTGCGGAGGAAGCCCCGTCTGAATATCCGTGCCTGTGGAGCCAGAGAATCTGGAAGGGCTGTCCGCCGGCCCCGGAAGGCGTGATGCAGTCATAGTATTTTCCGAGGGCGGCCGTCTCAAACGCGATGCGGACAGAAACCGGTTCCCCGAGGGACTTCATCATCAGCAGATACTTCAGGGTTTCCGCACACAGCAGCACAACCAGGCAAAGCCCGGTACACCCCAGGAAGAAAAGGGCCCGCTTCGTGAAGCCAAACTGAAAAGTTCCGGCAGTGGTCCCTGAAAACTCATTGACCGCGGTGGCGGCGATGACCGCTATATTGATCAGGACAAACAACGCTGTCCAGACTGTCTTCTTTTTCCTTTCCTGTCGGTTTTCGTTCACAATCAATGTCTCATTTCTGTTCTGAAATCTTTGGTACGTGATACTCCACGCCCTGCTCAAAGCGCACTTCCTGCGGCGGGGTTTCCAGTTCTTCCGGATTGTCCAGCAGGCGGATCACCTCAGCGAAGAAGGCGGCGTAATGCGCGCCGGAGCAGACCCGCTCATCGGCGGTGATGCCCAGCGGCAGCCAGCGGCGCATCCTGGTCTTTCCGTCCGGCTCCACAAAGGCTTCCTTCTGGACGCTGCCCATGCCGATGAAAAGACTCACGTCACCGAAATTATAGATGTGATGCAGGGGATGATGCAAGCCGATGGATCCGTTATTGGTGATAAACATGCCGCTGTAGAAGGGCAGCTCCCGGATCAGCACGGGCGGCGCGATCCCGTATTTGTCCAGCAGTTTCACGAGGCCGACAACCAGCGTGGCAAGGCCGGGAATGGACAGGAGCGCACTGGCCAGCCGGATCACGAAATCCCCGTCCTCTGTGGCACGGCTCTGTTCCACCGCGGCATTCATCCGGTCACGGACATCAAAGACCGTATCCGTCAGGTCAAAGAGAATGCGCACGGTGGTCTCGTTGCTGTTGTGATCCTGGGGATCCTTCAGCACGGTATAGGAGACGGAACAGTTGTTCCGGATATAATACTGCTTGTTGAAAATGAACCGGTTCACTTCCGGATTTTTGCTGATCGCCCGGACATAGGCGGCCACCAGGATCTGCATGAAGGTGATCTTCTGCCCCTCCCTGGCTTTGTCCACGATATACCGGCTCAGCTTCTCAAAGTCTGCCTTGTGCTCCAGAAACACCTGCGCGTCACAGCGCATCGGCATCAGATAAGGGGTCATCTGCACAATAGGGTCCTGTTTCTTCAGGCGTCTTCCATCCGGTCTGCGTCCAAACATAAATGATACCTCCTCATTATTCTGCGCATCTTCCCGGGGACGGGATTCATGCATTCAATACTATTGCCTTGAAGTGATAATTCGAATTTTACCATGTAAATCATTGCTTCTCAACAACCGGCATTGTTTTCTTTCGGTGAAAAGGTTTGCAACGGATACCGGCCGGTGAATCCGGAAAAGTGTGCAATAAAAAAGGCACGCCGAGCGTGCCTTTTCATTATCGCCTTACGGGGATTTTTTTCCTCAGGTCTTCCAGGCGGTTCAACGCGTCATACAGCGTTTCATCACGCTTGGCAAAGTGCAGGCGGATCAGGTGATTGACCGGTTCCCGGAAGAAGCTGGATCCGGGAACGGCGCCGACCCCTACATCCCTTGCCAGGACCTCGCAGAATTCCAGGTCGCTTTCAAAACCGAATTCAGAGATATCCAGCAGGATGTAATAGGCGCCCTGCGGAACCGTATGCGCGATGTGCAGGTCATCCAGTCCCTTGAGGAACAGATTGCGCTTGGCTGTATATTTCGCAGCCAGATCGGCATAGTATTCGTCGCCAAAACGAAGACCGGTCACGGCGGCTTCCTGCAGCGGTGCTGCCGCACCGACGGTCAGGAAGTCATGGACTTTCCGGGCCACGTCGATGATTTCCGGCGGGGCGATGATGTATCCCAGACGCCATCCGGTAATCGAATAGGTCTTGGAAAGGGAAGAGCAGGAGATTGTCCGTTCCCACATTCCCGGCAGTGAAGCAAAATAGACATGTTTGCTGGGCGCATAGACGATATGCTCATATACTTCGTCCGTGATGACAAAGGTGTCGTATTTTGCCGCCAGGTCCGCGATGAGCTTCAGTTCCTCATAGGTGAACACCTTGCCGCAGGGATTGGAAGGATTGCAGAGGATCAGTGCCTTTGGTTTCTGGCGGAAGGCTGCTTCCAGTTCGTCCGCTTTGAAACCGAAATCCGGAGGATACAGCGGCACATAGATCGGCTCGGCACCGGAGAGAATTGCGTCCGCACCGTAGTTCTCATAGAACGGGGAGAAGACGATGACCTTATCTCCCGGATTGGCAATCGTCATCATGGCTGCCATCATGGCTTCCGTACTGCCGCAGGTGACGACGATTTCGCTGTTCGGATCGATCGTCCTGCCCATCAGCCTCGACTGTTTTTCCGCCAGGGCTTCCCGGAAGTTCTGGGCACCCCAGGTGATGGAATACTGATGGAAATCCTCCCGGGAGACTTCTGCAAGGCGGTCCAGGATTTCCCTGGGCGGCTCAAAATCCGGGAACCCCTGGGACAGATTCACCGCACCGTATTTCAGGGATACCCGCGTCATACGGCGGATGACTGAGTCAGTAAAGGTTTCCGTTCTTCTTGACAGCTGCGGCATAATGGTTATTCCTCCCGGTCAGATATCATAGCTCAGGTTGCGTTCGTCGATGATACGCTTGGATTTGTGTTCGCTGCGTGTATTCAGGCCGCCGTCCGGATGGACAACCACCTGGGCGGGTTTCACGCCGATGCGCGCCTTCAGCGCGGCGGATACTTCAGCCGCGACGGCGTCATCGGACGCGGGATTGTCAGAATTCTTTTCAATTTCCACGGAGTACTTGCAGGTGAAGTCCTTCTCGAATACACGGATCAGGTATTCACCGGTGATGCCGTGCAGGTCGCGGATGACCGCTTCGATATCGCTCGGGAAGACATTGACGGCGGAAACGATGAACATGTCATCCTTCCGGCCGTTGATGTGGATCCGGCCATGCGTTCTGCCGCAGGAGCAGGGCGTGGTGTCGATCCAGCCGATATCACCGGTGCGGAAACGGATCAGGGGACGGGCATGCTTGCGCAGCGTGGTGAAAACAAGTTCGCCGACCTGGCCGGGCTCCAGCACTTCGCCGGTATGGATATCAACTGTCTCCACCAGGATATGGTTTTCTGCAATGTGCAGGCCGTTCTTGGCTTCGCACATGGCTGCGCAGGCACCGAAGATGTCAGAGAGGCCGTAGAAGTCATAAACCTCAGCACCCCAGAGTTCCTCAATGGCATGGCGCGTCGCTTCAATGGAGCCGCCAAGCTCACCGGCCACAATGATCTTCTTGATGTTCAGGTCCTTCTTGGGATCAATGCCGCTCTTGAGCGCCTTTTCACCCAGTTGCCAGGCATAGGAAGGACTGGTCCAGATAACGGTGGGCTGATAGGTTTTCAGCACGTAGAGCAGGCGTTCGCTGGGCAGCGTGCCGCCCCAGATGCACAGCGCACCGAGGTTCTGGGCGCCGATGACGTCCGGGCCGCCGACATACAGGGAGAAGTTCAGCGCATGGACATAGCGGTCGCTGGGACGCATACCCACCTGCCAGAACCAGCGGCTTTCCGTTTCCTGGAACTCATCAAAGTCCTTCTTGGTGAAGGGACTCATGGTCGGAACACCGGTGGAGCCGGAGGAGGTGGAAATGAAGACTACGTCTTCTTCCGGTACGGCGCACAGTTCACCAAGGAAGGAACCGACGCCCTGGGTGTCACGCTGGGTCCGCTTGTCGATGAAGGGGAACTTCTGAATGTCCTTTAAGGTTTTGATGTCGGAGGGCTTCACTCCTGCCGCATCAAAGGATCTTTTGTAGTAGGGGGCATGATCGTAGGCGAACTGCACAATCTCCTTCAGATCCTCCAGCTGCTTCTTTTCAAGCTCCTCACGGGGCATGGTTTCCAGTTCCTTATCCCAGTACTTGTTATTCACATCTCTGCTCATGGTTATTTTTCCTCCTGTATGTTTTTATAGTTTTTTCTGATTTGTTCCCATTTCAGGTCCCTGGACTGCCGGATGAGTTCAATATCCTCTTCCGTCAGGTGCCTGAACCTGGCCTGCCGCTTCAGGTAATCCGCGGGATCGGCCAGCTGCTTCGGCTGATGCGTCAGCGTAAAGTTTCCGTTCTCATACTCGGCCAGGTACCACAGGCCGCAGTCCACCACCTGGCGGGCCACCTCCACGGTTTCATCCGTGGTAATTCCCCAGCCGGTGGGACACGGAGCGATAATGTGGATGTATTTCGTTCCGCGGATCTTCGAGGCTTTTTCCACCTTGGCGATGAAGTCGTTCAGGTATCCGATGCTTGCCGTGGCCGCATAGGGGATTCCGTGGGCGGCTACGATTTCAAACATGTTTTTCTTCGGGCGGAGGTTTCCGCGGATGTTTTTTCCTGCCGGCGTTGTGGTCGTCCTGGCTCCGAAGGGGGTCAGGGAGCTTTTCTGGATGCCGGTGTTCATGTAGGCTTCGTTGTCGTAGCAGATGTACAGGATGTCATCGTTCCTGTCGATCGCCCCGGACAGGGCCTGGATACCGATATCCGCGGTACCGCCGTCACCGGCAAAACCGACCGCGTGATAATTGGTTTCCCCTCTGGCCCGGAGTCCCGCTTCAATACCCGTGAGCATGGACGCGGTTCCGGCAAAGGTGGAGATGATCGCGTTATTGCCGAAGCACAGCTGCGGAAAATTGAATCCGACTGCTGACATACATCCCGCCGGCAGCACGGCAATGGACCGTTCTCCCAGCACCTTGAGCGCTATGCGGACGGCCAGGCTTCCGCCGCAGCCGGCACAGGCTTTGTGACCGTAGAAGAATTCCTCTTCATTCAGTGTTCTTGCATTCAGGCTCAATCCGCTTCACCTCCGGTTCCGACAAAATGCAGTCCCTGCTGCCCCTGTGACAGATCCTCAAAGATCTGCCGGATATCCTCCGCGGAGATATTCTTTCCGCCGAGTCCTCCCACATAGTTGGCTGTGGGAATGGCAATCCCCGCCTTGTGGAGCGCGGAAACCACATTGGTATAAACCGTTCCCTCATTGCCGAAGGAGATGTCTTTTTCCAGCACGGCCAGCGCTTTTGCGTTTGCCGCAGCGGAGGCAATTTCCTGATTGGGGAAGGGGCGCAGGTACCGGAGCCGCAGCAGGCCGACTTTCTTTCCGTTGGCTCTCAGCGCATCCACGGTTTCACGGACCAGGCCTGCAATACTGCCGAGCGTGATCAGGATGTAATCCGCATCTTCCGTCCGGTAGCTTTCCGTAAGCCCGGTATACTGCCTGCCGAAGATAGCCGCGAAGCGGTCTTCCGCTTCCGCCACAACCTCCCGGACTTTCAGCAGCCCTGCATGCTCCTTCATCTTGAACTGGGTGTTATAGTCCGGACCGGCGGAGAATCCAAGATTGCGCGGATGCTCCAGATCCAGGCGGTTATCCGTTTCAAAAGGAGGCAGGAAGGCATCCGCCTGCTCCCGGGTCGGCACATCCACCACCTCATAGGTGTGCGTAAGGACAAAGCCGTCCAGATTGGCCATATACGGGGTGGATACTTCTTTCTTTTCCGCAATGTAATAGCCCAGCAGCGCCAGATCCAGCGCTTCCTGCGCATTCTCCGCGTAAGCCTGAATCCATCCGCTGTCCAGGAGGGAAATGGAATCCCGCTGATCGCCGTAGATGTTCCAGGGAAGGGCCGTGGACCGGTTGGCGTTCATCATCAGGATCGGGAAGCGGCCGCCGGACGCGTAGGTCAGGCATTCCGCCATATACAGCAGACCCTGGGACGAGGTGGCGGTAAATGCCCGGGCGCCGACCGATGAGGCACCCATGGCACAGGACAGGGCTGAATGCTCTGATTCCACGTGGATGAACTCAGACTTCAGGCTGCCGTCCTCCACCATTTCCGAGAGCTTTTCCACGACAATGGTCTGGGGTGTGATGGGGTAGGCGGAGATGACCTGGGGCCGGGCGAGCCGGACGCCTTCGGCGAAGGCCTCGTTGCCGGAAAGAAACTTCTTTGCCATTATTTTTCCGCCTCCATCCTGATTGCCCCCGGCCGGCATTCCTTCAGACAGATGCCGCAGCCCTTGCAGAAATCATAGTCAATGGCTACCTTGCCATCCTTCCTGAAAATGACGCCGTCAGGACAGTGAAGATAGCACTGCAGGCAGCCGACGCATCGGTCTGTGTCAATGACGGGACGAACACTGCGCCATCCGGCATTTTTCGAAACCAGGTAACCCGCTTCATACGACGTTGTATCGGGGATTTCTGAAAATGCCTGCGGAATATGCTCTCTCAGATACGGTTTCATCCGGCCACCTCCCTGATCGCCGCGTTGATGGCGGCAATATTCCGGATTTGCAGTTTTTCCGGCATATTCTCCTGGATGGCCTGCTCTACAGCGCCGGCGGAGACAATTCCGGAAACCGCCGCGAAGGCGCCCAGCATGATGGTGTTGGTGATCGGCATATGCAGGATCTCCTGCGCGATCGCGGTTCCATCCAGGGTGATGACCCGTTCATCATCAACTTTCCGCCGGGTGTTCAGGATGATTTTTCCGTTTTCCTTCAGCTCATCAAAAGCAGCGTCTGTGAAAAGCGTATCATCCAGGTAGATGCTGTAATCCGCCCTGACCACCTGGCTCCGGTCTCCGACAGGAGAATCGCTGAGCTTGGTAAACGCCCGGATCGGTGCGCCCCGCCGTTCAGGACCGAAGGAGGGAAACGCCAGCGCGTAAAAGCCGTCGCTTTCCGCAACATAAGCCGCACCCAGCAGCCTGGCGGCAGTGAAGGCCCCCTGGCCGCCTCTTCCGTGCCATAAGATCTCTGTCATAAGTCCTCCTCTTATTTCTTCCACCGAAGCAGGTGCTGCTGCAGCTTATTGAAAAGGAATGAGATTGCGACAACCACGATACCGATGACAATGATTCCGAGAATGGTTCTCGTATAGTCACCGAAATCGGAGTAATTCTTGACGTAATATCCCAGACCGTCCCGGGCGCCGATCATTTCGGCTGAGGTCAGCAGAATGAAGGAAACCGTCAGGCCCTGGTTGCAGCCGATGAAGATCTGCGGCAGGGAAGCGGGAAGAATCACGGAAAACAGCATTGTGAAGGGATTCACATTCAGTACCCGGGCTGAATCGATGATCTTCTGTTCTACATTCAGCACCCCGCTCATTGTGCTGGCCAGCACCGGCCAGAAGGTGGCGAGAAAGATTACCATGACGGAAACGGAACGGAAGGTGGGCAGGAGCGCAATACCGTAAGGAATGTAGACAATCGGCGGAATGGCGCTCAGAAACTTGGAAATATAAGTGGCGGCATTGCCTACCCGCGCTTTCCAGCCGAGGAGCAGCCCCAGCGGAATGGAAACGAGCGCGGCCAGCAGGTAACCCTGGATGATGATGGAAAGCGAACTCTGGATATTCACCATGATCTTCGGGAAATCAGTGATGAACTGGGCGAAAACCCTGCCGGGCGGCGGAAAGAGCGTTTCCTTCAGCCACATCAGCTTTGCGGAAGCCAGGGTCCACAGGATCAGGAAGACATACACAAAGCCGATGATGTCGAGAAACAGCGCCAGGCCTTCCGGCTTCTTGATCAGCGCGGACACAATCAGCACAAGGATTTCCAGCCCTATGGCGAACCAGAGCACGTTGAGGCATTCAGCCGGCTTGGCGGTCCTGTCCGGCAGGAACTGCACGGCAACCAGGATCAGGAACAGGAGATTCGTGACCCTGAGGAAGCGTTTCCCCAAACTCATTACAACACCACCTCATCTCCGCCGATTTTGTCCCCGATATCCCCATAGAAGAGGGAAAGCAGCCTGTTACGGAAGGCACTGTACTCCGGCGTCTGGACCAGTTCAGAGCGATTCCGGGGCCGGGAGAAGGGCACGATGATCTCCTTATACACGCGGCCCGGGCTTGCTGACATCATGACAATACGGTCTGACAGCAGAATGGCCTCATCAATATCATGGGTGACAAACAGGACGGTTTTCTTTGCCGTTTTTCCGTCGCCTTCCCACAGCTTGAGCAGAAGCTCCTGGAGAATGGTCCGGTTTTTGGCGTCAATCGCGCCGAAGGGTTCATCCATGAGCAGGATGTCCGTATCCATGGCCAGGGCCCGGGCAATCGCCACGCGCTGCTGCATGCCGCCGGAAAGCTGGGAAGGATACTTGCCCTTGAAGGCATCCAGGCCGACCCGGTCCAGGAATTCATCCGCCACCCTGAAGCGCTCTGCTTTGGAAAGCTTCGGCCGGGCCTGCTTTACCCCGAAAGCCACGTTCTTTCTGGCGGTCATCCAGGGGAAAAGGGAATAGTTCTGGAAGACCACACCGCGGTCATTCCCTGTGCCCCTGACCGGCTCTCCGTCGATCAGGATGGAACCTTCGGAAGGATGCCTGATGCCTTCCAGGATGCTGAGCAGGGTGCTTTTTCCGCAACCGCTGGATCCGATCACACTGACGAATTCGCCGTTTTCCACAGAGAAGGATACGTCATTCAGTGCCGTAAAGTGCTTATTCTTTTCTGTGTAATCCACGGACAAATGGCTGATCTCGATCTTACTCATGTGTTTCACCTCACAGTTCGTTTTCCGCTGGTGTGTTACAGAGAGACGGGACGGAAGAGCGTTTCTCCCGTCCCGTGAAATGAACGGATTACTCGTACAGATCAAAGTGCTCCTTCAGGGACTGGTAAACAGGATCGTCGGGGAACTCTGCCAGGATGCTGGCAAGAGCCTTGTCATAGACCGCCGTGTTGTAGAGGGGATCTATGTCATAGTCCTGAATGTAACCCAGTTCAACAATGGAAGCCTTGAGCGCGACCGTTCCCTGTTTGTCCGGATCGGGAACGGAAGTGCCGTATCCGCCGTAGACCTCAGTTCTGATATAGTCTTCATCAATGTCGATGTATTGCTTGATATCCCGGATGGATTCATCCTGATGGTCCTGAGAGAACTTGTAAGCCTTGATCAGGGCACGCTCGAACGCGTTATAGGCGTTGGGGTAATCCGCCAGCGCTGCGGTCGGCGCGACCTGACGGCAGCAGGGCTGGTTCTTCAGGGCCTCCTCCTCGGAGCAGCGATACACAATTTCATATCCCAGGCCCTTGGCCAGTGAGGCGTAGGGAGAATAAACGGAAGCTGCGTCGATAGAGCCGTTCTGCAGGGCGTTGAAGGCATCCTTCTGGCTGTCGAAGTAGATGATGTGCACCTGGCCTTCGCCCTCGCCGATTTCAATGCCGGCGTTTTTCAGGAGGATCTGCAGTTCAGCGTCCTGGACACTGTTTTTGACGGAAGCCACATTGCGGTCTTTCAAGATGGAAACATCCCAGTCTTCCAGGCCCTCCGTATATTCGGGCTTGATCACATATCCGTGGCCGTTTGTCATTGCGCCGCCGAAGATGGAAAGATCCTGGCCCTGGCTCTGGAAGGAGAGGATCGGAACGGAACCGATGAACGCGACATCCAGTTTGCCGGAGATCAGGCCGGTGGCCAGTTCGGACGCACTGGAGAACTGCGTCAGGGTAACGTTCAGGCCTTCTTCCTCAAAGTAGCCCTCCTCTTTGGCGATGAAGCCGAGCAGGTGAGCGGTGGAGTTCAGGTAGCCCAGGCCGAAATCAGCCTTTTCAACAGCGGCGTTTTCCGCACCGGCCGGAACGGCCAGCGTAAGCACCAGCGCCAGAAGCGCGGCAATTGCAACAATCTTTTTCATGGAAAATCATCCTTTCAATCTTTTTCAGTCTGCCTGTAAGCCGGTGTGATCAGGTTCCGCAGCAGTCAGGAATATTATCCGGAAGGCTCTTTTCATGGCTTTCCTCCTGACAGCAGCTTTCTGTTTCCCGGTTTTCCTGGCTGCAACAGTCGGGAGCGTTTTCCGAAGTGTTTTCCTTCGCCGCTTCCGGAATGCAGCAGTCCGGAGTTTTTTCTGAAACAGTCTCTTTCACGGCTTCCTGCTGACAGCAGCTGTTCGTTCCTTCCCGGCCGCAGCAATCACCGGGTTCTGCACTCCGGATGCTTCCGGCAAAGAAGAGGAAGATGAAGCTGAGAACGAGACTAAGGAATTGAATCAATCGAGTGCCCTCCAAACCGTAAAATGAGTATAAAAAATGGAAGTCTTACACATACTTCCAGCGTTCCGCTTATCTGAACCTTTTTGTTGAGCTGTCACATTCGGGACGTGCAACATCGGCCGATCCGGGAAACGCTGAACCGCATCGTACATAAACACATGCCCATTCGTGTGCCAGTCTGCTTCAGTGACATGCCCCGTTCCTCCCTTCAAAAGTATGACCGTATTGTACATGACGTTCACACATTTGTCTAATATCATATAGGAATAATAGGTAATAGCCTCCGGCTATAACTCACTTGTGCTGCTTTTCACTCTGTGACTTGTTTTCCAAGTATTTGCGAAGCTTTTCAATATACAGCTGACCCATCCGGCTCAGGATCATGTTTTCCTTTACGATAAACCCGATTTCCATTCTGCTTCCGGCCGGATCTCCGTCTGTTTCAAAGGGGACAGCGATATGATCGGAACCGTTCAGCTCCTCGCAGATGATGCCGGAACAGAGCGTATACCCGTTCAGTCCGACCATGAGATTCAGCATTGTTGCCCGGTCGTTGACTTTGATTGTCCGGGGATACTCGTTGGTGCTCAGAATTTCCTCCGCGTAGTAGAAGGAGCCATTTGCTCCCTGCTCAAAGGAAAGGCACGGATAATCCACGAGATCTCCGAACCGGATGGATTTCCTGCCGGCAAGCGGGTGGCCTTTCCATAAATAGACATAAGCATTGCAGTCGATCAGATGATGAAACTCCAGACTGTTGGTCCGCAGGATTTTCTGGATAGCCTTTCGGTTGAAATCACTCAGGTAGAGGATACCGATTTCGCTTCTTCCGGTGGAGACATCATCAATGACCTCACTGGTTTTTGTTTCCCGGATCGCGAATTCATATTCTTCCGTATCGAATTCCTTCACCATTTCCACAAAGCTTTTGACTGCGAAGGAATAATGCTGTGCGGAGATGCCGAATTTCTTTTTCAGCTTTCCGTCCTTGCCGTATTTCTCCAGCAGGCGCTCATATTGCTGTGCCACCTGTTTCGCATAATGGACAAATTCAACGCCGTCATTCGTCAGGGATACGCCCCGGCCGCCGCGGTTGAAGATGGTAATGCCCAGGTCCTTCTCCAGCTCCCGGACGGAATTGGTCAGCGTCGGCTGTGAAAGGTACAGCAGATCCGCAGCCTTGTTGTAAGAACCGGCTTCCGAGATGGCGATCACATATTTCAGTTGCTGTATTGTCATCTGTTTCTCCTTGCTTTTGCTTCCACTATTGAATTCCTACAAAATAGATGGTAATATGGGGTTATAAGATTGTGAGGTAATGACGATGAAGATTTCCACAAAAGGCCGTTATGCACTTCGTTTTCTTCTTGACCTTGCAGAGCACCAGCAGGCAGGATATATTTCCCTGAATGAAATTGCGAAGCGCCAGAACATTTCCAAAAAGTACCTGGAACAGATTATTCCGATCTTCAACAAGACGGATATTCTCAGGGCGAATCGCGGATCCCAGGGCGGATATATGCTGGCCAAGTCACCGGACAAGTATACCGTCGGTGATATCCTGCGCTGCACGGAGGGATCGCTGGCACCTGTGGATTGTGCTGACCAGGATCCTGTTGAGTGTGAACGCAGCGCATACTGTGTGATACTTCCGGTCTGGCAGGGACTGTCCAGGGTCATCAATGAATATCTCGACAGTATCACCCTGCAGGATATCCTGGACCGGCAGCGTGACCGGTACGCAAACGACTATGTAATCTGAATTGTTATACCGCGGGAAGTAAACGGCGCGTCTGAATCATCAGGCGCGCCTGATTTTTATGCATACAGGTTTTTGCTGAAATAGCGGTCGCCCCTGTCGGGAAAGATGACCACGATATTGCCCCGGGCTCCTGAGTCAATGAGCTTCTTCGCCGCGCTCAGTGCAGCACCGGAGGAGGAGCCGCCGAAGATGCCCTCTTTTCTGGCCAGTTCCCGGGCACCGGTAAAGGCATCATTATCATCCACCTTGACCACTTTATCCACGAGGGACATATCCATGGTATCAGCGACGAAATCATTGCCGATCCCTTCGATGTTATAATCCCCGTGCTCTCCGCCGCCCATGGTGGAACCGACCGGGTCGGCCAGGATCCCTTTGATGGCCGGATTCTGCTCCTTCAGATAGCGAACGACGCCGGAATAAGTGCCGCCGCTGCCGGCACCGGCCACCAGGTAGTCAATTTTTCCCTCCAGGTCACGCCAGATTTCCGGACCGGTTGTTTCATAATGTGCTTTGGGGTTGGCAAGGTTTTTGAACTGCCGCAGGGTTACGGCGCCGGGAATGGAGGCGCGCAGTTCCTCTGCCTTTGCTTCCGCACCGAGCATTCCTTCCTCCCGGGGGGTATTGATGATTTCCGCACCCAGTGCGCGCATGAGGGTCTGTTTTTCCACGGAGAACTTGGTCGGCACGACAAAGATGACCCGGTAGCCCCGGTTCAGCGCCGCAAAAGCGATTCCGAGGCCGGTGTTTCCGGCGGTGCCTTCGACAATGGTTCCGCCGGGCTTCAGCAGGCCTTTTTCCTCGGCATCCTCAAGCATGGACCTGCCGATCCGGTCTTTGACACTGCCGCCCGGATTATACAGTTCCAGTTTCGCAAACAGATTGACCCCTTCAGGCAGGTTCAGGTGGGAAAGCTTCACGATCGGCGTATTGCCGATCAGATCCTGGGTTGATTCAAAATAGCTCATTTTTACTCCTCGCTTTCCGCAATGGCCTGCTCAAGGTCTGCAAGCAGGTCCTCAATATCCTCAATACCGATGGACAGGCGAATCAGTCCGTCCGTAATGCCGACCCGGTCCCGCACTTCCTTCGGGATGGAGGCATGGGTCATACTTGCGGGATGGCAGACAAGGCTTTCCACACCGCCGAGGCTTTCGGCCAGGGCAATGAGTTTCAGCGCTTTAAAGAATTTACGGATGTTATGACGTTCATTCAGTTCGAAGGAAATCATTGCACCGCCGTTTTTAGCCTGCCGTTTATTGATTTCATACCCCTGCGCGTCTGGCAGTCCCGGATAATAAACTTTTTTCACTGCTTTGTGATTCTTGAGGAACGCCGCGGCTTTTTCCGCATTCTCCACATGACGGTCCAGCCGGACACCCAGCGTCTTGATGCCGCGGATCAGCAGGAAAGAATCGAAGGGCCCGAGTACGCCGCCTGTGGCATTCTGGATAAAGGCGAGGCGCTCAGCCAGAGCGGCGTCATTCACTACCACCAGGCCTGCCACAAGATCACTGTGCCCGCCGAGGTATTTTGTGGCGCTGTGAACGACGATGTCCACACCCAGCCGAATCGGCTGCTGGAGATAAGGCGTCATGAAGGTATTGTCCACGATGGACAGGATTCCGTGATTTTTCGCGATCTTTGCCACGGCGCCCAGGTCGGTGACAGTCAGGAGAGGATTGGCCGGGCTTTCCACGAGGATTGCTTTGACATCCGGCGAAATGCTTTTTTCCAGCAGCGCCAGATCTGAGGTATCGACAATCTCGTAACTGAGGTTGAAGTTTTTGAACACCTTATCCAGCACGCGGAAAGTTCCGCCGTAAACGTTGGATGAAATGATCACTTTATCACCGGTTTTAAACAGCGTCAGGACGGCTGTGATTGCCGCCATGCCGGAGCCGAAGGCAAAACCCGCCGTTCCGCCTTCCAGCTCTGCAATCAGCGCTTCCAGCGCGGCGCGGGTCGGATTGCCTGTGCGGGAATATTCCCAGCCGGTGTTTTCTCCCAGGCCATGCTGTTCATAGGTGGAAGTCTGATAAATGGGCGTATTGACCGCCCCGGTTACCTTGTCTCCGTAAATACCGCCGTGGATCAGCGCGGTGCCTGTTTTTTTGTAGTGAGCCATAATCCTTTTCCTCCCTGTTGTGTATGATTCAGTACGCAAGTTTTTCCGTGTTCCAATTTTCCAGGACAGCAAGCATGTCCGCCGCTGTCCGCCGTGCTCCAGCCAGATCGTGCTCCAGCCAGTTTCCACATTCCTGACGCTTTGCGCCGGGAATTTCGCCCTCAAACTCCGAGATAAAGCTGAATGACTGCCTGACAAGATCGATGGCATCCCGGCTGCTGACCGTATCCCGAAGCAACAGGTAGAAACCTGTGCGGCATCCCATGGGACCGACATAAACCACACTGTCTTTGTAAGCACTGTTCCGCGCGTAAGTGGCGAACAGATGTTCAAAGGTGTGAAGCTCGGCATAGCCGAGGTAATCCCCGCCATTGGGCTTTTTCATCCGGATATCATAGGTGACAACGTCACCGTCCACGCGGGATATATACATTCCTTTTTCCAGCAGGTCATGATTGACCGAAAAACTGGCGATCCTGTCCATGATTGTCTCTCCTTTACGTAATCATCCTGTTTCTCCGATAAGGGAGAATCAGATATACAGATAATAGCTTTCGTTGAAGCGGTCTCCCTTTTTCGCCAGGATAAAGTGGATGTTTTCATAAGCCTTCTGGCCATCGGACCGGCCGTCGAAGAAACGCTTCTGGATTTTCTCCGGTGAATTATGCTCATCCAGCAGGAAACCATGCCGTTCCAACGCTTCCGAAACCTCTGACAGCGCATAGCCATGCTGCATTTCCTCACCGAGGGAACGGGTGATTTCCGACAGGCGGTGCACCCGTTCTGCCGTATCCGGGGAGAAGGTGGTGTCATCCGGGAAATCAAAAACGAGTTTGCTGCCAAAGGAAGAGATAGCGCCGATCCGCTCCAGGGTTTCTTCAAAGACCGGCAGCGTCAGGTAGTAAGTGACGCCGAGAATCGCGAAGAAAGACGGCGCAGCGGGATCATATCCGGCTTTTTTCAGTTCTGCGGCCATATCGTCCTTTGCGAAATCCACAGCAACATAGTGGACATTGGACGGAATATTCCATTCCAGCTGCCGGATTTTCTCAAGCTTGTAGCGCTGGGTATCGGGATGGTCGATTTCAAAAACCTGGATATTGGGATTGTCATTCCGGAAGGCAAAGGTATCCATGCCGGCTCCGCAGATCACGTACTGGCATTTTCCCCGCTGCCAGGTGAACCGGGTGAGCTCCCGCTCGGCAAAGGCGGCGCGGGAGAGCGGAATAGGGGAGATATACCGGTTCAGTTTGTCGCGGATTCTTTTTCCGCTGAAGGTATAGGCCAGATCAAACCGGTTTTTGTCGTATTCATGCTCGATCAGCTGGCCGATTTCATCATATTCTTCCTTGCCCATCAGGTCATAGGCAAGATAATCATCAAAAATCTTATTCTTCTCATGGTTGGAATGGTAAGCGCGGGCGAAAGAGCAAAGCTTCGCTGTGATGCTTTCCATATCATCGATCATAAAACCACCTCTTTATACAGTCTCAAAATACAGAAATCCCGCCGTGTTCTTTTTCCGCAGGAGTGCGAAACGGAACAGGCGGGATTCAGTGGGGGTGATTGCTTATGCTTTATCTGCCGCCTGTGCCTTTATGACAACACAGACAGCGACACATGCCCGCGGAAGCAGCAAAACCGGCGGGGCGACGGATGATCGCTCCGGTATCCAGGCTGTTCAGGGGGCGTGCGGCAAATTTCATCATTTTATTCCTCTTCTGATTAATCGGAGAACATGGGAGTGGACAGATAGCGCTCACCGGTATCCGGCAGCAGGGCAACGATGATTTTGCCCTTGTTTTCCGGACGCTTTGCCAGTTCAGTTGCGGCCCAGACCGCGGCGCCGGAAGAGATACCGACCAGCAGGCCTTCCTTCCTGGCCAGGGTTCTGCCGGTTTCAAAAGCATCCTCGTTTTCTACCGTGATGATTTCATCATAGACTCCGGTATCGAGGGTGTCCGGTACAAAGCCTGCGCCGATTCCCTGAATCTTGTGCGGTCCGGAGGCTCCCTTGGAAAGCACCGGCGAACCTGCGGGCTCAACCGCGACAACTTTGACATTGGGATTCTGTTCCTTCAGGTACTGGCCGACACCGGAAATGGTACCGCCCGTACCGATTCCTGCGACGAAGATATCGACCTTGCCGTCTGTATCTTCCCAGATTTCCGGACCGGTTGTATCATAGTGCGCCTTCGGGTTGGCGATGTTTGTAAACTGGCTGGGGATGAAGCTGTGCGGTGTTTCGGCTGCGATTTCGTGGGCTTTTTCAATTGCGCCCTTCATTCCCTTGGCACCCTCTGTCAGCACAAGCTCGGCACCGTATGCCTTCAGAAGATTGCGGCGCTCAATGCTCATGGTTTCAGGCATGGTCAGGATAATCCGGTAACCGCGGGCCGACGCGACAGCAGCCAGGCCAATGCCGGTGTTCCCGCTGGTGGGCTCAATGATAACGGAATCGGGCTTAAGAATCCCCTTGGTTTCCGCATCGTCGATCATTGCTTTCGCAATCCGGTCTTTTACGCTGCCGGCGGGATTGAAGTATTCCAGCTTTCCGTAGACCGTTGCGCCGAGTGAATTCAGCCGGTTATAGTTCGTAAGCTTTAAAAGCGGGGTTCCCCCGATCAGGTCGGTAATTCTGTCGTAGGTATTCATGATGTTTATACTCCTCTCAATCTGCTGCATTTCAGTGCTTCATATGGCCTGCCTGCCGGGTCAACATCGCTTACTGAGGAGGAATTTCATTTCACTTCATCTCCAAATCACAGATAACCTATCTGATTTATAGGCAATATTATAGCACGCATTTATTTTCCTGTCAACACCGGAAATCAGATTCTTTGATCCTGTACACTGAAAATGCAGAAGATAACCTGAAAGAAGAAACAGGGCGCCGCAGCGCCCTGCCTAAAAGGAATTATATGTTACTTTTTCTTTACCGGGATCCACAGCTCACAGAAGAGGCCGGGCCTGCCTTTTTCATAATAGATTTCATAATCAGTTTCTTCGGAGGATTCATAGCCCATCTGGGGCAGGAATTCCTTGTAGAATTTTGACCAGGTTTCGGTGATGCAGTCTCCGTCCTCTCCGATGCAGTCAAAGACCACATAGGTTCCCGGCTTCACATCCCAGAGGCTATATCCCGCTTTTTCCATTTCCGCAAGGTCAAACGGAGCCGTCTCCTTGTCGAGCAGGACGCCGATTCCATACTCAAACGTATCCTTGCCTTCTTTTGTCGGGGTGCAGAGGCCGTACAGGTCCCGTTTGCCATCCGGACGCAGGCCGCACATCGGGCCGATCAGGTTCTTCTGATTGCATTCTTCCCAGAAATCAGCAACATCGTGGTTGTCATCGTCATTGATGATCTCAATCGGGAAACTCCGAACCATGGCAATAAACTTCTGCTGCTCTGTCTGAACGATTCTGTAGTCCATACTTTTACCGCCTTCCACTGTCAATTTGATTGTCAGAGGGTTGAAAAGTACGAGCTTTGCGGATTTCTGCCTGGCAAAACTGGGAGCTATTCCATGGAACCTTGCAAAGGCTTTGGTGAAGCTTTCCGGCGTTTCGTATCCGTATTTCAGTGCAATGTCTGTGATGGAAGCATTGGTTTCAACGATTTCACGAGCTGCCAGGGACAACCTGCGGTTACGGATATACGCGTTGGCAGTGATTCCAGTCAGGAAGCTGAAAGCCCTATGAAACTCATAACACGAAGTGTGCACATGCTTCGCCACGTCTTCATAGTTGATTTCTTCCAGCAGATGCTCTTCCATGTAAGTGATTGCCTGCTGCATTGCCGCGATCCACTCCATACGTTTCCCTCCTGTCGAGACATACTATACAGGCAATCTGAAAAGCTGACATTTCCGGGTTTGCGAAGATTTGTCAGGTCACTTTCCGCCGGGGTTCAGGATCTTTTCCAGAGGCTCCGGAATACCTCCCGCTGTTCCCCCTGGTAGTCGCTGACGCCTTCAAACACCGGCTCGAATCCGCATTTTTTCAGGACGTGCTTTGAGGCGATATTGTCACTGAGGCAGATTCCATACACATTATCAATACCGATCAATTCAACAATGACGGGCAGGAAAGCGTTGACAGCTTCTGTGGCATAACCGTTGCCGGTATACTGCTTCGCGATGTGATAGCCGATTTCCCAGATCCCGTCTCCGACGGGGGCCATCTGGACATATCCGATGTTTTTAACGCCGACTATTGTCAGGACCGGGTATACCAGGGGGCCGTCAGTCCGGCCATACTGCCCCATGAGGAATTCAATGGTTTCACGGGCTTCCTCAACAGTTTCAAACACTTCATCCGGAACGAATCTCCGGTTGTCTTCGTCAAGGGAGTTTTCATGGACAGCCTGTGCCATGTCCGGGGTGAATTCGGTAATGATCAGTCTTTCCGTTTCAATTCTCATATGTATGCCGCCTTATTAATCTGATTAATGGTTCTGTATGATTCTAACACAGATTACAGAATCCTGAAAAGAAATGCCGGACATGATAATCATCAAACCTGGAAAATATTGTAAATAATCCGGTCAAATACAATCAGATTGTCCATTGACAAAAAGAAACTGCGTTTGCATAATATGGTTATAAAAAAGCCAAAATTGAAAGGGAGGACTCTCACATGAAGAAAATCGTCGCTCTACTGCTTGCCCTGACTGTGCTTGCTATGGCTTCCATGGCGATGGCAGAAGGAAAGGTTATGCTCTATTCTTCCATGCAGGAAGCGCAGCTGCAGGCCATTGAACAGGCATTTGAAGCCAAATATCCCGATGTGGATATGGAATACTATTATGCCGGCGGCGGTAAGCTGGTTACCAAGATGACCACTGAAGCCCAGGATAACGGCCAGATTGCCAGCGACCTCGTGTGGCTGGGCGACCCGTCCGACTATGAAGCTTTCAAGGCCAATGGCTGGCTGCAGCCCTACGTATCTCCTGAAACGGATCACATTGCCAAGGAATATATGGATCCCGATGGATACTACACCGCCGGCCGTCTTGTGACCATGGGCGTGGCCTGGAATATCGGCCTGGTGGATGAAGCGGATGCTCCCCAGACCTGGAATGATTTCCTGGATCCCAAGTGGCAGGGCCAGATTATCATGACCGACCCGTCTCAGGCTTCCACCACCAAGTACTGGATGGCTGCCATGATGCAGAATCCCAAGTACGGTGAAGATTACTTTAAAGCCTTGAAGGCCAACGGCGTGGAACTGGAGAGCGGCACTACCGCCACTCACAACCGCGTGGCTGATGCTTCCTACGAAGTGGGTATCTGCCTGGACTATGTGTCCGCAAACCTGATTGCTGAAGGTTCTCCCATGGCATTCCACTACACCACAGAAGACGTTATCACCATGACCAGCCCCATTGCTATGATCAAGGGCTGCGCAAACGAGGATAACGCCAAACTGCTGATGGACTTTATCCTTTCCAAGGAAGGACAGGAAGTGCTGGTAGCCAACAACCTGGTTTCTGTCCGTGACGACGTGGAGATGCAAGTGGATACTTCCGCTATTGCCGCCATTAACATGGAAGTTGATTACAACGACCTGGGAGCAAACCTGCAGACTTACCTGGACAACTTCAACAAGATCTTCGATAAGTAATCCTTCTGTTTCCTCTGGGCATGCGCGTCCGTTCACCGGGGAGCATGCCCGCTTTTTTCTATCGAAAAAAGCAGCAAAGGGGAAAGAAAGAACACAAGGAGAATGATAGATGGCAAACGTCAAATTTGACAATATCACTTTCCGCTACGGCACGAACACGGTACTGGAAAACTTTTCACTGGAAGTGGAAAGCGGAACAATCGTGTGCTTGGTAGGACCGTCCGGATGCGGTAAAACAACACTGGTGCGTGCCCTGTTGGGATTGAACAAACCGGAAACGGGCTCGATCACCGTGGGCGACCGGGTGCTGTTTGACGCGAAGAAACGCGTGAATGTGCCGGCGGAAAAACGAAATATCGGCATTGTGTTCCAGGACTACGCCGTGTGGCCCCACATGACGGTACTGGAAAACGTAAGCTATCCCCTGAAAAAGCAGCGCAGGCCCAAGGATGAAATCCGCCAGCGGGCCATGAAAGCATTGGAACAGGTGCATATGACGGAATACGCCAATCACTTGCCGAACCAGCTTTCAGGCGGACAGCAGCAACGCGTGGCAATCGCCCGTGCCCTTGTCATTGACAGTGACTTGCTGGTTATGGATGAACCCATTACCAACCTGGACGCCAAGCTGCGGGAAGAAATGCTGCTGGAAATCCGGATGATCCAGAAGAGGCTGAATGCTACGATCCTGTATATCACCCACGATCAACAGTCCGCGCTGCAGCTGTGCGACAAGATGGCGATTATGGAGCAGGACGGCACCCTCTGTCAGTACGGAACAGACGAGGAGATCATCTTGCGTCCGGCCAACCGTTTCACCTTTGAGTTCATCGGTGTTTCCAATTTCCTGCCCCTGGAGAAGGAGGGAGACAGCCTGTTCCTGAACTGTGGCGAAAAGATTCCCTATCCCCTGGAGGTACCTGAAGAGGCAGCGAACGGCGGATACGAAATCGGCGTACGGCCTAACGATATCGTCTTTGATTCTCAGTCACCGCTGAAGGCCAAAGTGGATTCCAGGGTGTTCCTGGGCAGTGAATATAACTACTTCCTTTCCCTGGGACAGAAACAGATCCGTGTGCAGCAGTCCATGCTGGACGCCCGGACAACGGGCGTGGCCAATGAAGGGGAAACCGTGGGAATCCGGTTCCTGAACACCCGCTGCTATCCCGCAAAGAAAGGAGGCGCATCCGCATGAGACGCTACGGCAGTCATGTCAGCGCAGAGCTGGCAGCCGTGGACGGACGGAAACGGCTGAACATGGATAAGGTCATGACGGTGGTCTGCTTTATCCTGCTGCTCATCATCGTGGTGATTCCCATTGTGATGATTATCTACAACGCCTTTTTCAACGAGGGAAAGCCGGAAATCGACATGTTCGTGGAACAGGTGACGGACGGCAAGAACCTGGAGGCTATGTGGAACACCCTGAAGATCGCTGTGTTCGCGACCATCCTGGGAACCATTATGGGTGTGTTCTATGCCTGGCTCCTTGGCCGAAGCGATATTCCGGCCAAGGGCCTGATGCGGGCGCTGTTCAACATTCCGTACATGTTCCCGCCGTTTTTGGGAGCCATGGCCTGGGACATGATGTTCAACGGCCGCTCCGGCTACATCAACAAATGGCTCAGGGACCTGTTCCATCTGAGCGGTATGCCCATCAACATCAACTCCGTCTGGGGTATCGTGTTTGTTGAAGTCAGTTACTATTTCCCCTTTGTGTTCATGCAGGTGGTATCTGCACTGGAACGCATGGATCCCACGCTGGAGGAATCCGCGCGCATTGCCGGCGCGAAGCAGCGCCAGGTGATCTGGAAGATCACCCTGCCGTTGGTGAAACCCGCTATTTCCGCCGGCGCATTGCTGATCCTGACCACCTCCCTGGCCCATTTTGGCGTACCTTCCATCCTGGGCTATGCCAAGGGCATATATACCCTGCCGACCCGGATTTACGCCGTGATCTACAACTCCGGCGGATCCTTTGACGGTATCCGCCAGGGCGCGGCGCTCTCTGTCATGCTGGTGGTGGTTGTAGCCATTGCCCTGATCCTGCAGAACAAGATCCTATCCTCGGGCAACTACGACATCATCAAGGGTAAATCCATGCGCCCCACGCTGATCAAGCTGCGTGGCGCGAAGGTTCCCCTGTTCCTGCTGGCAATCCTGACACTGATCCTGATCGTGATCGTGCCGCTGGTGATGATTGTGCTGGTTTCCTTCCTAAAAGCCTACGGTTTGCCGATTGCCTTCGAGAACTTTACGTTCGCGCAGTACGTCAAGGTGTTCACGGCCAACGGTACCATTGCCGCTATCCGGAACTCCCTGTTCGTTTCCATCACGGCCGGTATCATCTGTATGTTCCTGGGTACGCTGGTGGCCTATGTGGTGCAGAAGATCAGGCCCAAGGGAAAAGGTATCCTGGAGGTCACCTCCATGCTGCCCTACGCCATTCCCGGCACGGTGCTGTCCATCGGTGTGATCCTGGCCTGGAGCGGACGCATCGCAGGCATCAACCTGTACAACACTATCTGGATTATCCTGGTGGCTTACCTGGCACGGTATCTGAGCTTCAGCATGAAGACCTCATCGGCAGCCCTGCTGCAGGTGCACTCTTCCCTGGAAGAGGCGGCCCGCGTCTGCGGCGCCAGCCATACCGAGGGACTGGCGGATATTACCCTGCCCCTGATCCGCCCGGCCATGGTGAGCGGCTTCTTCCTGATTTTCCTGCCGGCCATGCGCGAGGTTACGACATCCATCCTGCTGTACGGCCCCTATACCCGCACGCTGGGCGTACAGATCTACTCCCTGCGCGACGCGGGCATGATTCCCCAGGCAGCTGCACTGGCAACGGTGGCGATTGGTATTATCATTATCCTGAATACCATCGTAACCAAGATTACCAAGGACAGGAAGGGGGTGTAATCCGTGGGAGATCAGATTATCCTGGATCATGTTACCAAAGTATTCACGACAAAAACGCTGGGCAATATCGTGGCTGTGGATGATTTCAACCTGCGGGTGCACGAAGGTGAATGCTTCTCCTTCCTGGGCCCCTCCGGCTGCGGCAAATCAACCACCCTGCGCATGATTGCCGGATTTGAGGATCTGACAGAAGGTGAGATCGAACTGTGCGGCAGGTTGGTATCTTCCAGCAAAAAGAATCTGTATGTTCCACCGGAAGAACGGGGACTAGGTATGGTATTCCAGGCCTTTGCGGTCTGGCCGCATATGAATGTTTTTGAGAACGTAGCCTTTCCACTGCGCATCCAGAAACTGAACAAGACGGATATCGTCCGCCGGGTGAATGAAGCGCTGCATCATACCAGCCTGACGGGGCTGGAAAAAGCTTGGCCGGGCGACCTGTCCGGCGGCCAGCAGCAGCGTATCGCCCTAGCCCGGGCGATTGTCACAAATCCCAAGGTTATGTTGCTGGATGAGCCCCTGTCGAATCTGGACCCCAAACTGCGGGAAACCATGCGCTTTGAAATCAAAGCCCTGCAGCGGAAGTTCAACTTCACCATTATCTTCGTAACCCACGACCAGTCTGAAGCCATGGCGATCTCGGACCGGATGATGGTGTGTGATATGGGTAAAATCATGCAGATTGATACTCCGGAAAACCTGTACAATAAACCCTGCAACCGATTCGTTCATAACTTCCTGGGTGAGAGTACCTTTATCAATGTGGTTATCCAGGACGGCAAGGCTTATCCTAAAGGCCATATGGATCAGCCCCTGAATCTTACCGTGCCTGCTGATGCGGCCGAGGAAATGGTGGTGGCCACTCGTCCCAATGAGATTGCCCTGACAGGTCCGGATGATGACGGTTTTGCGACCCATGTTGAAAAACGTATTTTCCTGACAGACCGCACGGAATACCTTGTGCCTGTGGGCGACCAGCTGCTGAAGGTACAGACACCCCATCGCGTTACCTTTGCCCAGGGCGAGGCATGCAGCGTCCATCTGGTGGAGCCTATGTGGTATCCGGCGGATGACGAAGCCGCGGAAAAGGAACGTGCCCGTAGACAGCTTGTGTAAAAAAACAGACAGACAATCAGAATGGCGGCCCCCGTGAAGGCGGGGGCCGCTGTGCTGTGCAATCCTTGTAAAGGCTGTGAAAAAATGATAGAATCCTCCTGCGCCATACGAAGGGAGATGATTACTATGGCCAGATTTGTTCCTAAGGACAAAATGAGCAAGAAAGCTCAGAAGGAACTCAACCGTCAGCGGCGTGTTACCTGGGAATTCAGCCCGGTCACGAAAACCGTGGACAGCAGGAAGATTTATTCACGTAAAAGGAAAGCTCAGAATCGTGGTGATTACGATCTGAGCTTTTTTTGTGCGTTTTTTGACTTGAGTTACTCCTTTGAACCGGAAAGACGTTTGTCCGCCTGAGCCTGGAGGGATTCCGGCGGCATCTCCATAATTTCGATCTGTGTACCGTCCGGATCATGGGTCCAGAACATCAGACACCGGGACAGGCCGCGGCGGATCTCCGAATCCAATGGCCCGCCCTTTGCCCGGACGGTTTCATAGGAACGCTGGATATCATGGGTCATCAGGCATAGATGGCAAAAGCCGATTGACTCCGAATCAGCTGCTGTTTCTTTCCGCCCGTTGGCGAACAGCTCCAGATACTGCCCGGGCGCCAGGAAAATATATACCGTAGCCAGGGAACCGTCTTCCCCGTGCATGCGGAAGGCTTCCGGCAGACCGAGCGTCTCCGTGTAATACCGGACGCTTTCCAGGATATCGCGGGTGCGGATCGCAATATGGGACAGGCCCTCTACCGCCTGTTTCTGACTCATTTTCGGCTCTCTCCTTTATCTGTTTTCGTTCAGTTCCTTTTTCCAGGGAATGGATTCCGCCGCGCCGGGACGGGTGACGGATATCGCCGCGGCCCGGCTGGCCCGCTTCATGCATTCCTGCAGGGGCAGGCCCTCCGCCAGCCCGGCCAGAAAATATCCCGTATAGGTATCGCCGGCGGCGGTGGTGTCCACTGCCCGGACGCTGACGGCGGCTTCCCGGTGGGTTTCAACTGTACCGTCTTTGACCCGCCAGGCCATGCTGCCCTCTTTTCCAAGGGTGAGCAGCAGCGACAGGCGGCCGTACTGCCGGTGAAGCGTTTCCCAGACCTTTTCCGGTTCCGTTTCCCCGGTAATCTGTTCCGCTTCAATTTCATTTACCAGCAGCCAGTCCAGCACCCCGAAGTCCACCCTGTCCAGCGCCCGGTTGTACGGCGAAGGATTCAGCACGATCTGCAGGCCCCGCGCGGAGGCAAGCTCCACGATCAGGGGAAGATCGTTGATTTCATTCTGCAGGACCAGCCAGTCTCCCCGGCTGAAGGAGCCGAGAACCCGGCGGATATGCTCTTCCGGTATACACCGGTTGGACCCGCCGTAAAGCAGGATGCAGTTTTCCCCCTCCGGACTGACCTGGATGACGGTATGCCCCTGGGCTTCCGGAACCGGAAGCAGGAACGCCGTATCCACCCCGTTTTCCTCCAGCAGGTCTTTCAGCACCGCGCCGTCCGCGCCGTAACAGCCGGCATGGCAGACCGCGGCGCCGGCCCGGGACAGGGCGACGGACTGGTTCAGGCCTTTTCCGCCGGCCTTGACCGCCCGGGACAGGGCGGACAGGGTTTCGCCGGGCTGCACAAAATGATCCACCTGATATACGTAGTCCAGGTTCAGGGAACCGAAGTTCAGGATTCTCATCTTTTTTCCTCTTCCCGCTTTCTTGCCGAAGCTCTTTCCATCATGATAAATCATTTCCCGGGCGTTTCGTCAAGTGTTTTCTGCGGGAAAAGGCCCCTTGACTTAGAGCTTGCTTTAACCTGTAAAATCATGGACAGAAGAAAATGAATATCCTATGCAGGACAACAGGGGGATCATTATGCTGATTCAGAACGCATCCTGGATTACCATGAAAGACGCGGCGTCCACCGTGGTGCCGGTGTTCCGCAGACGTTTTTCCTGCGGCCGGCCCATCTGCTCCGCAACGCTGGAAGTGACCTGTGACGGCGTCTATGAGGCTGTGCTGAACGGGAAACGGGTGGGGAACTTCATCCTGGCGCCCGGCTGGACGGAATACCGCAAGCGCCTGCAGGTCCAGGCCTATGATATCCGGGATCTGCTGGCGCGGGAAAACACGCTGGAGATCACCGTGGCCAACGGCTGGTACCGCCGGACAAACGCGCCCTGGACCGGGACGCACAATCCGGATGAGTTCCTTCCGGCCATGCTGATCGCCGCCCTGCGGGTGGTGACGGAGGACGGCGAGGAGACCGTTATCCTCACCGACGAGGCATGGGAGGTTTCCGAAAGTACCGTCACGCTCAGCGGCATCTTCATCGGCGAAGATGTTGATATGACCCGTGTGCCGGCGTTCCGCCCCGCGCAGGTCTGCGATTATCCGAAATCCATCCTGATTCCGCAGGAGGGGCCGGAGGTTCATGAGCAGGAGATTGTGTATCCCCGCTCCTCTTTCCGGACGCCGAAGGGAGAATGGGTCATTGACTTCGGCCAGAATCTGACCGGGTATATGGCCTTTGAGCTGGACGCCCGTGCCGGGGAAAAACTGTCTATATCCACGGCGGAGGTGCTGGACAGGGACGGCAATTTCTATACCGCCAATTACCGTTCCGCCCGCAGCCAGCTGCATTATATCTGCCGGGAAGGATACCAGAGCTATAAACCCCGGTTTACCTTCTTCGGCTTCCGGTATCTGCGGATTGATGAAGCCCCGGAAGGGTTTGACGCCGATCAGATCCATGCGGTGGTGCTTCACTCGGAAATGAAGCGTACCGGCTGGCTGGACAGCAGCGACCCGACGCTGAACCAGCTGTTCAGCAATATCCTCTGGAGCCAGAAGGGCAATTACCTGGATATCCCGACGGACTGTCCCCAGCGGGACGAACGGTACGGCTGGACAGGCGACAGCCAGATTTTCTGCCGGGCGGCCACCCTGCAGTATGACGTGCGGCAGTTCTTCCGCAAATGGCTGGCGGACGTGCGGGCCGCGCAGCATGAGAACGGGTGGGTGCCGGACGTGGTGCCCAGCCTGACGGCCTACAAGCCCGGCGGCAGCGCCTGGTCCGACGCGGTGACCATTATTCCCTGGCAGCTGTACCAGACCTACGGGGAGGTTTCCTTCCTGGCGGATATGTATAACGCCATGGAAAAATGGATTGCCTATATCCCCACGGTTTCCACCGCCAAAGACCTGTGTACCGGCGTCTGGACCTACGGCGACTGGCTGGCGCTGGACGCGCCGGAGGATTACCAGCCCAAGGATATGGAGGATTCCAAACGCGGCTACAGCGACGACGACCTGGTCTGCAGCGCGTTCTATGCCAACTCGGTGGCTATCGTCATCCGGACCGGCCGGCTGCTGGGGCGGGACGTGAGCGAATATGAGGAGCTGCATGAACAGATTGTCCGCGCATACCGGGAACGGTTCGGCGGCCGCCTGAACACCCAGACGGAAAAGGTGCTCACGTTGCATTTCAACCTGGCGGAGGATCCGCAGGCGCTCTCGGACAGCCTGGCGGAGCAGGTCAGGGACTGCGGCATGAAGCTGCAGACCGGCCTGGTCGGCACCCCGTACCTGCTGCATGAGCTGAGCCGGTACGGCCATGCGGATATCGCCTGGTCCCTGCTCCTGCGCAAGGAGTATCCCGGCTGGCTTTATCCCATCTCAAAGGGCGCCACGACCATGTGGGAACACTGGGACGGCATCAAGCCGGACGGTTCCTTCTGGTCGGATGATATGAACTCCTATAACCATTATGCCTACGGTTCCGTGGCCGACTGGGTGTTCGGGGTGGCCTGCGGCATCCAGCCGGCGGAGCCGGGGTATGCCCGGGCCCGGATCGCGCCGCAGCCGGATCCGCGGCTGAACAGCCTTTGCGCGGTGCTGGACACCGTGCACGGCCGGATCCGCTCCGCCTGGAAACATACGGAACAGGGGATCAGATACGAGATAGATACCCCGGTTCCGACGGAAATCATCCTGAACGGAAAGTCCAGAACGGTCGGAAAAGGACGCTACCTGTTCTGATCCCCTGCTGCTGAAAAAGCCTTTCTATTGTTTAACGGAAAAAGTTGGTCCAGACCCTTTGCTCCTCGGAACCGGGAACGAGCAGTTCCTGTTTTCCGAGGGCAATGCTTTTCATGAGGAAAACCATGTTGCGGGCCAGCACCCGCATCACCTGGCGGCCTTCCGCGTCCGCCTTGCCTTCGCCGGGTTCCCAGCCGTAGATGTTGTTCCAGTACTGGCTGGTGGCCACCGGCATATTGGCCAGCGTGAAGAACTTGTTCAGCTCGTCAAAGGTGGCGGTGCAGCCGGAACGCCGGGCGCTGACCACGCTGGCGCCGACCTTCAGGCTTTTGTCGAAGGAGGTGCTGTAGAACAGCCGTTGCAGCGCGGACATCAGGGTGCCGTTGGCGGAACCGAAGTACACCGGGGAACCGATGACCAGCCCGTCCGCGGCTTCGAACTTTTCGGCCAGCTTGTTGACAATATCGTCAAAGACGCATTTGTGGGTTTTCCGGCAGGATTCGCAGGCGATGCAGCCCCGGATGACCTGCTTGCCCAGCTGGATGTTTTCCACGCCGATGCCGTTCTCCCGGAACACCTGCTCCATCTCCTGAAAGGCCAGGGCGATATTGCCGTTCGTCCGCGGGCTTCCGTTGAGCATCAGCACATTCATTCTGCTTTCCATTCCGTTTTCTCCTCTGTCAGGCTTATTTTCCGTAAGGACTGTCGAATTCAGCCTCGGCTTTTTTCACCGCGTCTTCCAGCGTCATGCCGGCAAAGTGCTGGGCGCCGAGATGCCGGCCGGATTTGCCGTCGTTGACAAAGACGCCGGTTACAATGCCCGGGATGGCGCTTTCCGGCGCGTTCGGTGCCTGCGGTCCGCCCAGGTCCGTCCGGCACCAGCCGGGATCGGTCAGATTGATCAGGACGTCGGTGCCTTCAACCTTTGATCCCAGGTCGACGGTGATCTTATCCAGGGCTGCTTTACTGGCAGAATAGCCGGCCTGACAGACATCCAGGGCGATTCCGCTGGTGGTGTTCAGGATGCGGCCGGTTCCCCTGCTGATCATTCTGGGCAGGAAGTGATAACAGATTAATGCGGGAGCAATCGTATTTACACGGAAACTGATTTCATAGTCTTCCGCCGGTGTGGCACAGTAATCAGTCCGGTAAGCGATCTGGAGACCGGCGTTATTCAGCACAATGTCCACATCCACGCCGAGACCGTCGATTTCATCCAGCATCCTTCTGACAGCACTGAGGTCGTTGAGATCTGCGGCAACAGAATACGCGGAAACACCGCATGCCCGGACTTCATCCAGGATTTTTTCCGTATGGGCGAGATTCCGGCTGTGCAGGATCAGATTGCAACCCTGTTCCGCCATGAATCTGGCTGTCAGATAACCAATCCCACGGGCGGCTCCGGTTATCAGCGCCCACTTTCCTTTAACCTGATACACGTCTGTCTTCCTTTCATTATCTGCTGGCTTTGAAGATTTCCAGCATGTCTTTTTCATAAAGCAGCCGGGCGGAACCCATGGAGCCGCCTACACCCACGGCGCACTTATGAGCCATTTCGACCAGATCCTCGTCCGTAGCGTTGACACCGAGTTCACGCAGGTTGGTGGGCATATGAATCCGGCGGTAAAAGTCTTCCATGGCTTCAATACCCTTCAGCGCGATCTCCTCATCTGAACCGACAGGTTCGACGCCCATGACATTGACGGCAAACTGCTTAAACCGGGGCAGGCAGTTTCCGCAGACGTACCGGGCCCAGCTTCCCCAGATGGCAGCCAGTCCGGCACCGTGGGCCACGTCATACAGGCCGCCCAGCTCATGCTCCAGTTTATGTGTCATCCAGTCGCCGCCGTCATTGCCGCAGCCAGTGAGTCCGTTATGGGACAGGCTTCCGGCCCACATGACCTCAGCGCGGGCATCATAATTCTTCGGATCCTTAACAAGGATTTCCGCGTTCTTCATTACGGTGCGGATCAGACCTTCGGCCAGGGCGTCAGTGATTTCCATGTTTCCGCCGTTGGTGAAATAGCGTTCCATGGTGTGCATCATGATATCGGTGCAGCCACAGGCGGTCTGGTAGTCCGGAAGGGTCATGGTCAGTTCCGGGTTCATGATCGCAAATTTCGGACGGCAGTAATCGCTGCTGTAGCCGCGCTTGACCAGGCCTTCTTCCTTAGTGATGACAGAGGAGTCGCTCATTTCGCTGCCGGTGGCGGCGAGGGTCAGGATGACGCCCAGCGGCAGACAGGCTGTTGCTTTCCGCTTGTAATCATAGAAGTCCCAGACGTCCCCTTCGTTGGTGACACCGTAACCGATGGCTTTGGCAGAGTCGATGGTGCTTCCGCCGCCTACGGCCAGCAGGAAATCAACGCCTTCTTTTTTGCACAGGTCAATGCCTTCGTATACCAGAGAGAGGCGGGGATTCGGTACGGCACCGCCGAGCATGACATAGGGGATTCCGGCCGCGTCAAGCGAATCTGTTACTTTCTTCATCAGGCCTGAACGGATCACACTGCCGCCGCCGTAATGAATCAGGACCTTTTTTCCGCCAAATTCCTTAATCAGGGAAGCAACCTGTGTCTCCGTTTCTTTACCGAAGACTACTTTGGTGGGGGTGTAGTAGTTGAATCCAAACATCGTATTCCCTCCAGACTGTATATATGATCAATATGGTTCAGGATCTCACTGAAATCATGATAGAACTTAGAGTAAGCTTTAAGTCAAGGGTTTTCTGTCGCGGCAGATCAGTACGGCAAATTGACGTGCCTGTTTATCCATTGTAAAATACTGACATAATCCGATCATATACAATAAAGGGGGACGGGCAGTGAATCACGGAGGCAATGTGTGGGTCACTGAGAACCCGTCTGAATGGCTTGATTTTTCCGCAAACCTGAGGCCGGAAGGCCCGGCAGAATGGATTCCGGGAGTAATTCGGCAATCCCTTGACAATATACGATACTACCCGGATCCTGAAATGAAGCGGGCATGCAAGGGGATCGCTCTTTTTCTGGGCGTACCTGATGAATGTGTCCTGCCCGTTACCGGCGGAGCAGCGGCCATCGATCTGGTTGTACAGTTGACAGACGGCCGGGTTTTAACACAGCCTCCGACCTTCGGAGAATACACCGCGCGGGCAGCAATCCATGGGCGAAAGACGGCTGTGTGGGAGGGCGCCTGTGAACCGGGGGATACATTGATTGTGTGCAATCCCAATAACCCCACAGGCGAGATCCGGACAAAGGAAACACTGCTGGCGCTGCTGGCAGAAACGGAAGCGGGCGGCGGAAGCCTGGCTGTGGATGAAGCATTTATTGAATACTGTCCGGAATACAGCCTGCGCAGGGACCTGCGTCCGGGATTGATTATCCTGGGATCCTTTTCCAAGATTCTCGGTACTCCCGGCATACGTCTCGGCTATCTTTGCGCGGAACCGGAAACCATTGACAAATTCCGGCAGAAGATGCTTCCCTGGACACCGGACGCGGCGGCAACTGAAATCGCCGCAGTGCTTCCCGGACACAGGGAACAGATTGCGGCGGAGTGCGAGCTGAATCGGAAAAGAAGAAGCCTGTTCAGAGAACAGCTGGAGAAGCTTGGCGCGGAAGTTTATCCTTCGGAAGGAAATTTCCTGCTGGCTGATTTTCAACGGGACATGACGGCCGCGGCAGAGAAACTGAAGGAAAAGAAGATCCTGGTCCGCACCTGCGGATCCTTCGGACTGCCGGGAAGCTTCTGGAGGCTGGCGGTGAAAACAGAGGAAGACAACACACGGCTGATTGCCGGACTGGAGGAAATACTGCATGTACGGTAAATGCCTGATGATCCAAGGAACAGCTTCCTCGGTCGGGAAAAGCGTGCTTTGCAGCGCGCTGCTCCGGATCCTGAAGCAGGACGGATGGAAAGCGGCTCCCTTTAAAGCACAGAATATGTCCCTGAATTCCTTTGTGACAAAAAAAGGCCTGGAAATGGGCCGGGCACAAGTGACACAGGCGCAGGCCGCCGGCATGGAACCGGACGCGCGGATGAATCCTGTGCTGCTGAAACCAACCAGCGACCGGCGCAGCCAGGTGATCGTTGAAGGAAAAGCCATCGGTACCATGACAGCGATGGAATATCATGAATACAAGCCCGCGCTCCGCAAGAGAATCAAGGAAATCTATGATTCGCTGGAGGCGGAAAACGATTATGTGATTATCGAGGGTGCGGGAAGCCCGGCAGAGATTAACCTGCGGGAAGGCGATATTGTCAACATGAGCATGGCGGAGGCTGCCGACGCTCCCGTAATTCTGGTAGGAGATATTGACCTGGGAGGCGTATTCGCTTCCCTGCTGGGAACAGTGATGCTGCTGACAGAAGAGGAAAGGAAACGCGTCAGGGGAATCATCATCAACAAGTTCCGGGGTGACGTCAAAATCCTGGAGCCGGGCCTCCGTATGCTGGAGGACAGGATCCATGTTCCCGTGATCGGTGTCGTGCCGTGGATGAATGTGGAACTGGAAGACGAAGACAGCGTTACGGAACGCTTCCGCAGGCAGAGCGGCGAAGGTGACATTGACGTGGCCGTGGTGAAACTGCGGCATATTTCCAACTTTACGGATTTCCAGTCCCTGGCACTGCAGCCGGGCTGCAGGCTGCGCTATGCGGAAAGCGCCGCAGACCTGGAAAAGGCAGACCTGGTTGTGCTTCCGGGTACGAAGAATACCATTGAGGACCTGATTGACATGCGCAACCGGGGAATGGACCAGGCGATTATCCGGCATGCGCGCCGCGGGGGAATGGTGTTCGGCATCTGTGGCGGATACCAGATGCTCGGAAACCAGCTGAAAGATCCGGAACATACGGAATCCGGAGTACCGGAGGCATCCGGACTCGGACTGCTGGACATGGACGTCATTTTTGAAAAAGAAAAACAGACAACACAGGCGGTCGGCACAGTGGAGTGTGCATCCGGCTGGCTGGAGAAGTACAACGGAACCTCCATGGACGGCTATGAAATCCACGCGGGACAGAATATCCTTGGGAAAGGTGCGCAACCCTGGCTGCGGACAGCGGAGGGAACGGACGGCATCATGAATGCGGGCGGTAATGTGCTGGGCAGTTATCTGCACGGCGTATTTGACGATGGAAAGCTTTTTGCCGCCATGGCCGCACGGATCCGTGAAGCGCGGGGAGAAACCGATAAAGAAAGCATTCCGGTCAGCTTTGAGGAATTCCGGGAAAAGGAATTTGAACGGATTGCCGCCATTGTGCGGAGCAGTGTGGATATGGAAAAGGTCTATGCTATCATGCGCGGGGAGGACAGAGAATGAAACTGGGTATTGCTGCGCTGATTGCCGGTTATCTGCTGGATCTGCTGCTGGGTGATCCGGAATGGCTTTATCATCCGGTACGGCTGATTGGGAAATACATATCCTTTGCGGAAAAACGTCTCCGGGAAAGGGGCGGAAACCTGCGGATCAGCGCCCTGATCCTGACAGTTTCCACCACATTGCTGACCATGGCGGCAGCTGCCCTGATCCTGTGGCTGCTTAAGCTGGGGGGAGACGTTCCGCTGTTTATCGGCATGGCGCTGATGGACTGGATGGGTATTGCGGTTACCTGCATGGCAAAGGAAGCCAGGGGAGTCGGAAAAGCCCTGAAACTGGGGGTCGGTCCGGCCAGAAAACAGGTGGCCCGCATTGTCGGAAGAGATACGGAGGGCCTGAACGAGGAAGAGATTATCAAAGCTACGGTTGAAACGGTGGCTGAGAATACTACGGACGGGGTCATTTCACCGATCCTGTACGCGCTGATAGGCGGACCGGTGCTGCTGTGGGGATATAAAGCGGTGAATACACTGGATTCCATGGTGGGATATATGGATGAGAAATACCGGGATATCGGCTGGAGCAGCGCAAAACTGGATGACGTCCTGAACTATCTCCCGGCCCGGCTGACCGCCCTGCTGATGGCTCTTGCCGCGCGGCTGACCGGCCTGGATGCGAAAAACGCCCTGCGCATCGTCCACAGGGATCACGCCAATCACAAGAGCCCCAACAGTGCCTGGAGCGAAGCCGCGGCGGCGGGCGCCCTGCATATTCAGCTGGGCGGAACGCATCTCTACTTCGGCAAACCGGTGGAGAAGCCGACGATCGGCGATGATGACCGGCCGGCGGAGGAAGAGGATATCGGAAAGGTTAACCGCCTTCTCTATGTGACCAGCGGACTGATGATGCTGATTGCTGCAGTGACCGGATTAGTGAAATAGGAGACTGAAGATGGAAAAGACCCAAAACAGCAGCAACTTTTTCCAGAACAGGGAATGCCGGTATTTTCCTTGCCATAAGGGAGTGCCGGAAGAAGAATTCAACTGCCTGTTCTGCTACTGTCCCCTGTATACGCTGGGCAGGAAGTGTGGGGGAAACTATGTTTACACGGACAAAAACATCAAAAGCTGTATCAACTGTGTCTTCCCGCATATCAGGGATAATTACGGGAAGGTGACAGCCCGGTTTGATGAAATCAAAGAAGTGGTCCGGATGATGGACGGAGAGAATCTATGAACGTACAGGAAGAAGCCCGCAGGCGCTGGGACAGTGTGGCAAAGCCGCTGCATTCCCTGGGACTCCTGGAGGATCTGGTTGTCCGGATCGCGGGCATCCAGGGAACGGAAAACGTGTGTATCGACCACCGGTGCGCGCTGGTTTTCTGCGGGGATCACGGAGTGGTCCGGCAGGGCGTCAGCCAGACGGACAGCAGCGTAACGGCACTGGTGGCTAAAGCGATCGGAGAAGGAACCGGGAACATCAACCTGATGGCAGCAGAGGCTCATACGGACGTGCTGGCTGTAGACATGGGCATGCTGAAACCTGTGCCGGGCACTGTGGACCGGCATGCCGGCCGGGGAACCGCTGACATGACGGAAGGGCCGGCCATGACCCGGGCACAGGCGGAGGAAGCAATCCGGGCCGGTATGGAGCAGATGAAAGAGCTTCATGAGCAGGGATATCAGATTGCCGTTATCGGTGAAATGGGCATCGGCAATACAACTGCGGCCAGCGCGGTTTCTGCCGTGCTGCTGGGAATGGATCCCGAAGAAGTGACAGGCCGCGGCGCCGGACTATCCGATGCCGGACTGAAAAGGAAAATCAGCGCGATCCGGAAGGCCATTCAGGTAAACAGGCCTGACGCGGATGACCCGGTGGACGTGCTGGCCAAGGTAGGCGGATTTGAACTGGCAGGTATGGCCGGCGCCTATCTGGGCGGATTGAAATATCATATTCCGACGATACCGGACGGCATGATCCCGGCAGCGTCTGCCCTGGCAGCCGCGCGGATGAATCCCGACGTTATACGGTCCATCCTGCCGGGAACGATGAGCAAGGAGCCGGCGGACAGGCTGATTATGGAAACCCTGGATATGAAACCGGTGATCCATGCGCAGACAGCCCTGGGAGAAGGAACAGGAGGCGTGATGCTGCTACCGCTGCTGGATATGGCGCTGCGGGTATATAACGGGCCCCATACCTTCAGCAACCTGGGAATGGAAGCTTATACGCCGCAGGAGGGAAAAGCATGATTGTTCTGGTAACCGGCGGCAGCGGCTGCGGGAAATCCACCTGGGCGGAAAAACTGATCCAGACCTTGACGGAAGAGAAACGCGTATACATCGCGACCATGCAGGTATACGACAGGGAGTCGGAACTTCGTGTGGAACGGCACAGGAAGCAGCGGGCAGACAAAGGATTCCGGACAGTTGAGTGTGAAAAGGACCTGGCTGGAGCTCCGATTGAAGACGGCGGCACCGTCCTGCTGGAAGACCTGGTGAATTTGACAGCCAATGAGATGTTTGACGGAGGTGATCCGGAACGGATTGCTCCGGCACTCCGGATGCTGGCTGCGCGGTCCCGTCATCTGGTGATGGTCACCAACGACCTGTTTTCGGACGGCGCGGAGTATTCACCTTCCGTACAGGAATACCTGCGGTGCCTGGCAGAGATTAACCGGCAGGCGGCGGAAATGGCCGACTGCGTGGTTGAAGTGGTTTATTCCATTCCTGTTTCCCTGAAAGGAGAATTACCATGCGTTTGATCCGATCCCTGCTGATCGCTTTCTCCACCTATTCACGGATTCCGGTTCCGCAGGTGGAATGGACAGAGGAAAACCGGCGGTACAGTATGTGTTTCTTTCCCCTGGTCGGGCTGGTGACAGGCCTGGTGCTGTGGGGATGGCTGGCATTGTGTGATCATTTCGAAATAGATCTGTTTCTCCGGGGCGCGGTGGCAGCGCTTGTGCCGCTGGTGATTACCGGGGGCATCCATATGGACGGCTTTATGGATACCGTGGACGCGCTGGCGTCCTGGCAACCGGCGGAAAAGCGCCTGGAGATCCTGAAAGACAGCCATACGGGAGCTTTCGCAGTGATGGCCTGCGCAGGTTATCTGCTGCTTTCGGCTGCCCTGTACAGTGAGGTATTCGCATCGGCGGGCCCCGGCCTGATCTGTGTCTTTGTTCTGTCCAGGGCGCTCAGCGCATGGGCGCTGGCTGTGATGAAGGGCGCCAGGGAACAGGGAATGCTGGACGATTTTTCCAGGGTTACCCGAATCAGGATGGTGTCGGTCAGCGGCGGGATATATGCCCTGATCTGCCTGGTTATCTGGGCGCTGACGGGCGGCTGGATCGCAGTGTTTTGCGCGGCTGCGGCGGTGCTTTGTGTCCTGGGGTACAGGCGCATGGCTTACCGGCAGTTCGGCGGCGTGACGGGCGATCTGGCAGGATGGTTCCTGCAGGTGACAGAACTGGTGCTGACTGCCGTGATTGTGATTGGAGGAAGGCTGCTTTGAAACTGTATATAGGCGGAGCATACCAGGGACAGGATGAACTGGCCCGGCAGGAGAATCCTGACGTTCAGATCTTTGAAAGGTTTCATGAAACCATCCGGGAAGCGGTTCTGAAAAAAGGAGAAGAAGCATTGGCGTTCGCAGAACAGTTCTGCAGGGAACATCCAGAGGCAGTGGTTGTTTCCGATGAAGTGGGATCCGGCGTGGTACCCATGGCGGCAGAAGACCGGACTTTCCGGGAAGCTGTGGGGCGTGTCCTGTGCGTGATTGCCCGGAACGCGGAACAGGTTACCAGGTGCATATGCGGAATCGGGGTGCGGATCAAATGAACTGGATCCTGATCAGACATGGGATGACACAGGGAAATACGGAAAGACGCTACGTGGGCTGCCGGACGGATGAACCGCTTTGCGAGGCGGGCATCGCTAAGCTGAAAGAGGGAACGTATCCCGATGTTCAGAAGGTCTATACCAGTCCTATGCGCCGGTGCCTGGAGACGGCGGCGATTCTTTATCCCACAATAAAAGCCGAAATCATTCCGGATTTCCGGGAATGCGATTTCGGCGAATTTGAGTATAAGAACTATGAAGAACTGAACGGACGGGCAGATTACCAGGCCTGGATTGATTCCGGCGGGGAACTGCCTTTTCCGGATGGTGAAAGCAGGGCAGAGTTTGCAGCCCGCAGCTTTGCGGCTTTTCAGTCCATCCGGCAGGACGCGGGCGATGAAGACTGTGCCCTGATTGTGCACGGGGGCACGATCATGTCCATTATGGAAGCGATGGGGAAGCCTCGGGGAAACTACTATGATTTCCAGGTCAAAAACGGCTGCGGCTATATCCTGAAAGAAGACGGATCATATACCGGCATCGGGCTGTGAGGGTTCCTGCCACTGGGACAGCATTTCCCGCATCCAGGCATAGACGTCCATCCCGTATACCTGCTTGAGGTTTTCGGGGGTCATGACGTCGGCGATCAGCCCCTGTGACACAGTTTTCCCGTGATCCAGCAGGACAGCGTGGGTGCCGTAGCGGCGGGCCAGGCTCAGGTCATGAACGACGGACAGGACAGCCCGTCCGGGTTTCTTCAGCCACTCCCGGATCAGGGAAAAGATATGCTGCTGGTATTTCAGGTCCAGGTGATTGGCGGGCTCATCCAGGATCAGCACCTGCGGATTCTGGGCAAATACCTGGGCAAGGAAGACGCGCTGCATCTCGCCGCCGGAAAGCGTCAGCATGCTGGCGTGACGGAGCTCTGAGAGCCCTGTGATTTCCAGTGCTTTTTCCACCTCGGCTTTTCCGTCGTCATCCCGGCCGGAAAACAGGCCGGATTTGTAGGCATAACGGCCCAGACCGACAACTTCCTCGACAGTGTAGGCATAGCCTACATTGTTTTTTTGTGCCAGTACGCCGATTTTCTGTGCCAGTTCTGACGGCTTCAGGCTGCGGATATCCTCACCCTTCCACCGGATGGATCCGGTGTAGGGAGCGCCCTGGGCGATGGTCTCGATCAGGGTGGATTTGCCGGCACCGTTCGGTCCGGCCAGCATGAGCCACTGCCCTTCTTCCAGGCGGAAGGAAAGATCCTCGACAACCGTGAAGCTGCCGTAGCGGACGGTGATATGTTCTCCCTGCAGCATTCCGGTCACCTGGCCTTTCTTGTCTTATTGAATATGATTACAAACGCGACGGCTCCGACCATGGACGTGACCACACCGATGGACAGCTCAATGGGACTGAGCAGGGTGCGGGCGACCAGATCCGCCAGAAGCAGGAAAATGGCACCGGAGAAAAGGGAAGCCGGAAGCAGGCGCTTATGATTCGGCCCGACCAGCATCCGGGCAATATGCGGCATAACCAGACCGACGAAGCTGACGGTTCCGGAAATGGACACACAAACACCGATGAGTACGGAAACAGTGATCATGATAATCAGTTTCACCCGCTTCACGTTCACACCGATATGCCGCGCATTGTCTTCGCTGATGGCAAAGGCATTCAGCTCCGGACTGAAACGGAACAGGACTCCGCCGCACAGGAGCAATGCCAGGAACAGCAGTTTGACCTGGTCGTAGTTTACCCCGGAAAAGGAACCGAGCGTCCAGTAGCTCAGGGAGCGGGTGTGATCACTGCAGAAGGTAATCAGCAGCGAAATAATGCTGGAAATGAACATGGTAAAGATGACGCCGATCAGGATGATGCTGCTGGTGCTCAGCGACCGGTCCAGGGCATAAGCAAGGGAAAGAATCAGGATCAGTGAGCCAAAGGCAAAAGCCATAGCCATGATCATAGTGCCACCGTAGGCGGAGCCGGGAATGGTGAATCCGATGACAATGGCGATGATTGCCCCGAGGGCCGCACCGGAGGAGACACCCATGGTGGATCCATCCGCAAGGGGATTGCGCAGCAACCCCTGCATGGCGGCACCGCATATGGATAAAGACGCCCCGGCCAGCGTAACGCACAGCACGCGGGGCAGTCGGACATTCAGTATGATGTTTTTGGCGATGTTCTGGGGAATCGGCAGCCCCCAGACGGCATTCCATACCGCTGTAACGGTATCGGAAAAAGTGATCCTGACACTGCCGACGCAGATACACAGAACCATGGTCAGGAACAGCACTATGGACAGGAACAGATAGGTGACGGGTGAGAAACGCTCCCGCAGGAGCAGCCGCGATTTCTGCATAGCAACCTCATTAACAGGAAAGGGGAACCGGAAACGGTCCGGTTCCCCCGGAATAAGCGGAATTAAGCAGCCGGAACTTCTTCGGCTTCATCACCATAGACAAAATTATACAGTTCGATGACAGCGTCCTTCAGGCGCGGGCCGGGACGGGTCATCATGCTGGTTCCATCGTAATAGATGTTCTTGTCCTTGATGGCGGTGATGTCTCCCCAGCCGTCACGGGCAATGATCTCATCGATGCCTTCGGCACCCATACCGTTCATCAGGATGATATAGTCCGGGTTGCGCTCGATGACCTGCTCATCACTGATCATCAGCCAGGGATCCGCCTGGTCGCCGAAGATGTTTTTCAGGCCGCAGATTTCAGCCAGTTCATGAGTGAAGCTGGTGCTGCCGCAGGAGTACAGATACGGAGGCGGAGAGATCTCAAAATAGACGCTCTTTTCATTGCCTTCGGTCTTAGCCCTGATTTCATCGCAGGTGGCCTGGATGTCAGCAATCAGCGCTTCCGCATTTTCATCCTTGCCCATCAGGGTACCGATCATGCGGATGGCAGTGTAGATGCTGGCGATGTCGGAGGTGGTGCTGATGACGACCTTCACGCCGTTATCTTCCAGCTGCTTCACCTGATCCTCGGACTGGCTCATGTCGTTCATCAGGACGACCTGGGGATTCAGGTTCAGGATTTCCTCAATATTGGTTTCCTTGCCGGACTGAACCTTGGGCAGATCCGTGATGGAAGCGGGGTAATCGCAGTACTGTCCGATGCCCACCAGGGCTTCCTCACAGCCGATCGCGCACAGGATTTCACAGTCGGAAGGCTGCAGGGCCACAATCCGGGTGGCAGGCTCCGCCAGGGTGATTTCACGGCCGTACATATCCGTAACTGTGACCGCGGCATCATCAGCCAGAACGGATGTCATGCTGAAAACCATCAGCATGGCAAGGAAAAGGGAAACAAGTTTTTTGGACATTTTCAGTTCCTCCTCAACATTGATCAAATGAATCAGCGGGAGGAAGCAAAAGAAAAGCGTCCCTCCCCGAGGCACGCCAACAAAACCCGCAGACGGATTGTCCGCAAGTTTTATAGCATATCCCACCCCCAGGGGAATGATTTTTTCACGGTGTAAACAAGTCTCCCGGCTTGGCTTCATTCTACTTGCACACCTTCCCGCGGCCTGGGGCCGCAGTGGCTTCATAACGTGCTTTCGTCAGCTTCACGGTTACTGGGATAGCCCGGAACTCTCATCCGTGTTCCTATGACGCGCTTCCTGAGAAGCGGCGCCGCGCATCGCTGCGCAGATACACCGGCTATTCATTTGTCGCATCCATTATATAGTTCCGAAAACCCATCGTCAATTTAATCCTTGCGTTCTTTTCAAAAGAAAAATACAATAAAACAAGAGAGAAAAACATTTGAACGACCCCCACGACACTCTTTTTTGCGTATCAATAGATGAGACCGGAAAAACGGCCGAAAGGAAGGAAACAAGATCATGAAAAAGCTTTTTGCTGTGCTGGCTGCCCTGCTGATGCTGATGAGTATCGCTGCCGCGGAGGACGGCCCTCTGTCCGGCGGCTGGACTCCCTCCGCGGATCCTGCTGTAACGGAGGAACTGCAGGCGGTGTTTGACAAGGGACTTGAAGGACTGGTGGGCGTCAGATATACACCGGTCGCTTATCTGGGATCCCAGGTGGTGGCGGGAACCAACCATGCTTTCCTGTGCCAGGCCACGGTTGTGTATCCGGGTGCGGAACCGTATTATACGATCGTGTACCTGTATGAAGACCTGCAGGGAAATGTGACGATCCTGAATATTGCGGAGCTGGACGTGGGCGCCCTGTGTACCTACGGCGCGGAAGAGTGAAAACGGTTGAAAAGAAAGCGGGAACGGAGTGAAATCCGTTCCCGCTTTTCAGTTTCCGGCGGCTTTGCGCTCGCCGCGGCGAATCCGGTTGATATGCCGTTCAAAGTCTCCGCCGCTGATCAGCTCCGCCAGTACATACTGCTCATAAGTGGGGACAGTGCAGCTGTAAAAGCCGACACGGAGTTCAAAGACCGGGAGCAAGGCTCGGGGGAGTACCATGTATCCCACACGGAAAGACGGAGATACAGTGCGGGAGAAGGTGTTCAGATAGATGACATTCTGGCGGGTGGTGCCTGCAAAAAGCGTCTCCTCCGGCTTGCGAAGCAGGGAAAACTCTGATTCATAGTCATCCTCCACGATGTACCGATCCGGTTCCGACGCCCAGCGCAGGTATTCCCGGCGCTTGGAAGCGGTCGCGGTAACGCCGCTGGGGAAACTCCGGAAGGGAGTGATATGAAGCACGGAGGCTTTTGTGGACTGAAGCGCTTCAGAGAGAATACCGTCTTTTCCCAGCGGGCAGAAGTCTACCTGCACATTCCGGGAGCGGTAAACCTGTTCGATCTTCTGATAGGACGGTGCTTCGATACCAAAGATCCTGTCGCTGCCCAGCAGTTCCACCGCAAGACCGTAAAGGTATTCCGCTCCGGCACCGATGATAATCTGGTCCGGCTGTACGCGGATTCCCCGGTTTCGGGCAAGATAACTGCATAAAGCTTCCCGCAGGATGGGACAGCCGGCATTGGGAGAACGGACCATGATTTCCTCACCGTACTCGGTCAGCACCCGGCGCATGACCCGGGCCAGCGCGGGAAAGGGAAAGGTATCCCGGTCCGGCGCGGGAGGCACGGCAGAAATCCGGTGTTCCTGGCGGACTGAAGGAAGGGTGAATCCGTCTGTTTCCCGGTAAATGACATAGCAGCCGCTGCGGGGACGGGATTCAGCATATCCTTCCTCGCACAGGAGCTCAATGCTGTGCTCTGCGGTGATGGCGCTGACGCCCCGATCCCGGGCGAGGATGCGGCGGGAAGGCAGACGGCTGCCGAAAGGGCGGATGCCTGAAATAATCTCCTCCCGAAGAGACTCATACAGGGTCAGGTAAGCTGGCTTTTTCACACTCATCTGGTCTTATAAAATTCTCCATTTCTGGCACTTTTCATATGGCCAAGCAAAGCATATACTCCTTTGCATCCAAAGTCAAGGGTTCTGAAAGGGGTTCTTATCATGAGCAATACAGCAGGCGAAAAAAACAGCAACGCGCTGATCACCCGGATCGTTTTTGCCGGTGTAATGGCCGCCATTATCTGCGTGATTACCACATTCCGGATTCCCCTGGGCCAGAGCAAGGTCCATTTTGCAAACTCCATGTGCCTGCTGAGCGGCCTGCTGCTTGGACCAGTGTGGGGCGGTACGGCGGCCGGACTGGGTTCCGCAATCTATGACGTGCTGCTGGGAGGATACAGCTTTTTTGACGCACTGATCACCTTTGTCAGCAAGTTTGCCATGGCCTGGGTGACGGGCATCCTTTATCAGAAATGGGTGCTGAAGAAAGAAGAAAAAAGCTGGAAGGAAAATCTCCTTCCGCTCATCATTTCCTGCGTGCTGGGCGCGCTGACCTATGTGGCGCTGTATATGCTGAAGACCTGGCTGTTCAAACTGTATGTGGAACCGGTGCCGGTGGATACAATTCCAGGCATTATGGTGGCCAAACTGATTCCTTCGCTGATTAATGCAGCCTTTGCGGTGGTGACGGCTCCGATCTTCTTCCATGCGGTCCGTCCGGCACTGAAAGCCGGCGGCATCCTGAAGCAGCTGGAAACGATCAAATAATCTCAGAGCTTAAAGCCTGTAAATGTGGCCTGGGCAATATCCTTGCCCAGGTCATCTTTTATGCTGATGACATAGACGCAGGAAGTGCGGCCGTTCTTCAGGCATGCGGCGGTGGAAGTCAGGTGTTTTCCCTTGCTGGCATTGAGGAAATTCAGACTGACCTGCTGGGCAACCGTGGGACGATGGGCATTGTTGGACGCGGCGGCAAAGGTGAAATCTGCCAGGGCAAGAATCGCACCGCCCATGAGGCCGCCTGCGGCGTTCATGTGCCGCTCGGTGATCTCCATGCCGCAGACAGCGCCGTCTTCCGTGAGGGCGTCCAGGGTCATGTTATTGGATGTGGCAAAAAGATCTTTGCTGAAGAAGTCACGAGCCTCCTGTAAGGAGTGGAAAACTGACATAGAATCCTCCGGAATAAATGAAAAATGAAGAATGAAGAATGAAAAAATAATGGTTAATCCATAAGGGTGATATTCAGACCAAGGGAGCGGAGACGGTCCCAGTAGTCGGGGAAGCTCTTGCGGACGGCTTCGGCGCAATGGATTTCCCCGCCGGTGCGGCTGCAGAGCAGGGACAACGCCATGGCAATCCGGTGATCATTATGGCTGTCAAGCGATTCGGCCGGAGCGTGGAAAGTATCCGCCGGAACGGTGATCCGGTTTTCCTCCATATCCAGGAAGATTCCGAATTTGGCCATTTCCTCCGCCATGACAGCGCCACGGTCGCTTTCCTTGAAGCGAAGACGGCGTGTGCCGGTGAAAACAGCACCATGACAAAGGGCGGCAGTGACAAAGAGCACAGGCGCCAGATCCGGACAGTCGGTCAGGTCCAGCTCCGCGGATCCTTTGGCCAGAGCGTTGAAATAATCCCGGTATACCCGGTCTCCCTGCAGGCTGTCCGCCCGGAGACCGGTCACCGTCACATCCCCGCCGGCATAATTGAAGGCTTCAAAGAAAGCGGCGTTGGAGTAGTCACCCTCCACAACTGTATCCTGGGTACGGAAAGCGGCGCTGCCGGCGATATCCAGGGTGAACTCATCCGCCCAGGATACCTGTACACCCGCATCCTGCAAGGCCTGCAGGGTGAGGGACAGATAGGAGCGGCTTTCCACGGGAGGCAGGAGCCGGATCCTGCTGTTACCGGGAAGCAGGGGCAGGGCAAAAAGCAGGCCGGAAATGAACTGGCTGGAGATGCTTCCGGAAACGGTATACTCTCCGGCGGTCAGGCGGCCTTGTACCAGGAGTCCGTCTTTGCTGTGCTCCAGGCGGAGCCCCTGCTCCCTGCACAGGTCTTCATAGACAGAAAGCGGCCGGGACAGAAGCGTTTCGCTGCCTTCCAGCCGCATGGGCTGACCGGAAAGGAGACACAGGGGAATCATAAAACGCAGGGTGCTGCCGGATTCCCGGCAGCAAAGTGTCGCGGAAACAGCCTTCCGGGGATCGCAGCCCCGGACGTGGACGGTATTCCCCTCCCAGGAGAGGGAAGCCCCCAACGCGGTCAGGCAGTCCGCCGTGGCGAGAATATCCTGGCTGGGATCCACGCCCCGCACTGTGCTTTCTCCTTCTGCCAGGGCGGCACAGATCAGCAGGCGGTGAGCCATGGATTTGGAAGGCGGTGCCGCCACAGAGCCCCGGGCTGTGCCGGGTTGAATGATTGCTCTCATTGGTCAACTCCTGTGAGATAATCCATGGCTTCCAGATAGCCATTGAAACCATGGCCTTTGATGGTCTTCGCGCAGGCGGCACGGACATAGCTGATTTTCCGGAATTCATCACGGGTATCCGGATCGGAGATGTGGACTTCCACCGCGGGAAGAGCCACTGCCTTCAGCGCGTCCAGAATGGCGATGCTGGTATGGGTATAGGCACCGGGATTGATCACAATGCCGTCGGCTTTGCCGTACGCCTGCTGGATGGCATCCACCAGATCCCCTTCATGATTGGACTGGTACAGGGTGACATCAATCCCCAGCTGAGCGGCATGTTCCTCAATGAGACGGCAAAGATCCGCATAGGTGGCTTTGCCGTAGATCTCCGGTTCACGGATGCCCAGCATGTTAAGGTTTGGTCCGTTAATAACAAGAATGTTCATGAAAGCACCTGCCTAAACAATTAACAATGAATAATGAACAATGAACAATTATATGTTCCGGATTACTGCTGAAGGATAAGGGAAGCGGTGTCTTCGGGTGTGCCGAAAACGGGAATAATCATATCGGCGGAAGCACGGTAGACGGGTTCCCGTTCCTGATAGAGCTGCTTCATTTTAGCAGCCGTATCCGCCAGCGGACGATCGTCTGTCGGAACCAGGCTGTCCGGAGCCCTGTCCAGCCAGAAAAGACGGCCGTTCTGCCGAAGCAGGGTGACGTTTTCCGGACGGAGCACAGCCCCGCCGCCGGTGGAAATAACCTGTCCGCCCTGAAGGGAGAGCTCGCGGATGATTTCGCTTTCCAGATCACGGAAGGCGGGTTCGCCGTCTTCCCGGAAGATCTCCGGAATGGACTTTCCGGCCTTTTCCACAATGAGCTGGTCAGTATCGGCCAGCGGTTTGCCAGTGGTTTTCGTCAGGATTTTACCGACGGCAGATTTGCCGCTCCCGGGCATACCGATGAGAACCAGGTTTTCCTTCCGGCGAAGGATCCGGTCATAAATCTGATCTGTCAGGTCATCCGGATATGACATATTCAGGAACAGTTCAGAAGCCCGCACGGCCTGGGCGACCAGCATATACAGGCCGCCTTCCGCGGGGATGCCGCGGAAACGGGCATCCAGCACCAGACGGCTGCGCAGGGGATTGTAGATTGCATCCGCCACGCCTTCGAGACGGGTAAAGGATTCCAGTGAAAGGGGCTGCTCCGCCGGCCTGGGAAACATGCCGCAGGGAGTGGTGTTCAGGATGATTTGCGCATCCGTATGATCCCGCAGGACATCCTCATAGGAGAGGCTGCCTTCCCGGGAAGTCCGGCTGACCCGGTATACCACCCGGGCGCCAAGCTTTTCCGCTGCGTAGGATGCGGTACGGGAAGTGCCGCCGGTGCCAAGCACCAGCACTTTTTTTCCGGACAGATCCAGACCAATGCGGCGGATCAGCCGGGTCAGGCCGTACAGATCCGTGTTATAGCCATACAGTTTTCCATCCCGGTTGACGACGGTGTTGACCGCGCCGATGGCACGGGCGGTTTCGTCGATTTCATCCAGGAAGGGGATGACTGCCTGCTTGTAAGGAATTGTCACGTTGATTCCCATAAATCCCCGGGAGGTCATGAAGCCGGGAAGCTCTTCCGGGGTCAGTTCCTTCAGTTCATAGGCATAGCTGCCGATTTCCCCGTGGATCTCCCGGGAAAAACTGTGGGGCAGGTGTTCGCCGATGCAGCCGTAAATCAATTCAGAATGCATAATGCATAATGCACAATGATGAGAATGCTGTCAGGCTTTTGACAGATGCTCAGCATTTATGCTGAAACCTTTCTGCAGTGTTCAGTCGTTTGAAGAGGCCAGCCAGTCGGTGCCGTAGCGGAGAGCCAGCAGGTCGCAGAGGACGAGGGCAGTGACGCTGTCCACAACCACCCGGGCACGGTGAACAATGGCCGGATCATGACGGCCGCTGATGACCAGGGCAGTTTCTTTACCGGTGCCGGGGTTGACGGTTTGCTGCTCCTGCGCAATGGAGGGGGTGGGCTTAACGGCACAGCGGAAGATTACCGGCATGCCGTTGGTGATGCCGCCGTTCACACCGCCGTTATTGTTGGTTGTGGTCACTGGCCTGCCGTCCTTCATCCGGATGGGATCGTTTGCCTGACTGCCGGTCATATCCGCAAAGGCAAACCCGGATCCGAATTCAACGCCCTTGACAGCGGGGACGGAGAAGAGCGCATGGGAAAGGACGCTTTCGACCGTGTCGAACCAGGGTTCACCGACGCCTGCCGGCAGACCGGTAACGGCGGTTTCCAGAATGCCGCCCACGCTGTCACACCGGGCAGCAGCATTTTCAACCGCTTCACGCATGGCCTGGCCTTTTGCTTCATCCAGAACGGCAAAGGACAGGCTGTTCAGCCGGGGCAGATCCACGGACAGATCCGTGAAGGGAGCATCATCAATGCCGGCACAGCGGGCAACATGGGTGCCGATCACAATTCCTTTGCGCCGCAGGGCAGCAATCACAACAGCGCCGGCGGCCACCAGCGCGGCTGTGATCCGGCCGCTGAAATGGCCGCCGCCACGGTAGTCTTCATAGCCATGATACTTGGCATAGGCTGTGAGATCCGCATGCCCGGGCCGGGCCGGGCCGCGCTGATAATCTCCGCTGCGGGTGTCCGCATTGGGAATCAGGATTGCTATCGGGGTACCGGTGGTACGGCCTTCAAAAACGCCGCTGACAATCCGGAAGGGATCGGCTTCCTGCCGGGCAGTGGAAATACGGCCGGCAGGACGGCGAAGAGTCAGCTGGGAAGCGATAAATTCCTCATCCACCGGGATGCCGGGCGCAAGGCCGTCGATGACCGCGCCGATTTCGGCTCCGTGGCTTTCACCGAACAGTGTGACGGTGAGGGAAGTGCCAAAGGTATTCTTCATAACAACTCCCATGTTTTTAATTCATAATCATCTGCGAATGTGACTGGTATGCTTATGAGAGGAAAAAACCGGTGTAGCGCTGACGGAGTTCCTCCGGGGTGAGTTCCTTCTCTGTAAAGGTACCGACGGCGTCCACGAGGATGGAGCGAATCTTTCCCCCGAACTTCTTTTTATCATGGACGACTGCCTGCATAACCTGATCCGGGTCGGAATCGCAGGTTGTTGGAAGTTCAAGCTTAGCCAGCACAGGAAGCAGGCGTTCCCGGACTGCATCCGAGCACATCGGCAGCATGCCGAGAGCCACACATTCACCGTGCAGCATCCCGTTTTTGACGTTGACGCTTTCAATGCCGTGGCCGAGGGTGTGACCGAAATTCAGGACGCGGCGCAGTCCCTGTTCTTTTTCATCTTTTTCCACCACGTCCCTTTTCGTATGAAGCGCGTCAGAAATGATCCGGATCAATGCCGGAGAAGGCTGGCCGGAAGCGAGCAGGGCAAGCTCCGCTTCATAATCGAGGGATTCAAAACGGGCGAAGGCTTCCTGATCGAAACAAAGCGCCATTTTGACTGCTTCAGCCAGACCGTTGGAGATCTGACGCCGGGAGAGGGTGGACAGGGTGGTGGGATCAATCAGGACACGGCGCGGTTGGTAAAACGCGCCGACGACGTTTTTGATACCATCCAGGTCAATGGCGGTCTTCCCTCCGATGGAAGAGTCCACCTGGGACAGGACGGTGGTGGGAATGTTGTAGAAATCGATGCCGCGCATATAACAGGCCGCAGCAAAACCTGACATATCGCCAACCACGCCGCCGCCGACAGCGACCACGCAGTCGCCGCGTCCCATGCCGAAAGCCAGCATGCGGCTGAGCAGCATATGGAAATGATCAAAGTTTTTGCTGGCTTCGCCCTGGGGAATGCAGACAACTTCCGCCGCCAGGCTTGCAGCAGCAACGGAATCCGCATAGGATGCAGGTACGCCGGAATCGGTGACCACCAGCACCTTCCGGTTCAGATTCAGCAGGTCTCCTGCCTGACCCAGGCAGCAGGGCTCCAGCACGATATCATAACTGTTTACGCCAAGCGACAGGGTGATTGTTTCACGGTTCATCGGAATCCCTCCCTGAGGGAAACAATATACCCGGGAGTCAGGGATGTCAATGTTCCGTTGGGATTCCGTCCGTTTTCCTTCTGTTTTTCAGCGGGTCCGGACTGATTTGCTTTTTTCTCCGGAACATGAGATAATATTCAGGCTAAAAACAGACAAACGTCTGTGTTGAAGGTGAAATGCGATGCTGAAGATCGGGCAATTTACAGATACATTTCTGCCGATTGTCGATGGCGTGGGCCGGGTGGTCCAGGCCTATTCAGAGACGCTGTGTAAAATGGGCCATCAGGTGACCGTAGTGGCGCCGATGTATGATACAGGTTTCCAGGGCGGTTTTCCTTTTCAGCTGGTGGAATATGTGGGCAGCAGCGTGCCGGGAATGAAACAGTACAAGGTCGGCGAGGCTGTGCTGGATGCCCACTACCGTCACCGGATCCGGATGATTGACCTGGATCTGATTCACGCGCACAGCCCTTTTACCGCCGGTTCGGAAGCACTTCGTCTCGCATCGGTCAGGAAGCTGCCGCTGGTGGCTACTTTCCATTCCAAGTATTATGATGATTTTCTCAAGGCAACCAGATCAGAATCCATTGCCAAGGTGGGCGTGAAGCTGGTCGTGAATTTCTATAACCGCTGCGATGAAGTCTGGGCTGTGGGTAAAAACACGGCGGACGTACTGCGGGAATACGGCTATGAGGGTGAAATCCAGGTGATGCCCAACGGCGCCACCCTGCGTACGGTTTCACCCGGCGACGTGGAGCAGGTCAACCTCAGGTGGAACCTGGGGACGGATCCACTGATCCTTTTTGTGGGTCAGATGGACTGGAAGAAGAACATCCTGACCGTGCTGGAAGCGTGCGCGGAAATGAAAAAGGCCGGAACTCAATACCGGCTGCTGCTGGCTGGACAGGGGATGGACATGAACGCTATCGGCCAGAAGATTCATGAGCTGAATATCCAGGACCGGGCGGAGCAGATCGGCCATATCACAGACGCAAGCCTGCTGGACGCCCTTTATGCCAGGGCCAACCTGTTTGCGTTCCCTTCGCTGTACGACGCAGCTCCCATGGTAGTACGGGAGGCGGCTGTCATGGGAACCCCCTCTGTGATGGTGCGGAACAGTACCGCTGCGGAGATTATCCGCCACGGGGAGAACGGCCTGCTGTGCGACAATGATCCGAAGGATCTGGCACGGGTGATGACGGAAGCCCTGAAGGAGCCCGAAAAGCTGAGTCTGATCGGTGAAACAGCCCGGGAGACGATTCCGGTACCCTGGGAAAAAGTGCTGGAAACCGCGGTTGAACGCTATGAGCGGCTGATTGCCCTGGGTAAGGAAGGCAAACTGAAGGATAAACGGAAAAGAGTGCTGTGAGAAAGCAATATAGTGAAACCGGGCGGTTCAAGGAGCATATCCATGAACCGCCCGGTTTTTCATATTTTATTCGGCGCCGATGATTTCAATCTGCAGGTTATCCGGACCGGCGAAACGGAGCAGCCGACGGCCGGTGGCGGGATCCCGGCGGTAATCTCCCGGTTGGATTCCGTTTGCTTCCAGCCGTGACCGCACCGCGGCCAGACGGGTTGCGAAGAGCGTCAGGTACTGGGTTTCCGGAACGGGTTCATCCGGTGAACAGATAACCTGGATCTGTGTTTTGCCCATTTCAAAGAGATAGACCACATCTCCGGACTCCCGGCGGTCGATCTGCTGGCGAAGACGGAAACCCAGGCGTTCCACGAAAAAGCTCCGGATAGCCTCTTCATCTGAACCCCTGAGCGTGGTGCGGAACATATGCGTCTTTTTGGTATAGGGGAAGAGCGTGCTGCGGCGGGCATGGCGTTTCCAGGAACGGTAGGCCCGGAGCTCACGCCGCCAGCCGGGATGGGTGACCACATAGCCGACAGCAATATACAGCAGCTGACCGATCAGCCCGCCGATGGTGTTGGAGATGATGTCATCAAAATCATACATGCCGCGCCGGGAAATCAGCTGCAGGTTTTCCACCATAAAACTGAGCAGCAGGCAGAAAGCCACGGGACGGATCCGAACCCGGGCCCGGAACCAGCGGAAGACATAGGGCAGCAGATAGCCAACGGGCAGGAAGATCATCACATTCAGGTAGAACTGGGAGATATCTTCCGGACGGACAATGGAAATCTGGGAAAAGGCGGAAGAAACGCCCTCTGTGAACAGGGTATGGAACCATCCGGAAAAACCGGTGGGAGTGGAGAACGCGTTTTTCAGATCCTCCAGGGGCGCAATATGGACTGTATAGTATGCGGTTGACGCCCGGGAAAAGAAAACAAGCCAGGCAAAGAGCAGAAAATACAGAAACAGCCCGAGGGTCAAAAGCCTTTGCCGAAGACGGAGCAGCCGGTCAGCATTCGGATTGTCACTCAGTCCGCCTTCCAGGTTCAGCCGCAGGCGCCGGCAGATCCGCCGGTCCGCCCAGGGAAGCAGAAAAACCAGGAAGAGCACAAGAACGGTGATGACAACATTCATCTTTAAACTGTTGAAATCCATTACCGTGTCTCCTTTTCAGGGGGCAGCAGGGATTTGACCCGGTAGTTCCGGGGATCATCCGCAGGCAGACCGCTCAGATAGGAATTGTTTCCGATCAGTTCAGAGATACTTTCAACAGAACCCTCGCCGTACCGGACCAGACGGTAGGACGCCTCAATCAGCTGCAGGGCAAACTGCCGGGCTTTTTCCCGCAGCTCCGGGAAGCTTTCCGTAAAAGACTGGTCAGGATCAAAAGGATGCTTCCAGAGACGGTGCTCTGTGTTTTCCGGATCCAGGGAATGGAACTGGGATTCGGAATAGGCAAGGGAGCAAAGCACGTCACGCTTTGTCCGCCGGGCTATGCGCGCGGCCAGGCCCCGCGGGTTTTCCAGCACCCGGTAGCACAGCCGGTAACGGCGGCAGGAACGGTTCAGGGCTGACCAGCAGTTTTTCCAGCCGTAAACATCCTCAAAGACAGCGTCCAGATCCTGACGCAGGGTTTCCGGCAGGCGAAGACGTGGATAGTAATGCTCCGTAACAGGATGCTTTTCATTCTCATAACCGTCACGACGGAACTGCACTACATCCAGCGCATGCTCCAGGCTCATATGGCTGCGGGGGAAAACACGCTCCTCCGCAGTAACATAGATGATATAAGGATGAGCGATGCTGTCCAGCGCGTAATGGCAAAGGAAACCGGACAGATAGGAAAACATTTCCACCGGGGAAGCGGAGCTTTCCGCCCGGCAGAGCAGGGTGGTCAGGAAGAGCCCGGGTTTCCCGGTGTGCATCCGGCGGCCGCGGCCTTCCCGGCGGTGCCAGGGCTTGTACATGAACCAAACGTCGGGACCGAACAGCGCAAAAGTATAAGGTTCGGGAAGCAGATATTCCCGAACTTCCTCCGGCAGGGAGGCCAGAACTTCCCGGCCGAAGGCCGCGTGAACCGCCACATCAGGCATCGTTCTCACCTGTTCTTTCTGGGTGCAAATTACCCATTCAGTATAACAATTTTTGCACAAACCGACAAGGACAATTGCCCGGAACGCATTTGTGATATATAATCAAACTGATGACATCCGGGCAAAGCGCCGGTGAAAAGCCTTCAATCGAAGGAGGAGTTATATATGAAACACGGTTTACGGAACCTTACAGCGCTGCTGATGGCAGTGCTTATGCTGATGTGCCTGTGTCCTGAACAGGCTGCTTTCGCGGAGAGCGCGGTGGAGACGGAGACCCAGGCAGCGGAGCAAACCACCAAGACAAAAATGTCCGCCTCAGAGCTCCAGGCCCAGGGAATTCTCACAGTGGGCGCAAAAGGTGAGGAAGTGACCAAACTTCAGCAGCGGCTGAAGGACCTGGGATACCTGGAAGGCAAAGTGGACGGTCAGTACGGCGGCGGAACCAAACGCGCCGTGATTGCCTTCCAGCGCCGGAACGGACTGACCACAGACGGTGTGGCCGGCACGGATACACAGAACAAGCTGTATGCGGAAGACGCCCTGGCCGCGCCGAATGGCAGCCCGGTGGATACGCTGGCCGGAGACATTCCCATGCTGGTCAACAAGGAACACCCGCTGGCAGACGGAGAGTTTTTTACTCCGGCTGACCTGGTACAGCTGAATAAGGAACTGAGCAGTAAACTGGTTACGATCAAGTATAAAAAGACCCGCGGCGTTAAAGCAGCTGTGGATGCCCTGAAAGAGATGCTGGAGGCGGCGAAGGAAGACGGTATCGGCAAATGGCAGATCAGCGCGGGTTACCGCACATGGGACGACCAGGTCAGCATGCTGAATTCCAAGGTCAAGAGCATCCAGAAGAGCCATAAGGACTGGAGCAGCTCCAAAGCACGCCGCGCAGCCCTGCGGACTGTGGCGGAACCGGGAAGCAGCGAGCATCACCTGGGACTGGCTTTTGATATCAATAAGAAAGGTTCTTCCAAATTCGCAGGCACAAAGCAGAGCGACTGGCTGAACGAGCACTGCTGGGAGTACGGCTTCATTATCCGCTACCAGAAAGAAAAGGAAAAGATCACCGGCTTTGAGGCGGAACCCTGGCATATCCGTTATGTGGGTATAGAACATGCCCTGTATATGAGGGATCATGATCTGTGCCTGGAGGAATACATCCAGGGACTGGAGGACGGAAGCATCCAGAATCCGGCAGCCCGGACAGCGAATGACGCGGATTCCGGAAATAATAATGAAACGATTGATTCGGATCCGGGAGAGTCCTCGGATGAACCTTCGGAAGAGACAGAGGAACCCGCAGCATAAGAAAGATAAAAGCAGGTGAAACGTATGCGTAGAAGAATCGTGCCGATCCTTGTGCTGCTTGTGTTGTTCCTCCTGACCGGCTGTGCAGGGAAACAGGAAACAGGCGGAGACAGCGCGTCTGTTGTGGTTGGCTTTTCCCAGCTGGGAGCGGAAAGCTCCTGGCGTATTGCAAACACTGCCAGCATGGAACAGGCCGCGAAGGCTGCCGGTTACGGGCTGATGATGGAAAACGCGAACCAGAAACAGGAAAAGCAGATCGACGCGATCCGTTCCTTTATTGCATACCGCGTGGACGTGATTGTTTTCTCGCCGATTGTGCAGACCGGCTGGGACAATGTGCTGGCGGAAGCAAAACAGGCAGACATTCCGGTGATTATCATGGACCGGATGATTGATACCCAGGATGACTCATTGTACAGAGCCTATGTGGGTGCGGATTTCTACGCTGAAGGCGTCCGGGCCGGGGAATACCTGATCCGGAAGGCTGACGCGCTGGGCGCTGATCATCTGCGGATCGTGGAAATCTGCGGTACGACAGGGTCCACTCCCATGCAGGACCGGCAGCGGGGCTTCATGGACGTGATCGGGAAGGATGAACGGTTCACCGTTATCGAAAGCGTGGACGGGGATTTCCTCCAGTCCAAGGGTGAGGAGTGCATGCGGGAACTCCTGCAGAAATACGGGACAGACGGCATCGACGTGATATACTCCCACAATGACGCTATGACGCTTGGCGCGCTGAATGTGCTGGAGAAGGAAGAAACCGCCGGATCCAAAGACATGATCATCATCACTGTGGACGGGGAAAAGGACGCGGTGGATGCCCTGAAGGCCGGAAAAATCAACTGTGTGGTACAGTGTACGCCGCACCTGGGACCTTCCGTAATGAAGCTGGTCAGGGATGTGACGGCCGGAAAGGAAATACCCAAAGTATATCATCCGGATGAGGGAGCGTTCAGTGACTTCGACGACCTGACTGATCCGGCGGTGGAGGGTTTCTGATATGAAACGCAGCGGAATGACCAGCATTACCGCGCAAGTCCGCCGATCAGTTTTCTCCATTGCCTTCCTGCTGGCAGTACCGGCAGTGATCGGCCTGGTGGTTATGATGCTTTATTCCTCCCGGACACAGGCCATGATCCGGAGAATGGATGCCATAGCCGGGATGAAGCCTGCACTGGAGAGCACCATTGCCGAGAACCTGTTCTCTGTAGCCGCAGGCCGGAGCACCTTCGAGGACAGCGGCGTACAGGGACTGATCACCGAAACGGACAATACGCTGGATATGCTCCTCGCGGAGACTGAAGGCAGCGGGCAGATGCAGCTGACCATTGCCCGGCGGACAATGGACACGCTGGAACAGTATGTGCTCAGGGTACGGGACGGCATGGAAGCCGGAACGCCCATCAGTACAATTGAAAAGATCGTGGATGAAGTCCGTGACGTCGGGCGTCTGGTATCAGACATGCTGGACGCCTTTACTACGGATGAAATTGCCAATGCTTCGGTTGCCAGCGGACGGCTGAGAATCATTGTGGTTGTTGCAGCGGTGGCAGAGGTGCTGCTGCTCCTGATCGCCTTCCTGCGCACACGGTATGAAACAAACAAGCTGACGGAATCGATTCATTCCTCCATCTATTCATTGGAAGGAACGGTCCGGCGAATCGCAGAAGGGAACTTCGGTGACCGGGTGCAGGGCATGAACGTGGAGGAACTGCGTGACCTTGGCGAAAAGGTTAACCAGATGGCAGACCGCCTGGAAACCCTGATCGCACAGATCCGCCAGAACCAGGACCACCTGGCCCGGGCGGAACTGCGTACGCTGCAGGCACAGATTAATCCTCACTTCCTGTACAATACGCTGGACGCCATTGTCTGGCAGGCTGAATCGGGAAAAGGGGAAGAAGTGGTTCACCTGACCCGGAACCTGAGCGACTTCTTCCGGATTTCACTGTCCGCCGGCGCAGACTGGATTCCGGTGAGCCAGGAACTGAAGCATGTGTCCGCTTACCTGAGTATCCAGAAAACAAGGTACCGGGATATCCTGGACTATGAAGTGGATCAGCCGGAAGGCCTGGAAGAAATCTACATGCTGAAACTGCTGCTGCAGCCGCTGGTTGAGAATGCCCTGTACCATGGGATCAAGAACAAGCGGGGCGGCGGTATGATCCGGGTAAAGGTTCAGATCCAGAACCGGATTATGACATTCACGGTGGCCGATACAGGCAAGGGAATGACGCCGGAACAGCTGGAGGAAGTGGAAACGCTCCTGAAAGAGAACGTGCCAACTGCCCAGCCCGCACCTGAACCGGGACATTCCGGTTTCGGCATGCGGAACGTGGATATGCGCATCCGCCTGTATTATGGCAAAAAGACCGGCCTGCTGATCAGCTCAGGGCCGGAGGGAACAGAGGTATCATTCAGTATTCCGATTCGTACAAGGGAGGAAATCGACCATGATGAAAGTCTTTCTCGTGGATGATGAAATTGCTATCCGGGAGAATCTCCGGAATTCCTTTCCATGGGAAGAGAAAGGCTATCAGCTGGTTGGCGAAGCTCCGGACGGCGAAATGGCATTGCCGATGCTGCGGGACCTGAACGCGGACATCCTCCTGACTGATATCCGGATGCCCTTTATGGATGGAATCAAGCTGTGCGAGGAAGTGCAGCGGACGATGCCGTGGGTGGAACGGATTATTCTTTCCGGCTATGACGATTTTACCTACGCCCGGAAGGCGATTTCCCTGGGCGTAAAGGAATACCTGCTGAAACCGGTGACCGCCGCGGAACTTGAAGCAGCGCTGAACCGGGTCAGCCGGCAGATTGAGGAGAAACGCCGTGACCGGGAAAACCTGACGGCACTGCGGGAACGCCTGTCTTCCGGAAACCAGTTCCTGCGGGACAAGCTGCTGGCCTCCCTGTTTACGGACGAAGGGGACAGCGAGGATGACGCGGCCATGCTCCGGCAGATGCGGGAGCTGGGTGTGAACCTGAAAGCGGGCTGCTATGCTGTGATTGATATCGCCTTCCCGGCGGAAGGAGAGAAACGGATCAGCTGCCGGAACGCACTGACTTCCCTGGCAGAGATGAGCGGCGGCGGGGTTTATGTCTGCGGCGCGCCGAAGGGTGCCCGGGCGCTGGTGCTGGGAGACAATCCGGAGGATACAGAGGAGCGGGCCTATTCCTTCGCCAATTCCGCCATGCACCTGCCGGAACTGGCCCAGGAGAAACGGCTGCTGATTTCTGTGGGGGAAACCGTGACAGATTTCCGGGATATCCGGCAGTCCATGAAAGGTGCAAGGCATGCCCGGCACCTGCAGGGTCCCGAAGCGAACGAAGAACGGAGAATTATCGGCGTCAACGAAAACAACAGCCAGCTGCAGCCCCTGTCCGAAACGGAACTGAGCCCGCTGTATGAGCGGCTGCAGTATGCTTCCGAGGAAGAAGTGGAACCCATCCTGACGGAATATACCCGGTCCCTGGATCCTTCCCTGGCGCTGGGTTATCTGCGGGTTGCAGGACTGCTGGCGGCGCGCAGGATTATCCAGGAAGGGGAGGGCGTGCCCAAGGAAGTGCTGTCGGATGACACGGTGGAGGAAGCCCTGCGCACCGAAGGCGAAGAAGGCTTCCGCCTGCTGGCCGAACTGCTCCGGAAGGCAATTGCCTTCCGCAATCGGAACCGGGCCGGATACGGGGATCCGACCATCAGCCGAGCCCGGGCTTATCTTTCCGAACACTACGCGGATCCGAACTTGATGCTGCAGGATGTAGCCGGAGAAGTGCATCTGTCCCAGAGCCATTTTTCCACGGTATTTGCCCAGGAAACCGGCCTGACCTTTACCCAGTACCTGACGGCGCTCCGAATCGGTAAAGCCAAGGAACTGCTGGAAGCAACGGAGATGAGATCCTCGCAGATTGCGCAGGAGGTGGGATACAACGATTCCCATTATTTCAGCTATCTTTTCAAGAAAACGACGGGAATGACCCCCAGCGAGTTCCGCCGTAGCAACCGGACCGGGGAGTAAAAAAATCAACTTCAGGGAAACGATTTCAAACCGGATCTGCAAACCAACATGGCAGAAACGGAAAAAAACAAACCAAAACAATAATCCTCTGTATTTCAATCACAGGGGATTATTTTTATACTGTAACCAACATGGCAGGGATGCCAAAAATGAAATGGAGGTTTTTTACCATGAAGAAACTGTTGGCTCTGGTTATCGCACTGGTGATGGTGCTGGCCGCTACGTCCGCTTTCGCGGAGGATCTGCTGAAGATCGGTTACGTCCAGGTTGGACATGAGTCTGACTGGCGTATGGCGAACACTCAGAACTACTACGACGTGTTCACCAAGGAAGCCGGATTCGAACTGGAACTGATCGACTGCGACAACGACCACGCTCTGCAGCTGGCCAAGGTTCGTGAGTTTGTTCAGAAGGACTTCGACTACATCGTTATCGACCCGATCCAGACCGCTGGCTGGGACGACGTTCTGAAAGAAGTTCAGGAAGCCGGAATCCCCTGCATCATCGCTGACCGTTCTGTGGACGCTTCCGATGAACTGTACACCACCGCTGTTGGTACCAACATGACCGCTGAAGGCGAAACCGCCGGCAAGTGGCTGGAAGAGTACCTGGCCGGCAAGGCTGCCAAGATCCTGGTGATCGAAGGCTCCACCGGTTCCTCCGCTGCCATCGGCCGTGCCGAAGGCTTCAACAACATCGCTGCCAACCATCCTGAGTGGGAAATCCTGGCCAGCCAGGACGGCGACTTCACCCAGAACGGCGGACAGGCTGTTATGGAAGACTTCATCAAGCGCTTCCCCGAATTCGACGTGGTTGTGTGCCACAACGATAACGAAGCTTACGGCGCTATGGACGCTATGGACGCTGCCGGCATCAAGTATGGCATTGGCGAAAAGATCATCATCTCCTTCGACGCGACTCATGAAGGTCTGCAGAGAACCCTGGACGGCAAAATCCTGTGCAACGTGGAATGCAACCCCATCCAGGCTGTTATCGTTATGAACGTTATCAACAAGCTGCAGGCTGGCGAAGCGGTTGACAAGTTCACCCTCGTGCCCGACGAAGGCTTCTGCGCTCCCGGAATCGAAAGTGCTCTCGTGACCGTTATGTCCGACGAAGTTCTGGCTGCCCGCAAGTATTAATTCCAATCACCTAAGCAGCCGGTTCTGCACAAGGAACAAGGAAACTTACAGCGGAAGGAACCGGAAGGTTTCTTCCGCCTTTCCTATTCTAAAACCGCCATTTCAAAAAACTGAAAGTTGTTTCTCCCGACCGAGGAGAATCTTCTCCGGCGGAGAATACAGAATATAAAAGCGATTTATCCGGATGAATAATAAGAGAGGGAAAGCAGTCATGAGCAATGAAGTGATCCTCAGCATGCGCGGCATCTGCATGACGTTCCCGGGCGTAAAGGCGTTGAGCGACGTTGATTTTACGCTCAGGAGCGGAGAGATACACGCACTGATGGGGGAAAACGGCGCGGGAAAATCCACCCTGATCAAATGCCTGACGGGCGTCAATGATTTTGAAAAGGGTGAAATTTTCATGGGACCGGAAATGCGTCCCATCAGAAACCACTCCACACTGGAGGCACAGAAAAACGGTATTTCCACCGTGTACCAGGAAGTGAACCTCTGTCCCAACCTGAGCGTGGCGGAGAACCTTTTTATCGGCCGCGAGCCGCTGACGAAACTTGGCACCATCAACCATAAAGCCATGACGAACCGGGCCCGGGAACTGATGAAAAAGCTGGACATCCAGGTGGACGTTACCCAGGCACTGGAGAATTATTCCATTGCCCTGCAGCAGATGATCGCCATTGCCCGTGCTGTGGATATGGAGAGCAAGGTGCTGATCCTGGATGAGCCCACTTCCTCCCTGGACGACAACGAAGTGGAAAAGCTGTTCAAAATGATGAGAGCGCTCCGGGATGAGGGCATCGGCATCATCTTCGTTACTCACTTCCTGGAACAGGTTTACGCGGTCTGCGACCGGATTACGGTGCTCCGCAACGGCCAGCTGGTAGGCGAGTATGAGATCTCTGACCTGCCCCGCCTCAAGCTGGTGGCAGCTATGATGGGTAAGGATTTCGACGATCTGCAGTCCATCAAGTCCAAGGAAGATGAAGCTGTGTCCGAGGAAGTGCTGATTGACGCAAAGGGCCTGAGCCATGCACGGAAAATCAAGCCCTTCGACCTGGACATCCACAAGGGTGAGGTCATCGGCCTGACGGGCCTGCTGGGCAGCGGCCGCAGTGAGCTGGCCCGCTGTATTTACGGCGCTGACAAGGCACAGACCGGCACCCTGAAAGTGAAGGGAAAAGAAATAAAAATCAACGCGCCGATCGACGCCATGCGGCTTGGCATGGGCCTGCTGCCTGACGACCGGAAGGCGGAAGGTATTGTGGAAGACCTGTCAGTCCGTGAAAACATTATGCTGGCCATGCAGTCCCTGGCCGGTGTTGTGAAGCGGATCCCGATGGAAAAGCAGATGGAGATTACGAAGAAGTTCATCGATCTGCTTGATATCAAGACCCCCAGCACAGAGACGCTGGTCAAACAGCTGTCCGGCGGCAATCAGCAGAAGGTTATCATTGCCCGCTGGCTTGCGACCAACCCGGACTTCCTGATCCTGGACGAACCCACCCGCGGTATCGACGTCGGTACGAAAACGGAAATCCAGAAGCTGGTGGTGGATCTGGCACGCCAGGGAAAGAGCGTGATCTTCATTTCCTCTGAAATCGAGGAGATGCTCCGTACCTGCAACCGCCTGGCGGTGCTGCGCGACGGAGAAAAGGTCGGAGAACTGACCGAAGACCTGACCCAGGAGTCAGTGATGAAGGTCATTGCCGGAGGTGAGCGGAGTTGAAAAGTGTGATTGACTGGCTGAAAAAGGTATCCAAGAAACCGTTGTTCCTGCCGCTGGTCAGCGTTTTCCTGGTGCTGATCATCAATGTGGTGTATGACGCGATTCAAGGCAACTATATTTTTGAATTCCTGAAGTTTGAACTGAAGGAAGGCGCGCTGTACGGCCGTATCATCGATATTCTCAACCGCGGCAGTGAAGCTGCGATCCTGGCCATCGGTATGACGCTGGTGGTTTCCTCTTCCGCCGGTACGGATATTTCCGTGGGCTCTGTGATGAGCCTGGCCGGCAGCCTGTGCTGTATGCTGCTTGCCGGTTTCGGTGTAACGCATGTGCGTGAGATCGGTGATCTGCAGATGCCGATCTTCGTCGGCGTGATCGCCGGTATTGCCGTGGCGGGCCTGTGCGGTCTGTTCAACGGTTTCCTGGTGGCAAAGATGAAGATACAGCCAATGGTGGCCACGCTGATTTTCTTCACCGCGGGCCGCGCCATCGGCCTGCTGCTCACCAACAACAAGATGGTGTATATCCATCTGGAACAGTTCAAGGTGTTCGGCGGAAAACTGTGGATTTTCCCCACGCCTACAGTGATCGCCGCGGCATGTATCCTGATCATGACGCTGATCCTGAAAACAACCTCCCTGGGTATGTATGTACAGTCCGTGGGTATCAACCCCAAGGCATCCAGGATCGCCGGCATCAACTCTGTGGCGATTATCCTGCTGTGCTACGTGATCTGCGGCCTGTTCTCCGGTGTGGCCGGCATCGTGGCTACCTCCCGGATCTATTCCGCTGACTCCAACAATATCGGCCTGAACCTGGAGCTGGACGCAATCCTGGCAGTGGCCCTGGGCGGCAACAGCCTGGGCGGCGGCCGGTTTAACCTGGCCGGTTCCATTATCGGTGCCTATACCATCCAGGCCATTACAACCACCATGTATGCACTGGGTGTGGCCAAGGCTCAGGCTCCTGTGTATAAGGCGATCATCGTTATCCTGATCGTTGTTGTACAGTCCCCGGCGGTGAAAGCGTACTTTGCGCATCGCAAGGCACAGAAAGAGGGCGGCCTTGCAGTCGCGGGGAGGAGTTGAGCAAAATGGAAAAGAACAACATGAACAAGAAGAAGAACATTAACAGCCATTCCATACTGCTGCTTATCACTGTGGGTTTGTTCATCCTGCTGTACGCAGCCGGATATTTCATGTATGGCTTCGGCGCCAATGCAAAAGGCTTTGAAAAGCTCCAGAATTTCCTGGATATTTTCCGGACCAATGCAGCTTTGATCTGCATTGCCTGCGGCATGACCTGTGTTATGCTGACCGGCGGTATTGATATCTCTGTCGGTTCCCTGGTGGCCATGGATTGTATGATCCTGTCCGTAGGCATGGAAAACAGCGGGATTTCTCCCTCGCTGCTGGTACCCTTTGTGCTGCTGATCGGTGTTGTGTTCGGCGCGGTACAGGGTTATCTGATTGGTTACCTGGGAATCCAGCCCTTCATCGTGACGATGGCAGGCATGTTCTTTGCCCGCGGTATGACAGCCATGATCTGCACTGACCAGGTCAACATTACCGTGGACAACTGGTTCAAGCAGGTGGCGGCTGTTAAGGTGTATATGCCCTTTGAACTGGGCGCTGTGGTCAACAAGCGCGGCGTCAAGATGGTACCCTATGTGAACATTCCGGTAGTCATTGCGCTGGTGGTTGTGGTACTGGTGTTCCTGATGCTGCGTTATACCCGTACGGGCCGCAGCATGTATGCGGTAGGCGGCAACCAGCAGAGCGCCGCACTGATGGGCCTGAACACCAAAAGGACCAAGATGATCACCTACATCCTGTCTTCTTTCCTCTGCTCCATCGGCGGTGTGCTTTACTGCATGAACACCATGTGCGGTACAACGACCCAAGCGCTGGGCCTGGAAATGAAGGCCATTTCTTCCGCGGTTATCGGCGGTACGCTGCTGACCGGCGGTGTAGGCAATGTGTTTGGTTCTTTTGTGGGTGTGCTGATCAACGGTACGATCAACAGCCTGGTCAGCTTCAACGGAGAACTGACCAAACTGGGCGGCACGGTGCCCAACGTGGTGTCCGCTTTCCTGCTGTTCCTGTTTATCATGCTGCAGGCTGTATTTGCCAAGCTGCGTGAACGGAAACAGTAAACCGAAACATAATCAAAAGCCGTATCCGGATTCAGACCGGATACGGCTTTTCTGATGCTGTAATCATTTATTCACCGGCAAAGATGATATCATCCCGGAGCCGGTAGAGGGTGGCGCCGCATTTCTTCCGGCAGAAGAAACCGACCCACTCATCAATGGACAGTTCGCAGTCGTACATGACCTTTCCGTAACGGAGGCCGTTAATCCGCTTACCGCTCCGGTTGCTTTCCAGGGAACGGACCGTGTCGGTTTCGGGATCGTAATCTGACATGAAGATCGCGCTGTGGGCGCCCTTGCCGCCGGAGTAATCGCCGGTCATCTGGAAATAATCGCCCTTCCGGGTCTGCTTCATGAATTCCCGGGCCAATGCGATGTTCTCGTCCTTGGAAAGGGATTTATCATACAGGAACTGAGCGGCGATTTCAAAGGGATTGCCGTCGCAGGCGGGGATATCTTCCCAGCAGTAGCCATAGGCATAGGGCCTGCACTTTTTCTCCGGCAGGTTGTTGGGGATTTTCAGCTCCTTGTCCGGATACTCCGCCATCCGGTAGCGATCCCGGGTCTGACGGAAGAGGTGGACGGTGAAATTCTTACAGACGTAGATATCGCCCTTGTAATGGGCACGCTGAAGCTTTCCGTCAGCTTTTTCGTACAGTTCCCTGCCCAGGGAGATGATATCCTCGATAAAGGCATCCCGGGCAACAGATGATGCCTCTTCCCCGTCCGGAGAAGAGGCGGTCTCATCGGAGAGGATATCCTCGTCCAAAGAAATATCTTCGGTCTCTTCTTCCCCGTATACCGGGAAGGAGAAGAGGCACAGCATCAAGAGAAGGGCAGCCAGCAGGAATAAAAGCTTCCTGCGCGAGGTAAAAGGCATCAGACAGTTTCTCCTTCAATCAACTTACCGGAAACAGTAACCTGTTTCGGCATATGACTGTCCGGGAATTCGATCGCGTCGATCAGCAGGCTGAAAACTTCCTTGGCAATCCGCGGGGTGTCCTGGCAGTAGGTGGTCAGCCGCGGCGTAATCATCTGGCTCATGAGAATGCCGTCATAGCCGACCAGGCTGATATCCTGGGGCACCTTGATTCCCTGGGCTTCCAACAGCCACAGGGCACCGAGACAGCTGTAGTCATCGGGGCAGAGAACGCAGGTGGGTTTATCTTTCTGCTGAAGCAGCTCCTGAATATAAGCGGCGCAGTCTGCGGAATTATGGAAGTGTCCCTCACGGACATATTCCACGGGAACACGAATACCCAATTCTGCACAGATCTTGTAGAATCCTGCAAGGCGTTCACGGCTGACCGCACCTTTTTCACCCTGGATGAAGGCAATTTTGCGATGACCGCGGGCATAGATATGACGGACAATCTGTTCCATACTCCTGCGGTTATCACTGGTGACGCAGTCCACACCTTCGTAGGTATGATCCACGATGACGGTGGGAATACTGCTGGTAGCCAGACGGATGATGCCGGCGGATTCAAAATCAGCCTGAACCACGATGACACCGTCCATGCTCCGCTGCCGGGCGTGCTCGTAGTAGTTGCTTTCAGCGAAACCGCCCCGGCCGATGAAGGTAAGGTCGTAACCGTTGCGTTCAGCTTCCAGGCGAAGCTCGTCGAAAAGCGAACTGAAATATTCATGATTCATCCGGTCTTCATAGATGATGCCGATGTTGTTGGATTTGCTGGTCTTCAGCGTTCTGGCAGCGGCATTCGGATAATATCCCATATCCTTGGCCGTCTGGCAGATGAATGCGGTCCTCTCCCTGCTGTCGCTAGTTAAACCATTCAGAGCACGGGAGACCGTTGCGACGGATACACCGCACACCTCCGCTATATCCTTCAATCTGACCATGATCGAATGAATCCCCCTTCCGCAAATCGGTAATCGTTTGCTGTTTTTTCATCATTTTACAGCAAAATGTAACTGACGTCAACTAAATTTACAATAATTGCGTAACTAAAAATTAGACAAAGGAAAAGACAGCAATGTAACTGCTGTCTTTATAAGGAAATATCAGATATTTTCAGCGGATGTCTTCCCGACGAATAAACCTGGCCAGGGGCTGATAGATCAGCATGGCGATGACCATGGTTACCACAAGCTCTGCCAGCATATACCAGCCGTTATACAGGAAGGAATAAATCCAGGGATTGGTCATGGTCATGTTCATGAAGGATTCCGGCATCCACACACCCCAGATCCAGGCGCCGCTGATCAGGTGGCAGATGAACCGAAGCACGAAGGTAACAACGATGCCAACGGCCAGGCTCTTGCGGGTCTTGCCAAGAACGGTGTCGAAGAGGCCGGAAAAGCCGATGGCGGTGTAGGCAATGATATAGTCCAGCAGGATAACGCCGACGGCCATAATAAAGTTGGCAGCATATCCGACGTTGTCCAGGCCGAGCAGGAGCTGGATTGCACTGTAAACAAAAGCGGTGGGAACGCCCCACTTCCAGCCCCAGCGATGGCTGATCAGTACAACGGGCAGCATGCTGGCGATGGTAACGCCGCCGCCGAAGGGCAGGTCAATCTTCAGAAGGCTCAGTACGGTTCCCAGCGCGATCATAATGGCGCTTTCGGTCAGTTTGCGGGTCAGGTTTTTATTCATGGTCTTCCTCCTTTTCTGATCCGGCGGACATAAGAAAACCCACATGCCTGAAGACATGCGGGAAACGGTTATGTTTTGCATGACCGCTTCCCTACGGTAGGATTACCTACACAGGTTCCAAGGGTCGGGCAATGCCCTCTCAGCCGGAAACCGGCCCCCCCAGCGTGCATGTTCGCATCGGAACAGCGACATTATATCACCGGGGCCTTGTTTGTCAACAGATTGAAGCCGTTTTTGCCGCCTGAAAGCAAGAAACAGACAAACAGAATCCGGAAGAGATTGTCCTTTGGGGAAGGAGATTCCCGGGGAACCGGGGAATAACAGGTATATGCTCCGGAAGGATCAGGTGCCGGAGTCTGTGGAATGAATGGGAAATGCCGGTATTCCGGCATACAGGAAAGGGAGACCTGAACAGTGCAGAGATGTGTGATTGTGGGCGGGGCAGGGATTCGTGAATATCAGCGTATCCGGGAAAGCCTGCGCGGGGATGACTGGTTTGTATACTGTGACGGCGGACTGAAACATGTTCAGGAGCTCGGCCGGGAACCGAACCTGATCGTAGGGGATTTTGATTCCCATGAGCAGCCGGAAACGGATACGGAAACCATTGTCCTGCCCTGTGAGAAGGATGATACGGATACAGTCTACGCGGTGAAGGAAGCCGTCAGGCGAGGCTTCCAGGATTTCCTGCTGATCGGTGTGACCGGTGAAAGATTCGACCACACCTTCGGCAACATCTCGCTGCTGCTTTACCTGGATTCCCTGGGCATTCCGGCCTGTATCCTGGATGATTATTCCGAAATGAGCATCATCTCCCGGGAAACGGAGGAAGTGAAAGAAGACTGTTCCTGGTTCTCCCTGCTGAATATCAGCGGAACCGCGAAAGGAATCACGATCCGGGGAGCAAAGTATCCGCTGACAGACGGAGAAATCACCAGCGAGTATCAGTACGGCATCAGCAATGAGGTGCTCCCGGGAGAAACGGCCCGTGTATCTGTCCGGGAAGGCCGTCTCCTGCTGGTGAAGGTATTCGGGCAGAAGTGATTGTTTGTTTCTTGTTCTTTCAGGATTCTCCCCTTGACGGGGGTCTGCTTTCGTAATACGATTGCGGTGCAATGATGGAGATCCAGTAGGGTACAGATAATCCGCACAGAGAGCTGCCGGGAGGTGCGAGGCAGCCGGAGCTGTTTATCCGAAATACTCTCCGGAGCTGTGATCTGAATCCTGCAAGGGTAGTAGGAAAGCCGGGGGCGCCCGATACAGCGCAAAGGATATGAAAGTATCCGGAGGCCGGCCCTGAACGGGGCGGCAAATACGAGGTGGTACCGCGGAGTTAATTCGCCCTCTGTGTCCGAAGGGACACAGGGGCTTTTTTCATGAAGCGGCGCCGCAGAAAGAAGGAGTAGTATGGCATTTGGTGATCTGGCACTCAAACTCGGTATGCTGTTGGTTTTCTTCGGCGTCATGGTCTATGTCGGTTTCTACTGCAGGAAGCATTCCACCGACGTGAACGGCTTTGTGCTCGGCGGACGGAGCGTAGGCCCCTGGCTGACCGCATTCGCTTACGGCACTTCCTATTTCTCCGCTGTTATTTTTGTCGGCTATGCCGGACAGTTCGGCTGGAAGTTTGGTATTGCCGCCACCTGGGTGGGTATCGGCAACGCCCTGATCGGTTCTCTGATGGCCTGGGTGATCCTCGGACGGCGTACCCGGATTATGACGCAGCATCTGTCCAGTGCCACAATGCCTGACTTCTTCGAGAAGCGGTTCGACGCGACTTCCCTGAAGATTGCTGCTTCCATCATTATCTTTATCTTCATGATTCCCTATACTGCGTCCCTGTACAACGGACTGAGCCGTCTGTTCCGGATGGCCTTCAATATTGACTATTCCGTCTGCGTGATCGTTATGGCGGTGCTGACTGCCATCTACGTGATTGTCGGCGGCTATATGGCAACGGCAGTGAACGACTTTATCCAGGGCATCATCATGCTGGTGGGTATTGTGGCGGTCATCGGGGCTGTGCTGGGCAGCAAGGGCGGCTTCATGGCTTCCCTGGAAGGCCTGTCCGCGGCAAAGGATACCAGCGCGGGTTTCGCGAACGGCACGGTTCCCGGTATCTTCAACTCCTTCTTCGGACCGGATCCGCTGAGCCTGCTGGGCGTTGTGCTGCTGACTTCCCTGGGCACCTGGGGACTTCCCCAGATGGTTGGCAAGTTCTATGCCATCAAGAGCGAAGGCTCCATTCACAAGGGAACCATTATCTCCACTCTCTTCGCTATGGTGGTTGCGGGCGGCTGCTACTTCCTGGGCGGTTTCGGCCGTCTGTTTGCCGCTGAACTCGGCGCCGCGGAAGGCGGCAATCCGGCAGGCGGATTTGACAACGTGATCCCGACGATGCTGCAGACCCTGTCTCCCTTCCTGATCGCGATTGTGATCATCCTGGTGCTCTCCGCATCCATGTCCACGCTGTCTTCCCTGGTGCTGACTTCTTCTTCCACGGTAACCCTGGACCTGCTCAAGGGCCGTGTGATTAAGGATATGGATGAGAAAAAGCAGCTGCTGATCATGCGGGTGCTGATCGTGGTCTTCATCATCATTTCCGCCGCGCTGGCGATTGTCCAGGCGAATTCCAGCGTTGCCTTTATTGCCCAGGCAATGGGCGTCAGCTGGGGCGCCATGGCCGGTGCGTTCCTCGCTCCCTTCCTCTACGGCCTGTACTGGAAGCGGACCACAAAGACCGGCTGCTGGGCTGCCATGCTCTTCTCCTCCGTGTTTATGATCATTGACATGCTGGCCAACCTGAAGGTGCTGAATATCAGCCTCGGTTTCCTGCAGTCCCCGATCAACGCGGGCGCCTTCTGCATGATCGCCGGCCTGATCATCGTTCCGCTGATCAGCCTGATCTCCAAAGCGCCGGACAAGGATACGGTGGATCGTATCTTCTCCTGCTACGAGCGGAAGGTTATTGTTACCGCCAAAGACTCCATTGAAACCGAAGCGGAAGGCTGAAACGAAAGCAGTCTGCAAAGTTTATGAAAAGGAGGCAGCCCCGGCTGCTTCCTTTTTTATCCGACCATGGGATTGCCAGGAGCCGCGACTGTAAGAAATCCCTGATCTTTCCTCCCCAAAGGGGAGCCCTGAGCACCTGAAAAAATGATTATCAAATTGTTACAAATGTTTGACAAAAACAGGGCTCTGTGGTAAAATGCAAACCGTTTTCAAGTATACTTTTGGAGGTGCAAATTCTCATGAAGAAATTGCTGAGTCTGGTAATGGCCATCGCACTGATTCTCAGCATGTCTGCAGCTTCTGCAGATCCGATCAGTGTAGACGGTCTTGCCAAAAGGAATATTAAGATTAATGAAGCGGGCCTGAATCCCTCTGCCGATGAAATGATTGCCCAGATGATCAGCCCCACCACGGGCAGAAAACTGGACGCCATTGAGTATCCCGATGGATTTGTCGGAACAGCTGTGACCGGTGTTTATCAGCCGATCCTGGTCCAGATTTCCAATGCCGGCGGCGGCGTGAATGCGGACTCCAAGGGCCGGCCGACTACTGCGCCGATCAATGCACAGTATGCGGACGTTGTGTACGAAGCCTGTCAGGCGAATTCCTCCAACGGCGGCACCCTGACCCGTTTCAGCATGCTGTTCTCTGATACCGTTCCGGATTATGTTGGCTTTGTACGGAGCACGCGTTCCACGCATCCCAGAATCCGCCAGGAGTGGGACTGCGCTTTCGTGACCTCCGGTTATTCTTCCGCTGACGTTCCGCAGGAATGGAAGAATTTCGGCGTGATGAATCCCCAGAGCGCCACGCCTGACAATCCCGGCCTTGTGTATGTGCAGAACTACCCGAAAGTCTGGGCAAAGTACATGTACCACTGCACCAACATTTACGACGCCAACGACCATGTGTACCAGCTGGCAAACATTGTGCAGAACGTTATCCCCAAGGATCATGTTCCGGCCAACCACACCTTTAAGTTCACGGATGAAGTCCCTGCGGGCGGCGATTCCGGTGAAATCGTCTATATCACCTTCGGCGGCGGAACCAAGACTGACAGCCGTCTGGAGTACGACGAAGAAAACAACGAATACATCCGTTACGTGCCCATGAATGGCCAGGATGACTTCGCCTATCGTGTCCAGAACCTGGTGAACCCGAAACTGAGCTCCAAGAACGTGAACGGTTCCAGAGTGGTTATGGTTGAGCCGGATGACCGTGTATACGGCGATCTGGTCACCTTTACCAATGTTATCGTGCAGGGAATCACCATGAACTGGCGCGGCAGCGAGCGTCCTGATCCTGAACTGACCGGCACCGGCAACGCTGACTATTTCATCGGCGGAAAACACTACACCGGCGTATGGCAGCGGAAGGACTATAACAGCCGTACCGTTTTCTATGGTGAAGACGGCAACGAAATTGAACTGATGCGCGGCAAGACGCTGATTGTTCTGCTGGACTACAACAACAAGGGCAGAAGCTTACAGTATGAATAAATCCGGAATCCACCGGATTTCCGGGAACCACTTTTCGAAGTGGTTCCTTTTTCTTAAGGAAAATACAGTAACATGATGAAAGGTATCACGGAGCCGGTATGACAGTGGGTTCCGGAGACGCCGGGGGAGTAAAAGCATGAAGAAACTGGCAAGCATATTTCTGGCCCTGTTCCTGATCCTGGGGACGACGTCTGCTATGGCGGATCCCAAAGAGATCGACGGCCTGACGCCCAGGAATATCACGATCAATCCTGCAGGGCTGAATCCGTCTGCGGAGGAAATGATTGCCCAGGGAATCAGCCCTACCACCGGCAGAAAGCTGAGCAGTATCAAATGCCCGGACACCTTTGCCGGCGCGGCGGTTGACGGACAATACCGGCCCTTTATGGTTCAGATATCCAACGCCAACAACGGCGTGGGAACGGTAAAGGGCGGACTGTATGCTCCCGCACCGGTAAATGGTTCCTACGCGGATGTGGTGTATGAAGCCTGCCAGCGGCAGGGCGGTGCCGAGACCCGTATGAGCATGATCTTTTCCGACACGATTCCGGACTATGTGGGTTATATCCGCAGTACACGCGCAACGCATCCGAGGATCCGGCAGGAATGGAACGCGTTTTTCTGCACCTCCGGCTATACCAAATCAGACGTTCCGGACGAATGGCGGAAACTGGGTGTCAAAAATCCGATGTCCAAAAACCGGACTGAGAAGGATCCCGGGATTATCTATGTGGGTGACGCCGGGGAAAACAAGCCGTGGAAAAAATACGTCAGGCGCGTGAAGGGAATCAAGGACGTAAACAGTGAAGTGTTCCTGCTGAAGGACCTACTGGACAATGTAGTGCCTAAGGATCATGTTCCGGCTAACCATACCTGGAAGTTCACGGATGACCTGCCTGCAGGCGGCGATCCCGCTTCCATTATTTACGTGACTTTCGGCAGCAAGTACGATTCTGACAGCCGGCTGGAATACGATCCGGATGAAAACGTCTATATCCGGTACGTGGCAGTACAGAATTATGTGGATATGCCTTACCGCGAAACAGCCCTGATCGGCGCCGAAAATGTGGAAGAGAAAAACAGTGACGGCCAGATGGTCAGAAGGGTTGCCTATGAACAGCGAATTCCCGGGAATACAATCACCTTCAGCAATGTGATTGTGCAGGGAATCAAGATGAAATGGAAAGGCGGCGCACGGCCCGATCCGGTGCTGACCGGCACAGGAAACGCTGACTACTTCATGGGCGGGAAACATATTGCCGGCGTATGGGAACGGAAGGACTATGACAGCCGTACGGTCTTCTACGGAGAGGACGGAAATGAGATTGAACTTCAGCGGGGACGTACGCTGATTATCCTGATGGGATACAATAATAAGAAGAGCAAAGTCAGCTACGAATAAGCATTGAAGAGACGGAAATGAAGGCTGTCCGGGCAGATATGTGACCGTCTGATACATGAAGAGTAATTTTTCGTTACAGTTTTTGCACTGGTATGTAACAAACCCTTGATTTTTTCTAATAAGTATTATACAATTCGTACAGTATTGGTTACGAAAGGGTGTTTTCAGTGGGTAAAAGGATCCTCCTGGTGGACGACGAACCTCTGATCCTGAAGGGCCTGAAATATACGCTGGAACAGGAAGGTTACGAGACAGACAGTGCCATGGACGGAGAAGAGGCCTTGTCCAAGTTTGAGACGGGTTCTTTTGATCTGATCCTTCTGGACGTGATGCTTCCGAAGCTGGACGGTATTGCTGTCTGCCAGAGGATTCGTGAACGGAGCGATATCCCGATCATCATGCTGACCGCAAAGGGCGAGGATATGGATAAGATCCTCGGTCTTGAGTACGGCGCGGATGATTATATGACCAAGCCTTTCAATATCCTTGAGGTGAAGGCGCGCATCAAGACGATTCTTCGTCGTGTTTCCGGAAGTGTTCAGCAGCAGGAACACCGGGTGATCCGTGTTCACGATATGGAAGTGAACCTGATCAAGCGCAGCGTGACCCTCGGCGGCAAGGACATTAAGCTGACCGCAAAGGAATTTGATCTGCTGCAGATGTTCGTAACGAACCGGGGCACTGTTTTCAGCAGAGAACAGATGCTTGAAACCGTATGGAAATATGATTATGCCGGCGACGCCCGTACGGTGGATGTACATATCCGCCGTCTGAGGGAAAAGATTGAACGGGATACATCAAAGCCTGAATTCATCTTTACCAAATGGGGAGTTGGTTACTATTTCACGGATCAGGACTAAACTCGCATTCTTGGCCAGCATCAGGTGGAAAATCCTGCTGGCCTTTTTTCTCATTGTGGGTCTTTCTTTTTTTGTGGCCGCGACAAGCCTGAACGGCATGGTCAAGGACTATCTGTTTGAACAGCGCAAACGCGATGATATTGCAAAGACCGGGAAGCTTGCCCAGAAGGCGGCTCCTCTTTTTCAGTCTGTCTCCTCAAACGAACTGAATGACCTGCTGGAGGAAGAAGCGGAGACAATGGACGGCCGCCTGATCCTGATTGACAATGACGGAAAAATCCAGTATGACACCTTCCAGAGCCTGTGTGGACAACGGACCCAGGTGGATGAGGTGATCCGCGTCCTGAGAGGGGAAACGGTCAAGGATTACGGAATCCATACCCCGGGGAAATCGGTGGTGGAAGCCATGAGCGGGGAATCCGCCGAATATGTGGCATACAGCACCTATGAGATGAACGGTTATAAGGGCAGGATCGGCGCCGCAATGTTCGTGAGCAAGATCCAGAGCCTGGTGGATTCCATAGAGCGGGTGGAAATGCAGCTGCTGCGTGTGTTTGCCGTGATTGCAGTGGCTGCGCTGGCATTTGCGCTGCTGCTGAGCCGCCTGCTGACAAACCCGATCACCGCCGTGAGCCGGACCATGAGGAAGATGGGAAAAGGCGACCTGAGCGTGCGTGTGCCGGTACGGGGCAGCGGCGAGCTGAGGGAACTGGCTGAAAACTACAACACCATGGCATCACAGCTGGAAAGCCTGGACAAGACCAGAAACCAGTTTGTGTCAAATGCCAGCCACGAACTGAAAACGCCTCTGGCAACCATGAAGATCCTGCTGGAGTCCATGATTTACGAGCCGGATATGCCTGCAGAGGTTCGGGCGGACTTCATGAAGGATATGAACCATGAGATTGACCGCCTGACCGGCATTGTGACGGATCTGCTGGTGCTGACCCGTATGGATAACGGCGAGGAAATGAAGCGCGGCATTGTGAACATGACCGAGCTGACCAAGGAGACCATTCATCAGCTGACCCCGGCCGCGGAAAAGAACAACCAGACGCTGACCGGCGACGTGCAGGAAGAGCTGTTCCTCTACGGAGACAAGAGCAAACTGAGCCAGATCCTTTACAACCTGATGGACAACGCGATCAAATATACTCCGGAAGAGGGGCGGATATCCGTATCCCTGCGGGAGGAAGACGGCAACATCGTCTGGCGGGTGAAGGATAACGGTATCGGTATTCCGGAAGAAGACCTGGAGCATATCTTTGAACGCTTCTACCGGGTGGATAAGGCCAGGGGCCGGGAGACCGGCGGAACGGGCCTGGGCCTGAGCATTGTAAAACAGATGGTCAGGATGCATGACGGCACCATTACCGTTGAGAGCAATCCGGGGAAGGGCTCTGAATTTACAGTGACATTCCCGCAGGAAGGAGCGGAGTCATGATGAAAAAAGGATTAAGCCTTTTGCTGGCGCTCTGTCTCCTGCTGCTCCTGGACGGATGCGCGGGAAGGAAAATCGAGGATTACCAGACTCCGGCTTCAACCCTTCCACCGGCAGCGGCACGCTATACAGCGCCGGACGGCGACGGGATTGTGATGGAGAACCTGAAATACCAGATTTACCTTCCGGCCAGGGACGGGCTTCGCCTTGTTTCCCGGGAAGTGACGATAGACGCGGAGAACCTGAATGATGCCGTGGAAAAGCTGATGCAGCAGCTACTCAGCTATGAGGGTGACACGGACGCGAAGCCCCTGGGCGGAAGCAAACCGCTGGAGCTGTACGGCACACATCCCATTGAAATCAGCGGCGGCATATGCACGGTGAACCTGACCCGCGCAGCGAAACAGCTGAAGCTGAGCGAGTATTACAAACACTGCCTGGCGATTTCCACGACCCTGTGCGAACTGAATGATATTAACGGGGTGAACATCCTGGTGGAGGATGAAAGCCTTCCGCTGGATACGCCCGGCTACCTGCCCATGGGCACCCTGATGGGGCATGCGGGGGAATCGCTTCCGGTACTGTGGGAACAGATGGAAGCGAAAAAGACCCCGATGACGCCCACGGACAAGGATCCCGGTAAAAATCCCCTGAACGCACTGGCAACGCTGTATTATCCGCTGCCGGACGGCCGGGGCATTGCCTGCACGATCCGTATGGTCAATTTCGCTGGGCAGACTCCCGCACAGCTGACAACCAAACTGATGGATGAAATCAGCTCCGAACGGCGGGCCTTGTCGGGAGGACAGATTTTCCCGAAACTGACGGAACTGCTGCTGCATGATCCTGTGACGAGCGACCTGCCGGACGGCGGACGGCTCCTGACACTGAGCCTGCGGGAAGACGCAGAGTCTGTGCTGGAGGCGGCCAAAACGGACCTGGCCTGCTGCGCGGCGGCGCTGACTTATACCCTGACAACTTTCATTCCTGACATTTCCGCAGTCTGTATCCGGATCGGCGACAAGGCGAAAACGGAACTGAAAACAAATCGGTTTGATCCGGTCATCGCATTGAGCGGTATGGTGAAGCGCAGCGCGGTGGAACAGTTCCTGACAAGCAGCGTAACGGTGTATTTTGCCCGGAACGGGATCCTTTGTGAATGTGAACGACCTGTGGCTCCCCGGTCTGTGGACAGCCTCCGGACGCAGCTGTGTGCCCTGATGGAAGGACCTGACGCATCGGAACGGGAAGAAGGAATCAAAGAGACCCTGCCCGGAACAGTCCGGGAAGACGATATCCTGGGAATATCCGCAGAGGGTGACACGCTGCTGGTGAACCTGAGCGAAAACTTCCGGACGGCGATCCTGGAACAGGGAGAGGAAAAAGAAGCCCTGGCCTGCTACAGTATGGTGAATACGCTGTGCAAAAATACCGGAACGAAACGGGTGCGCTTCTTCTTTGAAGGAGCACAGGTGGAATATATAGCCGGGACGATCTACTGGGCGGGAGAGTTTATGTATAATATTGGCTTGGCTGAAAAGGGTCTTGGATGATAGAAACGGACTGGGATATGATCCCAGTCCGTTTTAATGAATACTTAAAACTTAAGACTTAAAAATGAATAATAATATAGTGCTTTAGCTAGAGAATCGGGTTTGTGGTTTTTTGGCTTTTATTTGGTTGAAGAGAAAAATGAATAAGTTCATATTGCGTTCATATTCCGGACAAAAAGGGGGGATAGAATATAGCCGAAAACCGGAAAGGAGGTTTTTGAGATGAGAAAGATTATGAATAAGAAGGTCCTGGGCGTGATCGCCCTGGCGCTTGTTTGTGTATTTGCGGGTACTGTGATCGGTGCTTCACAGCCTTCCGCCAATGCGGAAGAAAAGGTTGTGCTGACTTCTCCCTTTACGGAGGCAATTGCCAAGGTACGGGACAGCGTGGTCGGCGTTAACAACTATCAGATTGTCAACAACAATTACGGCGGATATGACAACTTCGGCGGATACTTCCCCTGGAGCTATTTCGGCGGAGGATACGGGAACGGCTATGGCAACGGCTATGGAAACGGCTACGGATACAACCAGCCTGATTCCTCTGAGGAAATCAAGTACGGCAGCGGCTCCGGCGTGGTCATCGAAAAGGAATATGTGCTGACCAACTACCATGTGGTGGAAGGTGCCCACAGCCTGAAGATTTCCATCGGCGATGATGATAAGAACCTGTACGACGCGACCGTGGTGGCCAGCGATTCCGACAAGGATGTGGCTGTGCTGAAGGTGCCCGGACTGCCGCTGGAACCGGTTGAACTGGGTGACAGCGATGAACTGGTGATCGGCGACTGGGTAGTCAATATCGGCAACCCCATCGGATTTACCGGTACCGCCACAGCGGGTATCGTCTCCGGCCTGAACCGGGAGATCGAATCCGACAACAGCAAGCCTGACAAATACGGCAAGAACACCCCTGTTGTGAACAGCATGATCCAGACGGACGCTGCCATCAACAGCGGTAACAGCGGCGGCGGTATGTTCAACACTGCCGGACAACTGGTTGGTATTCCGACCCTGAAGTATACCGGCACCCGCTACAGCTCCAATGCCTCTGTTGAAAGTATCGGTATGTGCATCCCGATCAATGAGGCCAAGGATGTGATTGAAGCGGCACTGACCGGCAAGGGCAACGTGGAAGAAGGCCAGCAGGCCGCAACAGACAGCGAAGGCACTACCGGCGGACTGACCGGTAAGCCCCGGATGGGTGTGACCGTCAGCACAGTGAAGGATACCAACGGCCAGCTGCCGAGAGGCGCTTATGTGGTCAGCGTGGACGAAGGCAGCCCGGCAGAAGCCGCAGGCCTGAAGATGGGCGATATCATGGTCGAAGTGAATGGCCAGGTGATTACTACCGTGACTGAAGAAATTGAGATCATCTCCCAGCTGAAGGAAGGCGACGAGGTTGCCGTGAGAGTCTGGCGGCCTGAAAATGTGTCTGAAGACGGACGGATTTCCACCGAAGGCGACTATATCGACCTGACAGTCAAACTGGCAGTTGTGGACGAAATCGCCCAGTAACCATCAAAAACAGAACCCGGCTCCGGAAGATTCCGGAGCCGGGTTTTTATGTTATTCAATCAATTATACAAGGCGCATGCCCGCGGCCATCTGCTCATTATTGTAACGCTTGAGCAGGGCGTGAATCCGGTCGTAGGGATTCAGGAGCTTGCTGAGGCTGCGGTCGTGGTTCAGGGTGGCGATGATGAAGGAGATATATTTGCTCATATCAGCTTCAATAAACCACTCGGTTTCCGCCAGCTCGGGCTTGCGGTAGGTCAGGTTGGTGGAAATGACCCGATCGATGAAACCGTTGCGATAGGCTTCTTCAAAGGCATCAATACCGTTGGTGAAGAGGGCAAAGGTACAGCCCGCGAAGATGCGGTTGGCCTTGCGCTTTTTCAGCTCTTTCGCCAGGTCGATGATGCTTTCGCCGCTGGACAGCATATCGTCCGCGACGAAGACGTCTTTGCCTTCCACGCTGTCACCCAGGTATTCATGAGCGACAATGGGGTTGCGGCCGTTCACGATGCGGGTGTAATCACGACGCTTGTAGAAAAGACCCATATCCAGCCCCAGAACGGAGGCATAGAAGATGTTGCGGTCGATGGCGCCTTCATCCGGGGAGACGATCATCATGTGTTCCTTATCGATCCGCAGGGTCTTGTCCCGCTTGAGCAGGGCCTTGAAGATCTGATAGCTGGGCATGATGCTCTCAAAACCGGTGGTGGGGATGGCGTTCTGAACCCGGGGATCATGCGCGTCAAAGGTGATGATGTTGCTGACACCCATGTTCTCCAGTTCCTGAAGGGCCATGGCACAGTCCAGACTCTCACGGGCTGAACGGCGGTGCTGCCGGCCTTCATACAGCATAGGCATGATGACCGTGACACGCTTGGCCTTGCCGCCCATGGCGGCGATGATCCGCTTCAGGTTGGCGAAATGCTCGTCCGGACTCATGGGAACGCGGCGGCCGAACATCTCATATTCGACATTGTAGGCACCGGGGTCACAGAGAATGTACATATCGTAACCGCGGATGCTCTCTTTGATCATGCCCTTGGCTTCACCATTGCCGAAGCGGGGACAGTTGACATCAATCAGGAAGTCCTGCCGTTCCGCACCGGGGGTGGTGCTCATGTCGCCGGGCATAGATTCTTCGGTATGATCCTGCCACTTTTTCAGCCAGCTGTTCACTTTAATGCCGATCTCTTCGGTACCGGGCATGGCGATCAGCCCCAGAGGACCAACGGGATAAGTCAGAAATGAGTCTTTGTTCCAGGTACTGACAAAATCTGTCATGACGATCCTCCCTCATGCGATCAGGAAAACTCGAACAGAATTATTATACTATCATTTTTTTGTTATGAGAAGTGAGAATCTGGTTTTTTCTGATGCTATTTTGGCCATGTATACGATTACATGGGAATCTTGCACACGTATGGTGATTTTACTATAATAGGAAATCATACGGGAAAGGTTGGAACGGCAGGATGGTATTAAAAAGAATAGCGTTGCTTCTTCTTGTGCTCCTGATGCTGATTCCCCAGGCTTTGGCTGAGGAGACAGAAAAAGTTACTTACAGGGATATCACTGTAGACAAGAATACAGAGTATGTGGACCTGGGTGACCGCAAGGTGCTCCAGTGGGATAAACTCTATGACTTCCTGCTGCAACTGCCAAACCTGAAAAAGGTTGACATGTATAATGTGATTGTGAACCTGCAGGTGTATAATAAACTGAATGAACTTTTCCCGGATGTTGAATTTGGTGTTTCATTCAGGTACGGCGCTCACAGGGTACGGACGGATGATACCGCTTTTTCCACGCTGTGGGCAGAAGGTGCCAGGAAATATAACTATGATGAAATCGCGATGATGACCTGGTGCACCAACCTGTACGCGCTGGATATCGGACATCAGCCGGTGAAGAGGCTGGATTTCCTGTATGAACTGCCGGAACTCAGGGTGCTGATTGTTGCATTGTGCGACCTGACGGACATTACGCCCATCGCAAGCCTGAAACACCTGGAATACCTGGAAATCTTCCACAACAAGATTACGGACATTTCCTGCCTGAAGGACCTGAAATACCTGATGGACCTGGACCTGGTGCAGAATTATGTGGAGGATCTGACGCCGCTGACGGAAATGAAGAGCCTGAAGCGACTGTGGATTTACCGGAATATCAAGAACGACCTGGAATCTCCGGATATGGAAACGGTCAAAATGCTGCAGGAAGCGCTGCCGGACTGCCAGATTGAGGCACGGGGGACATCCCGGTCCAAGGGATGGGTACGGCATCCGCACCAGGAAGTCATTCAGCGGATCTTCCACTCCAAGGTTTATGAACCGTTTGCGGATTCTGATCCGGAAAACATGCCTGAACCGTGGCGTACGGAATACCTGGAGAAGAGCGGAGAAACGGCTCAGGCAGAAGCCTCTGAAACCGCGGAATAAGCATACAGGAATATGGGAAGGAATATGATGAAACAAACAATGAGAGCTGTGCTTGCTATGCTGGCAGTGATCTGCCTGCTTGCAGGTACAGCCGGCTCCGCCCTGTCGGAAACCCTGCAGGAATGCCACAAGGTAACGAATAAGGCTGAGCTCACCACGCAGAAAAACAAGTCACAGGTCAAACTGTGGCACGTGGAAACGGCGCATCCTGCGGTGACCGAGGAAATCAACGGCATTGCTTCGGCCTGGGCGGATGAGCTGAGTCCTGACCTGCCGAAGGCCGGAAACAACGGCAAGAAAAACAGCCGGCTGGATGTGGAAATCCGGTACAGCCGGACAGGCCTCCACTGGATGAGCTTCCTGGTGCAGGCGAGAACCACTTATCATCAGCAGCTGAAAGCCCAGAAGTTTACCACCCGGACCTATAATATGGAGACCGGGGAACAGATCCGGCTGACGGATATTTTTGATGATACGGACGAGATCTGGACTATGCTGGGAGAAAAGGTCCGGCAGGCCCTGACGGACTACTGGCCGGACGAGGAACCGGATGAGGCAGCCCTGAACCGCCTTTGCGAACAGGAAGCCCTGGAAGAAGCGGACTTTACCCTTCACGGAATGTCCCTGGTGCTGCATTACCCGGCAGAGATCCTGTATCCGGATCATTTCACCCTGATGGACGTGACACTGTTCTACCCGGAAATCCGGGACATGATGACCGAGACGGGCAGAACTGAAACCAACAATGAAGCCTATTATAAAACCTGCGCGCTGACTTTTGACGACGGCCCCAGCGCCAAGAATACGCCCGGCGTACTGGACGCACTGATGGAAACCGGTGCGCGGGGAACCTTTTTCGTAATCGGAAACCGGATCAAGGAGAACCGCTGGCTGGTTCAGCGGGAGCATGACAACGGCAACGCGATCGGCGCGCACAACTGGCATCACGGAAATGTAACCAAATCCTCCGGATCGGCCTTGCGCGCCATGCCGCAAAAAGTCAATACCGCAATGATTAAATCCATCGGTATTCCGGTGCGCTATGACCGGGTGCCGGGCGGGCGTTATCCGAGGATGGTTGAGGTGAAGGTGGGCTGGGCCTATATCCAGTGGAGCCTGGACACCTATGACTGGCGCGGACTGAGCACCTCGGCTGTGCTGAACAAGGTGAAGAAAAAACTGCATGACGGGGACATCATCCTCTGCCATGATATAAAAAACAATACTCCGGAATCGACACGACAGATCGTACGATACCTGGAGGAAGAAGGCTATATGCCGCTCACCATTGATGAGCTTTTTGCAAAAGATGGAGTGACACTGGAAAAGTATAAGGTATACTACCGCTGCGACCAGGGAGACACGTCCATCCGGAAGGACTGACGCGAAAAGAGATATTTATTCCGGATGATCCGGGAACGGCTGCTCCGCTTTGCGGGCAGCTTTTTTCTTTTGCTTGTTCCGGTACATCAGGGAATCCGCACCCCGGATGCATTCATCCAGGGGTTTGCGTTCCTCTTTGGTGGTGCGGACGACGCCGATGGAAAGACTCAGGACAAAGGGAATGCCGGAGGTGCGGTTGTATTCATCCGCGGCGGCGTCAATTTCCTCGCAAAGGGAGGGATTGCAGCCGCTGTCGATGATGATGAACTCATCGCCGCCATAACGCATAATGAAGGCGTTTTCGGAACAAATCCGCTGGAGGATCCGGGCGGAGGCTTTCAGCGCGGCATCGCCGGATTCATGACCGAAACGGTCGTTGATGGCCTTCATATCATTCATATCAATGAAGAGCACCTGGACGGAGCCTTCGGAAGCGATCAGGTCATCATAACGCTGCTGTCCGAAGCGGGACAGGCCGAAACGGTTGTAAAGGCCGGTGAGCGCGTCATGGACATACAGCTCATCCAGGGTATCATTCAGGTTGTGAAGCAGGCTCTTTTTCCGCACGTTTTCAATGGCAATTTCCAGAAAGTTCAGGATGCTTTCGTGCAGGTTATGTTTCGCCGCGCCACAGATGCCGTTCATGACGATATAGCCGATGGAATAGGTGTTGTAGTGCAGCGGATAGAAGATCAGGAAGGGTTCGTTCTCCATCAGGTGCTCCGGCAGGAGGCTGCTGGTAGGGAAGCGGACGATTTCGTTATCCGCGCTGCTGTCAAACAGTACCATGGTGGAATCAAAATGCTCCGCATAACGCGGCCACATGTTTTTATCATAATTGTCGAAGTAATATTCGTTGATGCACAGGTACACATTGTCACAGCCGAAAATGGCATGGCTTCTGTTGAAAATGCGCATGAGGTCCTGCAGATCCTGGGCTTCGAACAGCTCTTCAGCCATCAGGTCCTGCTTGATATAGAAGGAACGGAGGAAACGGGTCTGCTGGAAATAGAGATCCCGGATAACGCCCCGGCGCGGCGCGTTATGACAGCCGCAGGATTCGGAACAGATCAGGTCATACCCGAAGGAAATGCGGGTACGGGTTTCCGCTCCCCGGATCATGCCGAGCAGCACGTCCGCCGCAAAATAGTCCAGCTTGCTGTGGTCCGTATGGACGGTGGAAAGGCGGGGACTGGAGAGCTCCGCGGAGGGAAGGTTGTCAAAACCGCAGACCAGTACGTCCCTGGGAATCCGGAGACCGTTTTCCTGCAGCGTTTCCATCAGGCCGAGGGCCATTTCATCGTTTGCACAGATGAAGGCATCCGGCAGGGGATGCTTTTCACGGATCCAGCGTTTTGCCAGGTCCACGGCATCGCTGGGACGCCAGGTACATTCGACAATTTCGATCTGTTCCTTCGGAATGCCGTTATCCCGGCAGGCGGCCATGAAACCGCTCAGACGGTCCGGCCCCTCGGAACCGCAGTGGAGGTTGCCGGTCAGGTAGACCAGGCGGCGGGCACCGTGTTCACGGATGACATGCTCGGTCATATCATACTGTGCCTGGATATTGTCAAAGAAAACAAGGGAACACCCCTTCAGCTCCTGTCCGATGGCAACTGCAGGGATGCCGCTTTCTTCTATTTGTTTTTCGAGAGATTCACGGGCGGAACGCAGGACAATCTGGTTGCTCTGGATGAGCAGGCCGTCAAAGCAGGACAAATTAGGCAGCTGAAAAATCGTGTATTCACTTCGGTCCTTGTCATTTCCCTGATCTTTGCCGAAGCAGTCGAATACACGGATCTGCACATCTGGATGATCCACGGTATACTGTGTCAACCCGTGGAGGGTGCTTTCCACCAGCTCGTAATTCCAGTCGGCTGTGAGAAAAGCAATCCGAAACTTTTTCTTCTGATCCGCAGCCATATAGATTCCCTGCAACTTGTTACATATTTACAATACATCAGTACAGCTATAAAAATATACACTAAAACTTGCCAAAATGTCAATGTTTTACAGGGCGAAACGTTTTGCAGTTACAGGGGGAAAGGGTCGGAAATCCACTATGCAAAACAGATGGAAAATGCTATACTATATAAGATGTCCATGATTCATGGATTGCTTTTTATTCAGAAAGGTGAAACGGCAATGAAGAAACGGAAGAATACCGGTTTAACCGGGAAAAAATGGCTGGCAGTGCTCCTGACGGCGGTTCTTCTGCTGGCTTCGTGCGCCCTGGCTGAAGACGGACTGGAAGGCTATTCCAAAGAAAAAGGGTATACCTATCTGCGGCTCGGACGTTATCCGCAGACTGCAGAGGGCGGCATTGAGCCGATCCTGTGGCGGGTTCTGACAAAGGATGACGAGAAAGCCTACCTGCTCAGTGAATATATTCTCTTTGCCCGGGCACTGCACAACAACCGGAATGAATACGCAAAATTCAAGGGTGATTTCGCCCAGACCGAGCTGTGCCAGTACCTGAACACGACGTTTACAGAAGCTGCTTTTACTGAGGAAGAGCTGTCCATGCTGCTTCCCTGTGAAAACTTCGGCAAGGTGTTCCTGATTACCCGGGAGGATATGAAGAACAAGGAGATCGGACTGGGTGCCTGGACATCCAAGAAGGATCCGACCCTGAAGCAGATTGAGGAGAATCCGGCTGTACGGGCCTGGGGTACCGAATGGGCGATCAAAAACAACGGATACGATCCGGCAGAATATCCGGATCCGAAGGCAAAGGTGCGGAACGCTACGGACACAGCCAACATCACGCTGGGTGAAAAACGGCTGTATGTGTTCCAGGCCAAATACGGATCCTGCAGCCCGTACTGGGGACGTTCCGCCTCCACCACTGACAAGAAACAGGCTGTCTGCACCAAGGACGGCGGCCAGGTCGGCCGGATTGAGGTCGGCCGGGACAATGAGGGCGTGCGTCCTGCCCTGTATCTCGCAGAGGGAAGCTACAGCATTATATCCGGATCCGGCACGATGGAAGATCCCTACGAGATCGTTCCTGCCTCTACTCAAGAATAAGGAGAAAACGAGATGAAGCGTAATACTGTCCGATGGATTGCCGCAGTCCTGCTGCTGCTTGCGCTGGCAGCCGGGCTTTCCTGTCCGTCCATTGTGGAAGCTGAGGCAGCAACGAAGCTGCCGATGGATTTCACCAAGGGCGGCGTCAAGACTGACAAAGACAAGTGGACCTATGACGGAAAAACGCCTGTTGCCTACAGCGATTCCACGATTGAGGTCACGTCTGAAAAAAGCTCCGTGACCGCCAAGGTGAAGGGCAAGAACGTCAAGCATGAAGTCTGGGTGATCCGGATCAAGATCCAGGATGCTTCCCAGCTGCGTACCGCGGTGAGCAAGGATACCTACAACGGCCGCGGACAGGCGAAGGGCGAAGACATCGCAAAGAGCAAGAATGCCGTTGTTGCGATGAACGGAGACTTCTTCAAATATGAAAACGACGTGGGATACGTTGTGCGCCAGGCTGAATTTATCCGGGACGCGACGGATACCAGCCGGAAAAAGAAGGGCCAGCCGATCTGCTTTGATATGCTGGTGGTGGATAATGAGGGAGACTTCTATATTGTTCCCCAGGCCCGGACAAAGGAGATTGAGGCGTTCATCGAGAATACGCTGACCCCTGAAGGAAGAACCGTGATGGACACGTTCAACCTGGGACCCGCGCTCGTAATCGACGGAGAGGTGCAGGATATCGCTTCCTCCCAGGCGGCACAGCAGGGAGACTACCAGTGGAATTATCCCCAGCAGCGTATCGCCCTGGTGCAGACCGGACACCTGGAATACGCCATTGTGGAAGTGTTCGGCCAGACGGACTCCACTGCCGGCCTGACACTGGAAGAGTTTGCGAATCTTATCGCGGAAAAGGTACCGAATGCCAAGATCGCCTATAACTTTGACGGCGGCGGATCCACAAACCTGATCCTGAACAACAAAAAGATCTGCAAGACCCCCGGCCTGCGGGAGATTACCGATATCATTTACTTTGCATCTGCTGAAGGCTACGTTGAGGAATAACAGATGGAACCGATTAAATTGGGTTTTCTGACCATCTATCCCTTCGGTCTGCTGATGATTCTCCCGGCTTTGGGCGCGCTGCTGCTGGCAGCCCGGAGCATGGGGAAGGCAGGACTGAAAAAAGAAACCGCCGGCTGGTTTGCCCTGCTGGCGGTTCCGCTTTGCTTTGCGCTGGCACGGCTGGGCTTCTGCCTGTTCGTGATTGACCAGATGCTGGGGAGCGAAGACTTTGGCATGATCTTCCGGGTGAACGAAGGCGGCTTCCTGCTGTGGGGCGCGCTCTGCGGCGGCCTGCTGGCGGCCTGGATCACCGGAAAAATCACGAAACAGCCCTCCTCGAAAATCGCTGACTCTGCCGTTGTGGGGGCCTGCCTGCTGATTGCGGCGGGGCGGATCATCTGCGGCCTGATTTTCAAGGACCAGGGAATCGGCTTTCCGCTTTCAGACTGGTTCAACACGGACTGGCTGGATCCGGAAGAGGCGGAATATGCCAACCGCTTCAGCCTGTTCGCGCTGGAAGATTACAGCTTCTTTGAACGGCTTCCTTTCGCCATCCAGAACTTCTATGACGAATGGTGCTGGGCGATTTTTGTGCCGGAAGCCATCTGGGCGTGTGTGACAGCGTGGATTATCTCCCGGTGCCGGGCGAAGGACGGCGGGAAAACAATCCTGTTCATCATCCTGTATTCCTGCGGACAGATCGTGCTGGAGGCCATGCTGCGGGGCGAGGTGCTGCATCTGCCGTGGCTGGGTTTCGTGCGGGCCAATCAGGTCATTTGCGCGGTCGCCCTGGTTGCGGTGATCTGCATCTGCCTGAAGAAGCTGGACAAGACGGAACGCGGCAAAGCTGCGCTGGTCTGCTTTGCCCAGGTGATCCCGGCTGTCCTGATTGTGGTGGCGATGGAATTCGCTGCTTTCGAGAAAAAGATCACCCTGATTCAATCCTGGCCCGCAGACGTCTGCCACCTGCTTGCGGGGCTGGCCTGCCTCTGGATGGGAATGGCTGCAGGGCATGTGTGGCAACGGGTCTACGCTTTACAAGCTCCGTCGGATCTGGTAAAATAAACCATCCGAAAAACTACATTCCATGGTGCCCACTACGACGCCGGCAAGGTAACTCACGACCATGCCCGCTCGTTTGCGGTTAATACAAAAACACATTATGAAAGGAGTCGGCATTGCAGTGAAAAACACATTTCGCGGCGGCGTACATCCCGCAGGTCACAAGGACCTGAGCCGGGAAAGCCGTCTGCGTCTCTTCAATCCGAAGGGAGAGATGGTTTTCCCGCTTTCCATGCACATTGGAAAACCCGCGAAACCGGTGGTGAAAAAGAATGATGAGGTGAAGGTGGGGCAGTTGCTCGCGGAAGCGGACGGCTTTGTTTCCGCACCGATTCATTCCAGCTGTTCGGGTAAGGTAAAGGCAATTGAAAAGCGCCGGGTACTGGGCGGCGGCATGGCAGAATGCATTGTCATCGACAATGACGGACTGTTCACGCCCGCGGAAGATTATACCCAGCGGACGGACGCTTCCCAGCTGTCCAACAGCGACATCATCCAGCGGGTACAGAAGGCCGGCATCGTCGGCCTGGGCGGCGCAGGTTTCCCGACGGCTGTGAAACTCCAGCCGAAGAATGCTGATGCGATCGAATACGTGATCGCCAACGGTGCTGAATGCGAGCCGTACCTGACCTGCAATGATCAGCTGATGCGGATTCATTCCAATGAGATCGCGGAGGGCCTGGAGCTGGTGCTTCGGCTTTTCCCGAACGCTGAAGGCGTGATCTGCATCGAGGATAACAAACCCGAAGCCATTGAGGCAATGAGCCGTGCTGTATCGGACAAGCCGAAGATCAGCGTGCGGACCATGATTACCAAGTACCCCCAGGGCGGTGAGCGCAGCCTGATCCAGGCTGTGGCCGGTGTGGATTTCCCCACCAGCAAGCTGCCCGCTGACGTGGGCTGCGTGGTGCAGAACGTGGGAACGCTGTACGCGATTCAGCGCGCTGTGCTCTACGGAGAACCGCTGTTCAGCCAGTGCTTCACCATTACCGGTGAGGCGGTTGCAGAACCCGGAAACTATATGGTCCGGGTGGGCACCAGCTATGCCGAACTGCTGGAAGCTGCAGGCGGTGTGAAGGAAGGCATGGAGATCCGCAAGGCTCTCTCCGGCGGACCCATGATGGGTATTGCCATCGGTTCACTGGATATCCCGATCCAGAAGCAGAACAACGGCCTGACGCTGCTGGCGGAAGACCCGGTGGAAGCGGCGGAAGCCGTGATGACCAGCTGCCTGCGCTGCGGACGCTGCACAACGGTGTGCCCGATGGGCCTGACACCCCAGCTGATGTGCGATGCGGCGGTGGCCGGCGACCTGGAACGGTATGAGAAGAAGCTGTACGGCATGGACTGCATCCAGTGCGGCAGCTGCAGCTTTGCCTGCCCGGCCAAACGGCCCCTGACGCCTACGTTCAAGCAGGCGAAGGCAGAAATCCTTGAGAAGAGAAAACGGGAAGGAGGCGCTCAGAAGTGAATATGCTGAATCTTTCCGCGGCTCCTCACGCAAGAGATAAATGGACTACTCCGTTCATCATGCGGATGGTCACCCTGAGCCTGCTGCCTGCCACGATTGTGGGTATCCTGGTATACGGCTGGAATGCCTTCGGCGTTGTGGCACTGGCAATTGTTTCCGCTGTGGCGTCTGAATGGCTTTTCTGCAAAGCCTGCAAAAAGCCCAGCACTATCTGGGACGGCAGCGCGGTGGTTACCGGTCTTCTGCTGGCCCTGTCCCTGGGACCGCAGACGCCCCTGTATATCCCGGTGATCGGTTCCGTGTTCGCCATCGTAGTCTGCAAGTGCTGCTTCGGCGGACTGGGCAAGAACTTCATCAACCCCGCGCTGGCTGCGCGCTGCTTCCTGCTGATTTCCTTCGCCAACGCGATGGCGATCAAACCGGTTGTGGACACGGTAGCTTCCGCGACTCCTGTCGGCGCTATGAAGGCCGGCGAGGTGGTGGACATCACCAAGATGTTCCTGGGCACGGCGGACGGCGTAATCGGCAGCTCCATCCTGGCGCTGCTGGTGGGCGGCCTGCTGCTCTGGAGCCTGGATATTATCCATGGCCAGATCTGCTTCTCCGTGCTGATCGGCTTCACCGTGTTCCTGGGACTGTTCGGAGGCAAGGGCTTTGATCCCGCTTACCTGCTGGCGCACCTGTGCGGCGGCGGTGTGGTGATGGGCGCCTTCTTCATGGCCACGGACTATGTGACCAGCCCTGTGAGCCGCCTGGGCCAGTTCATTTACGGCTGCCTGATCGGCGTGCTGGGCGGACTGTTCCGCCTGAAGGGCAACACGGCTGACTCCTTCAGCTACGCGATCATCATCGGCAACGTATGTTCTCCCCTGATTGATACATATATCGTCCAGAAGCCTTTCGCCTACAGGAAGATCGGCAAGACCCGGAAGACCAGCAAGGAACCCTTCCGGATTCCGAAGCCTGTGATCGCCCTGACACTGATCGCGGCGATCGCCGGCGTGGCGCTGAGCGGTGTGTACTCCATGACCAAGGACACCATTGAAGACCAGAAGCTGCAGGCGGAGCGGGCTTCCTACAGGGAAGTGTGCCCCGAAGCAGAGACCTTTGAAGACTCCGAAGCCGCGAAGGCAAAGCTGGAAGAGCTGGCCGGCGGGAACTGGGGAACGAACTTCGGTTCCACCCGGATCAACGAGGCGATTGTGGGCAAGGATGCCGCCGGTAATGTGGTGGGCTATGCCCTGAGCGTTTCCTCCAAGGGCTTCGGCGGCGACGTGACCATGGCGCTGGGCCTGACCCCGGACGGCGAGGTGAAGAAAATCTCCTTCACCGAGCTGAATGAAACCGCGGGCCTGGGTATGCGGGCCAATGAGGAATCCTTCAAGGATCAGTTCCCGGGCAAGAGCGGCAGCGTAAGCCTGGTGAAGGGTGACGCCGGAGAGAATGAGATCAGTGCCCTGACCGGCGCGACCATCACCTCCACGGCTGTGACCAATGCCCTGAATGCCGGCCTGGACTTCTATGATACTGTGCTGAAAGGAGGCAACTGAGATGAAAAAGTATATCGAACGCCTCTGGAACGGCCTGATTAAAGAAAACCCGGTCCTTGTACTGATGCTGGGCATGTGCCCGGCGCTGGCGGTTTCCACCCAGGCGTCCAACGGCATTGGCATGGGCCTGAGCACGCTGGCCGTGCTGGTACTGAGCAACTTCGTGATCAGCTGCCTGCGGAAGGTGATTCCGGATCAGGTCCGGCTTCCTGCCTACATCGTTATCGTCGCCAGCCTGGTGACGGTGACCGAACTGCTGATTGAAGCGTATCTGCCCAGCCTCTATGAGGCACTGGGTATCTACATTCCGCTGATCGTGGTGAACTGCATCATCCTCGGCCGTGCGGAAGCCTACGCGAACAAACATACCCCGCTGCTGTCCGTGATGGACGGTATCGGCATGGGCCTTGGTTTTACCATTGCCCTGACCCTGGCGGGCATGATCCGTGAACTTCTCGGTGCGGGAACGGTCTTCGGATTCCGCCTGCTGCCGGAAAGCTTCGGTATGACGATCTTCATCCAGCCTCCGGGAGCCTTCCTGGTGTTCGCGCTGATCATTGCGGTGATGAATGCCATCGGCATCAAGACCCGTCAGCGCAAGCTGGTTGAAAGCGGCTGCGACGGCAACTGCGCACTGTGCAGCTCCGTATGCGAATCCCGGGATGCCGATCCGAAAGCTGAAGAAGAACAGAAGGGAGGCGCGGACGCATGAATAACACGAGTCTGATTATGATCATCGTGACCAGCGCGCTGGTGCACAATGTGGTGCTGAACCAGTTCCTGGGCATCTGTTCCTTCCTGGGCGTGAGCAAACAGATGAAGGCCTCCATCAGCCTGGGCGGCGCGGTCATCTTCGTTATCACCATCGCCTCCGCTGTGGCAAGCCTGCTGTACGACTACGTCCTCAAGCCCCTGGGCATGGACTTCATGAAGACCATCATCTTCATCCTGGTCATTGCTGCCCTGGTGCAGATTGTGGAAATGTTCCTGAAGAAGAAGTCCCCGGCGGTGTACAAGGCCCTGGGTATCTATCTTCCCCTGATTACCACCAACTGCGCGGTGCTGGGCGTTGCCCTGACCAACGTGCAGGACGGCTACAACTTCATCCAGTGCGTGACCAGCGGCTTCGGCACGGCTGTGGGCTATACCATCGCCATCGTGCTGCTGGCGGGCATCCGGTCCCGGATCAATGAAAAGGACCTGCCCGCTCCGCTGCGGGGCGCGCCCATTGTCATGATCGCTGCCGCGCTGATGTCCATCGCATTTATGGGCTTCGGCGGCCTGGTACTGTGAGAGGAGGGGCGGACAGATGAACATTATTCTGATCACGACCCTGGTTATCGCGGTCATCGGTATCTGCGTCGGCGCGGGCCTGGTTTTCACCGGCAAGAAGTTTGCGGTGGAAGTGGACGAACGGGAAGTGGCCGTGCGGGAACAGCTCCCCGGCAACAACTGCGGCGCCTGTGGTTATGCAGGCTGTGACGCGCTGGCCGGCGCCATTGCCCGGGGCGAAGCTCCGGTAAACGCCTGCCCGGTAGGCGGCGCGCCTGTGGCCCAGGCAATCGGCGACATCATGGGCACCACTGCCGGTGCAATGGAACGCAAGGTTGCGTTCGTGGCCTGCAAAGGCACCTGCGATGTGACAAAGAACCAGGGCAACTATATCGGCATCAAGGACTGCCGGACCGCTGTGCTTTCCGGCATGAATATCACGGACTGTATCTACGGCTGCCTGGGCTTCGGCTCCTGCGCCGAGGTATGTCCGGAACAGGCCATCTCCATTCAGAACGGTGTTGCCGTTGTGAACCGGAACCGCTGCGTCAGCTGCGGTCTGTGTGCCAAGACCTGCCCGAGGGGCCTGATCTCCCTGATTCCGGAAAGCCGGATTATCCGCGTTCAGTGCTCCAACCGGGATAAGGGTCCGGTTGTCCGGAAAATGTGCTCCGCCGGCTGCATCGGCTGCGGTCTGTGCGTAAAGCAGTGTGAATCCGAAGCCATCGTGTTTGACGGCACACTGGCCCGGATTGATCCGGAAAAGTGCACCCTCTGCGGCAAGTGCGCGGAGAAGTGCCCCGCCAAGGTCATCATGACCACTCCGAATTAATGGAGGGAAGAAAATGGACTATTTTGCTAAGAAACAATGGATCCGGATCGCAATCTGCGCGGTGCTGGTGGCGGCGATCGTCCTGGCGATGACCGGTGTGTTCAGCGGAACCGAATCCCTGAAGTATGACCCGTCCGCCAAGAAACTGGCTGCCGGTGAGTCTGAAGCGGAAGCAGCCATGCAGGGCTTTGGCGGCGACGTTACGGCGCATCTTGTCCTGGAGGGCAACACGGTCAAGGAACTGACCATCGATACGCCGAACGAGACCGAAGGTCTGGGCAAGCGCACGTCTGACGCGGAATTCACGGACCAGTTCATCGGCAAGGACGGTCCCTTCACCTTCGGTGAAAACGGCGTTGAAGCCCTGTCCGGCGCTACCGTGACTTCCACGGCTGCCCTGAAGGCGATCAACAAGGCCATCACCGGTGAGGAAGCGGCCGAAGAACCCGCCGCGGAAGAACGGGCCAAGGAACCTGAAGCGGCTGCGGCGGATGAGAATGCCATCACCGCAACGGAGCAGGGCTTCGGCGGCGACGTGACAGTGCACGTCACCCTGGACGGAGACAAGATCCAGACGCTGACCATCGATACGCCCAATGAAACCGACGGCCTGGGCCAGCGGGCTTCTGAAGCGGCATTCACCGACCAGTTCGTCGGCAAGAGCGGACCCTTCACCTACGGCGAAGACGGAATCGAAGCGCTGACCGGCGCGACGATCACCTCCAATGCCGCCCTGAAGGCGATCAACAGTGTGATGCCCGCGGCAGAACAGAAGGAAGAAGCAGCACCGGCAGAAGAACCTGCTGAAGCGATCGGAACGGCTGCCGCAACAGATGCTGCCGCTGTGACCGCAACGGAGCAGGGCTTCGGCGGCGACGTGACAGTGCACGTCACCCTGGACGGAGACAAGATCCAGGCGCTGACCATCGATACGCCCAATGAAACCGACGGCTTGGGCAAGAAGGCTTCCGAAGAGAAGTTTACCGATCAGTTTATCGGCAAGAGCGGCCTCTTCACCTACGGCGAAGACGGAATCGAAGCGCTGACCGGCGCGACGATCACCTCCAATGCCGCCCTGAAGGCGATCAACAGTGTGGTGCCCGCGGCTGAACAGAAGGAAGAAGCCGCCGCGACGGAAGAACCGGCTGCGGAAGCAACGGCTGAACCTGTTGCTGAAGCAACAGCGGAACCTGCACCGGAAGCAACCGAAGCACCCGCGGAAAAGGCTGAGACGAAGCAGGAAGCCGCTTCTGACGGACAGGCTTACGCGGTTTACCGTGCAACGAAGGAGAATGCCTTCAGCAAGGTAACGGTTACCGCTTCCGCCAAGAACGGCGCCCTGACAGACGTGAAGATCACTTCCGAAGGCGAAGAGGGCAAGGACCTGCTGACGGATGAAATCCGCAGCGAGTGGGCCAAGGCCATCCTGGAAAGCGGCAGTGCGGCGCCGGATGCCATCACAGGCGCGACCCTGAAATTCTCCGCCGGTTCCGTGCAGGAAGCCATGGAAGAAATCCTGGCCCGGATGAACGGGGAAACTGCTGCGGCTCCTGCTGAAGAGCCTGCGGCTGAAGAACCCAAGGCTGAGGAACCTGCCGCAGAAGAAGCCGTTTCCGAAACAAAGGAAGAGCCTGCTGCAGCCGCCCCTGAAAAGGTGGTCCCACTTTATGCTGCCTACCGTGCGGAAGCTGAGAACAACTTCAGTAAGGTAACAGTCATTGCTTCAGCGAAGAACGGACAGCTGACGGCTGTAAAAATCCTCTCCGAGGGAGAAGGAAACAACGACCTGCTGACGGATGCCATCCGCGAGGAGTGGGCCAAGGCGATCCTGGAGAGCGGCAGCGCGGCTCCGGATGCCATCACCGGCGCAACTCTGCAGTTCTCTGCCGGTTCCGTGCAGAAAGCCATGGAGGAGATCCTGGCAAAGATGGCGGGCGGCGGGACAGCTGCGGATAAACCTGCGGCAGAGACGCCTGTGGAAGAACCCAAGGAAGAGAATAATACATCCGCGATAAGCGGCAGCGATATGCTGTCGCTTATCGCTGTTTCTATGGGTAAAGAACAGGAAAACAGTTATGTAACAGATTATCTGGAACAGGATCCGTATCTGGTGAACATTTATGAAGGATATGGGTTTGCAAAGGATTATGGCAGCGCCCGCGGACATTCCTACACCCTGACGGATGTGGCAAAGACACAGCGGCCGCATCCAAAGGCCAACTGCCTGACCTGCAAGACGCCGGATATGCACAAGATGATTGAGGAACTGGGCGTCGGCGTCTATTCCATGGCTTTTGACGAGGTCATGGCTCAGATGACACAGCCGATCTCCTGTTATACCTGTCATGGAGCGGATGACGGCAACGGCGGCAAGATGGTTGTCACCCACCAGTATGTGAACGAGGCGCTGGGCGCGAACATCAGTGAAATCAAGGCGGCGTCGCTGTCCTGCGGACAGTGCCATATTGAATACTATTTCACGCCGGAAGACAGCGAAGCCATGATGCCTTACCACAGCAAGGCAGAAATGACGCCTGAGGCGATCCTGGCCTATTATGATGCAATGGGCTTCTTCGACTGGGAACAGCCGGGAACCGGAACAAAGATGCTCAAGGCGCAGCATCCGGAACTGGAAACCTGGGCTTACGGCAAACATGCCGCCATGCTCAGCTGCGCCGACTGCCATATGCCGACAGTCACAATGGAAAACGGCATGCAGTATCACGATCATCACCTGGTGAGCCCGCTGCAGAACGAAGTTCTGCTGGCAAAATGTGCTGCCTGTCATGGGAGCACTGAAAACACCATTGCCCTGGTGCAGGATATTCAGGCTAAAGTTACAGCGCGTGAGACAGAAGTGGGCAACATGCTTTCCGGCCTGAAGGATAAGCTGACGGAGACGGTCTCCGCCGGACAGATGGGCGAAGATGACTTGAATGCGGTTCGAAAACTGCATCGTGAAGCGCAGTGGTTCTTTGATTTCTGCTATGTGGAGAACTCGGAGGGTGCACATAACTCCGCACTGGCTTACCGCTGTCTGGACACAGCTGAAACGAAGATCGGCGAAGCCATGAATCTGATTGCTTCTGCGGGAATGACAGACGTAAGTGCCCAGACGCCTTCCGAGGAAGCACCCGCAGAAGAAGCGGCTGCTCTGAAAACGCCCCCGATGTATGCAGGCTATCGTGTGGAAAAGGAAAACGCGTTCAGCAAGATTACTGTTATCGCTTCCGCCAGGAACGGGATGCTGACCAGCATGAAGATCCTTTCGGAAGGTGAAGAGGGAAAAGATCTTCTGACGGATGAAATCAAAGAGGAATGGGCGAAGGCTGTTCTGGAGAGTCAAAGCGCGGCACCGGACGCCGTTACCGGCGCAACGCTTGCGTATTCCGCAGCTTCTGTACAGGAAGCTGTAACAGAAGTCCTGGACAAGGCGTCCGGCAGATAAAAAAGGAACCGGCTGAATCATTACGGAGACCGCGGACGTAATGCATCCGCGGTCTCCCTTGTATAAGGAAAAGAGATCATGAAAAAGATCGGTAAATTCCTTTCTTCCATGCCATTTGCGATTACGCTGCTGGTGCTGCTGGCCGCGGCCTGCGCGTTCAGTTCCACTGTTTCACAGGGACAGGCATATGAATACTATGCAGTGCAGTATGGAGAGAGAACTGCCGGACTGATCCTGGCACTGCATCTGGATGACGCGTTTCACAGCTGGTGGTTTATCGGATTGAGCGCGTTTTTGTGCCTGAATCTGCTCTGCTGCAACCTGATCAGGCTGCCCGGACTGCTGAAACGGGTTCGCGCCTTTGCAAAACCGGACGGCACCACTGCATCAAATGCCACGGCTGAGGCGGAAGGCACAGGGGATCCGCGTCGCCTGTTTGCGGCATTGCATATGCCGTCGGTTCATGAAGGTGAGAACGGTCAGCTTTATGCGACCGGGAACCGGGCCGGTTTCTGGGGCGCGTGGGTCTGCCATCTGGGCATCCTTTTGCTGATTCTTGGGTTTGCACTGGGACAGATCACCATGAAACAATATACAGTCTATGCCCTGCCCGGACAAACAAAAGGGATGGACGATTCCGGATTGCAGGTGACGGTGGATGATCTTCAGATCCTGCGCGCGGAGAGCGGCGCAGTGCAGCAGTACACAGCTGCGCTGACTGTATCGGATCCTGTGAATCATACGGAAGAAAAAGGAACAACCGGTGTAAATGCGCCGGCAAATCTGTACGGTTATAAATTCTTCCAGAATTCTGTGGGCTGGGGCGCTGATGTACGGGTGCTGAAAAACGGACAGGAACTGCAGAAGGAAGGCCTTTGCGTCGGCGAGTTCTTCGCAATCGCGGACAAACCGGAACTGGTGATCTATTTTCCGGCATTTTATCCTGATTATTCAGGAGAACCGAAACAGAGTGATCCGTCTTTGCCGGTGAAAGATCCGGCATATCTGTACCAGGTCTATTACCAGGGTCAGATTCTCGGTATGAATATACTGAAAGCCGGGGAAGAACTGACAATTGACGAGTATACGGTACTGTTTGAAAATCCAAGGAACTACACGCTGCTGGCAGTCAAACGCGATGTGTTTACCTGGCTGGTGCTGCTGGGCGGCCTGGTTACACTGGCCGGACTGGTGATGGCTTTCTGGCTGCAGCCGAGGACTGTCTGTGCGGTGAAAGAAGGGGAAAACTGGCATGTCTTTGGCCGGTGTCAAAAGGGCGGAGTCCTTTTCCGGGAGGAATTCCTGAAGGCGGCTGCGGAGACTGGGTTTACCCCTTGCAAATCCTCAGATAATGAAGGAGATGATGCATGATGCTTCAGGTGGAAAACACGCTGTTCACAATTGTTGTGATTGGTTATTTTATCCTTACGGCCCTGAACTTCGCGTTTGTGATCCTGAAGAAGGACGCGCTGGCCAAAATTGCATTCGGGATTCAGGCGGGTATTTTCCTGCTGCATACCGCTGCGCTTGTACTGCGAGGAATCGGTGCGGGACACTGGCCGATGACGAACCAGTATGAGTTTGCAACCAGCTTTGCCTGGGCGCTGTGCCTGGTCAGCCTGGTTTTTATCCGGAAGTACTGTTTTCCGGTGCTGGGGGCTTTTTCTTCGCCGCTGATCCTGCTGATGATTGGCTATGCAGCCATGCAAAGCAGGGAAGTGAAGGAACTGATGCCTTCACTGCGTTCCAGCTGGCTGGCTTTTCATGTTTCCACGGCGATCATTGCATATGGATCTTTCGGGGTTGCCTTTGTTCTTTCCCTGATCTTCCTTTTCCGGGGAAGAATCAAGGGAGAAGGGTTCTGGGGACAGCACATTCCGCAGCCGAAAAAGCTGGATATGATCAGCTACCGGAGCGTATGCCTGGGAATGCTGTTTCTGACACTTACGATTCTGACCGGAGCAATCTGGGCTGAACAGGCCTGGGGCAGTTACTGGTCCTGGGATCCGAAGGAAACCTGGTCACTGGTGACCTGGATTATTTACGCGATTTACCTTCACCTGCGGATACGCAGAGGCTGGAGAGGGAAGGCCGCAGCCTGGTTTGCCGTGATCGGCTTTATCTGTGTGATATTTACCTATATCGGTGTGAATACGTTCCTGCCGGGTATTCATAGTTATGCATAATAAGGAGGAAAACCTGTGAGTTTCCAGACTATTGAGATCACGGCGGAGATGCCGGAGATCCGCCTGATGGGGCGGATGGACAAAACACACAAGCCGCTGGCGCTGGACTGGACCGGGAGCGGGATGGAATTCCGCTTCCGCGGAACGGACGCCTGGGCAAAGCTGGAGGCGCCGGTTGCTTCCCCGATCATGTGGATGATTGTGCTGGCGGACGGGCAGCCGATTACCCGCTTTCCGGTGGAACCAGGGATCCGGATGTATCCGCTGCTGCTGGGCCTGGAGGCGGAACAGGAACGGACGGTTACCCTGATGAAGGAAACCCAGTGCATGCCGGATCAGCCGGCGGCAACTGTGCTGCTTCACAGCCTGCGCATCGACGGGGAGCTGCTGGAACTGCCGGCGAAGGAACACAGGATCGAATTCATCGGCGACAGCCTGACCAGCGGCGAAGGCGCGCTGGCGGCCCGGGACAACATGGAATGGGTGACGCCCTGGTTTACGGCCCGGGGGAACTATTCCTGGTACGCCTGCGAGGCGCTGAACGCGGAACGGAGCATCCTGTCCCAGAGCGGCTGGGGCGTATGCTGGGATTATCAGCATACGGAAAAGAACAACATGACCGACGCCTATGAATATACCGCCGGCGTGCTGCAGGGGCCGGATGCGGAGGCACGGGGATGCCGGAAACCCTGGGATTTCAGCTCCTGGCAGCCGGATATTGTCTGTATCCGCCTGATGACCAACGACAACAACGGTATGAACGAACGGCAGTCCTTTGAGGCGGACAGGGAAACGGCGATCCAGGGTGCTGTGAACCTGATCCGGAAGGTGAGGAAATATAACCCGGAAGCTCAAATTGTCTGGATTCTGCCCGGCACCGAATGCCATCCGGAACTGGCGGCGGAAGCTGTCCGCCGGGTGCAGGCGGAAGGCATGAAGGAAGTGTATTCCTTTGTGATGCCGGATTACGGCGAGGAAGAAACAGGCGCAAGATGGCACCCCAACGCGGAGTACAACCGGAAAGTCGGGACAATGCTGGGAGAATTCCTGAAAGAAATTCAGAATTAATTGTCCCGATAAAAGCATTTTCTGTTCGGTATTTTTACTGTACCTTCGTTGACTCACAGGGAAGGGAAACCTATAATAGGCTTAATCATTTTCTAAGGAGGCGGAAGTCATGGCCAAGCTGACCATCGACCGTGAGACCTGCAAGGGCTGCGGCCTCTGTGCCGATGTCTGTCCCAAGCATCTGCTTGCGCTGAGCAAGGAGATCAACACCAAAGGATATCATCCCATCGGAATTACGGATCAGGAAGCCTGCATCGGCTGCGCGTTCTGCGCACGCATGTGCCCCGACGCCGTAATCAAAGTGGAGAAATAAAGGAGGAAGCGAATCCATGGGTGAAAAAATGCTCATGAAGGGAAATGAAGCCATCGCCGAAGCCGCGATCCAGGCAGGATGCCGCTTCTTCTTCGGCTATCCCATTACCCCTCAGAACCAGATCCCGGAATACATGTCCAAGCGGCTGCCGAAGATTGAAGGCGGCTGTTTCCTGCAGGCGGAGAGCGAAGTGGCCGCCATCAATATGGTCTACGGCGCGGCCGGCGCCGGAGCGAGGGTTATGACCTCTTCCTCCAGCCCGGGAATCTCCCTGAAGCAGGAAGGCATCAGCTATATTGTGGGCGCGGAACTGCCCTGCGTTATCGTAAACATGGTGCGCGGCGGCCCCGGACTGGGTTCCATCCAGCCCGCCCAGAGCGACTACTATCAGTCCACCCGCGGCGGCGGACACGGCGACTACCGGATGCTGGTGCTGGCTCCCTCTTCCGTCCAGGAAGCGGTGGAACTGACACAGGAAGCATTTGACCTGGCGGATAAGTACCGCAATCCCGTGCTGATCATGGGCGACGGCCTCATCGGCCAGATGATGGAGCCCGTGGAGATGCCGGAACGCAAGGAGAAGACTGACCTGCCCGAAAAGACCTGGGCGGCGACCGGCTGGACGCCGGACTGCGGCCGGGAACGGGCGATCATCAACTCCCTGTACATTGATCCCGCCGTGCTGGAAAAGCATGTGAACAAGCTGTACGCCAAGTACGCTGTTATGGAACAGACCGAATGCCGCTGGCAGGAAGAAATGACCGATGACGCGGATTTCGTCATCGTCGCCTACGGCACCACCGCCCGTATTGCCCGCAGCGCCATGCGCAAGCTGCGCGACGAAGGCATCAAGGCCGGCCTGATCCGTCCCATCACCCTGTGGCCCTTCCCGTCGGCCCCGATTGCCAAGGCTGCTGAGCATGCCAAGGCCTTCCTGACCGTGGAAATGAGCATGGGTCAGATGGTGGATGACGTGAAGCTGGCTGTGGACGGCAAAAAGCCCGTGCACTTCTTCGGCCGCACCGGCGGTATTGTGCCGACGGTCCGGGAGATCATCACCCAGGTTGAAAATCTTGCCAAGGAGGGGAAATAAGCATGGCTGTTGTGTATGAAAAAACAAAGCTGCTGACCGACAAGCCGCTGCATTATTGCCCCGGCTGCACCCACGGTATCATCCATCGCCTGGTGGCGGAAGCCATCGACGAACTGGGCATCCAGGGAAAGACCATCGGTATCGCGCCGGTTGGCTGCGCCGTGTTTGCCTATGACTATTTCAACTGTGACATGATGGAAGCCGCTCACGGTCGTGCTCCGGCTGTGGCCACCGGCTGCAAGCGGGTCAACCCGAACAACATCGTGTTTACCTATCAGGGAGACGGCGACCTTGCCTCCATCGGCGCGGCGGAAATCACCCACGCTGCGACCCGCGGCGAGAACATCACCGTAATCTTTGTTAACAATGCCATTTACGGCATGACCGGCGGCCAGATGGCGCCCACCACCCTGCCGGGCCAGGTGACCACTACCTCTCCCTACGGCCGGGATCCCAAGCTGTGCGGCTATCCCATCCGGGTCAGCGAAATGCTGGCGACCCTGGACGGCCCCGCCTACATCTCCCGCGTATCCGTGCATGACGTGAAGCACATCATGGAAGCCAAGAAGTCCATCAAAAAGGCATTCGAAATGCAGATTGCCGGCAAGGGCTTCTCCCTGGTGGAAGTGCTGTCCGCCTGCCCCACCAACTGGGGAATGACGCCCCAGGAGGCGCTGAAATGGGTGGAAACCAACATGATTCCCCAGTACCCGCTGGGTGTGAAAAAGGAGGTTGAGTGATTCATGGAAGCTCAATTTCTGATTGCAGGTTTCGGCGGACAGGGCGTGCTGCTGATCGGCCAGCTGCTGGCCAAGGCGGCCATGCACGAGGGGATGAACGTTTCCTGGATGCCTTCCTACGGCCCGGAAATGCGCGGCGGTGAAGCCAACTGCGCCGTGGTAATCTCCGATGAACCCATCGGTTCCCCGCTGGTGACGGAAATCCCGATCGCCGTGATTATGAACAAGCCCAGCATGATCAAGTTCACTCCCGCCATGGAGAAGGGCGGCATCATGCTGTACAACTCCTCCCTGATCGATATCACCCCCGACCGGGACGATATCACCGCGATTCCCGTGGACTGCAACGGCATTGCTGAACAGCTCGGCAACAGCCGGACCGCCAACATGGTTATGCTTGGCGCGATCCTGGAGAAGACCGGCGTAGTGAGCATCGACTCCGCCATGGAAGCCCTGAAGGCAACCTTCGGCCCGAAAAAGGAACACCTGCTGCCCATCAACCGGCAGGCCATGGAAAAAGGCGCCGAAGCCGTTAAATAACCCTTGTAATGAAAGCAGCCCGCAGCAGTATGCAGCGGGCTGCTTTGCGTTTCCGCCCGCATTGACAACGGGTGGGAAGTATGAGAAAATCTCTTTTTGTCCGGGAACTTCGCAATCCGTAAACAGCAAGGTTCTGCCGGCTCCGAAGAAGAAAACTGTCAGAGGGGAAGAAAACAGTATGCATATGATCAAGCGTTTTATCCTGTGCACGGTTCTTGCGGCACTGTGCCTGATTTCGACGCAGTGTTTTGCTGAAACAAAGTCCTTTTCTTCAGTGAAATCCGCGATTGAATATGTTACCGCCAACCAGCCGGCTGAGCTGACGCTGGAAAAGAACAAGTTCAAGCCCACGGACCTGCTGAAAATCAAGAACGTGATGCCGGAAAACTCCGTTTTCCATTTCACGACAGCCTGGGGCAAAGTCACATTCTCCGATGACGTGGAGGATCTTGACCTGAAGCCCAAGGACGCAGGGGTGACCATTGATGAGCTGCGGGCTATCGTCCAGCTCTGCCCCAAGCTGAAAAGCGTCGATAACTCCAACAAGGCAAATCCGTCCAACAAGGATATGATTCCGCTGATCGAGGAGTATCCTGACATCCATTTTGACTGGAAAATCAACCTGGGCAAGGGACATTACGTCTCCTCCAAAGCGACCGTTTACTCAACAATGAACAGGATCGGCTCCGGAAAGGAACTGAATTCCGCCAACCTGGAGCTACTGAAATACTGCCCCAACCTGAAGGCACTGGATATCGGGCATAATAACGTGACCACCCTGGACTTCCTGCAGTATGTGCCTGAGCTGGAACTGCTGATTATTGCGGACAACGAGGTGACCGATATTACGCCCATCGGACAGCTGAAGCACCTGAAATATGCGGAACTGTTCAAGAATTCCTTCAGCGACCTGTCCGCCCTGGCCAACTGCACGGAACTGCTGGACCTGAATATTACCTGGTGCCCCGTGACTGATCTTTCTCCGCTGGATGACATCCAGACGCTGGAACGTTTCTGGGCGAATATGATGCGCAAGCTGCCGGAGGAACAGATCGGCCGCTTCCGGGAAAAGCATCCCGATACCGAATCTTATTTCTATCCTTCCCACGCCGCGACGGTGGACGGATGGCGGGATCATCCCCGCTATAAGCATTATATCTGGTGCTTTAAGAACCATCAGTGGATTCCCTTTGACGAACCGCTGCCGACTAAGAAATAAAAGACGGTTTATTACCTGATCCGGACAATGCAGGGACGCTGTGGAAATGGACTTCCGTCCATGGTACAAAACGTATATTGGCCATGCTTCAACATTGACTTTTTGGCCGGTTTCCTGTATCGTTTATAGGGTTAGACTATTCCCGCTCCGGCTTGTCCGGAAAGGGATTCCTAATATCTGTTACAGGAGGAAATTCCGATATGAAAAAGCCCGTTGTACTGGTTGTTATGGACGGTGTGGGTGAATCTTCCGAAGCGCTGGGAAACATGGTCATGCAGGCCACGACTCCTACCCTGGACGCGCTGAAAGCCAATGATCCTTTCCGGACCATCAAGGCCCACGGTACCGCCGTTGGTCTTCCCTCAGACGACGACATGGGCAACAGCGAAGTCGGCCACAACGCACTGGGCTGCGGCCAGGTCTACTCCCAGGGTGCCAAACTGGTCAACGAATCCATTGAAAGCGGCAGCATCTATGCTTCCGATACCTGGAAGGAACTGGTTGCCGGAGTCAAGACTTCCGGCGGTGCGCTGCACTTTATCGGCCTGCTGAGCGACGGCAACGTACACAGCAACATCGGCCACCTGCTGGCCATGCTGAAGGAAGCCAAGGCTGAAGGCGTCAGCAAGGTCCGGGTACATATCCTGCTGGACGGCCGTGACGTTCCCGCCACTTCCGCCCTGGAATATGTGGATCAGCTGGAGAACACCATTGCCGAGCTGAAGGATGCTTCCTTTGATGTATGCATCGCTTCCGGCGGCGGCCGTATGCAGATCACCATGGACCGCTACCAGGCCAACTGGAGCATGGTGGAAAAGGGATGGAACATCCATGTGCACGGTGAAGGTCGTGCCTTTGCCTCCGCCAAGGAAGCCATCGAAACTTACCGTGCGGAACAGCCCGGCGTGATCGACCAGGACCTGCCCGGATTTGTGATTGCCGAGAACGGACAGCCCGTGGGCGCCATGAAGGACGGCGACAGCGTGATCCTGTTCAACTTCCGCGGCGACCGCGCGCTGGAGCTTTCCATGGCCTTTGACGGTGACGCTTCCTTCGACAAGTTTGACCGGGGCGTGATGCCCAAGGTGCTGTATGCCGGCATGCTGGAGTATGACGGCGACCTGCACATCCCCCACAAGTACCTGGTGAACCCGCCGCAGATCCGCCACACGCTGACCGAGCTGCTGGTGGAGAACGGCATCAACGAATATGCCTGCTCCGAAACCCAGAAATACGGCCATGTGACCTACTTCTGGAACGGCAACCGCAGTGAGAAGTTCAGCGAAGAGCTGGAGACCTGGCAGGAAGTGCCCTCCGACGTGCGCTCCTTTGATGAGTGCCCCTGGATGAAGGGCACCGAGATCACCGACCTGGTGATCGAAGCCATCGAGAGCGGCAAGTACGGCTTCATCCGCTGCAACTTCCCCAACGGCGACATGGTCGGCCACACCGGCAACCTGTATGCCACGGAAATCGCGGTGGAGACCGTTGATCTCTGCCTGACCCGGATCCAGAAGGCCTGCGATGAGCACGGCTGCATCCTGGTGGTGACTGCCGACCACGGCAACAGCGACCAGATGCTGGAGAAGAACAAGAAGGGCGTTGTTTCCGTCCGTACGGCCCACAGCCTGCGGCCCGTCCCCTTCATCATCCATGACGCGGATGAACGGCACGAGATGGACATGGAGAGCCCCTTCGGTCTGGCGAACGTTGCTCCCACGGTGGTAGAGCTTCTGGGACTGAAGCCTTACGACTGCTGGGAAAAGTCCATGCTGAAATAAAAACACGGACAGCCGGGCCGATTGCCCGGCTGTCATTCTGTCAGAAAAGAAATGATTGGGAGTGAATCCGGTGAACCTGTATACATCCCCTGTGCCTCGCAGGGAAGGACCGGTATTTGACCGCCAGGCCCGGCTGCGGACCGAAGCTCCGGTATTTGTAATCGGCGCGGTTAACATGGACCTGGCCGGGACACCAACGAATCCGCTGCGCGAGGGAGATTCCAATCCCGGGCGGATTACCCTGACTCCCGGCGGCGTGGGCAGGAACATCGCAGAAAACCTGTGCCTGCTGGGAAGAAAGGTTTCCCTGATTACCATCATGGGGGAGGATCCCTATGCGGAAATGATCCGGGAACACTGCCTGAAGGCCGGCATTGACCTGCAGTACAGCTTTACGGAGCCCCGGGAAAACACCTCAGCCTACCTGTGCATCAACGGCCAGGACGGCGACCTGAACGTGGCTGTATCGGACATGTCCATCTGCGACAAGCTGACGCCGGACAAGCTGGAGCCCCTGCTGCCGGTGCTGAACCACGGAAGTATGGTGATCGCGGACGCGAACCTGCCGGAGGAAACACTGGCCTGGCTCGCGAAACATATTACTGTACCGATGGCGGCGGACCCGGTGTCCGTATCCAAGGCAGCACGCCTGAAGCCGCTGCTTTCCCGCCTGACGCTGCTGAAACCCAATGTGCCGGAAGCGGAATTGCTGACGGGAATGACCATCGGCGGAGACGCGGACCTGCCGAAGGCGGCGGACGCGCTGCACAGGCTGGGGGTTCAGCGGGTTTATATTTCCCTGGGCGGAAAAGGCGTCTGGGCGGATGACGCCCGGGAGGGCGGCGTACTGCTTCCCTGTATTCCGGGACCGGTGGTGAATTCCTCCGGATGCGGCGACGCCTTTGTGGCGGCAGCGGCTGACGCCTATCTGAGCGGCCTGAACACCATGCAGGCAGCGGACCGGGCGCTGGCGGCTTCCGCCATCTGCGCGGAGGATTCCGCGGCAGTCAGCCCGAAATTAAGTAATAAAGCAATTGATCTGAAACTGGGTCTTTCAATGTGAAAAGGAGCATTCGTTATGAATCTGAGCAAATATCTTTCCGTATCTCCTGAAGTGCAGGAAGCACTGGCGGCCAACAAGCCTGTTGTGGCCCTTGAATCCACCATTATCTCCCACGGTATGCCTTATCCCCAGAATGTGGAGACAGCGCTGAACGTGGAGAAGATCATCCGGGAGAACGGCGCCGTACCGGCGACCATTGCCATCATCCAGGGAAAGATTACCGTGGGCTGCACCCCGGAACAGATTGAATACCTGGGCAAGAAGGGCCTGGCGGTTACCAAGGCCAGCCGCCGCGACCTGCCGGTGCTGCTGATGCGCGGCGAGGACGGTGCGACCACTGTGACCACCACCATGATCGGCGCGGCCCTGGCGGGCATCCGGGTATTCGCCACCGGCGGTATCGGCGGTGTGCACCGCGGCGCGGAAACCACCATGGATATTTCCGCTGATCTGGAAGAACTGGCACAGACTCCGGTGATGGTGATCTGCGCGGGCGCCAAGAGCATCCTGGACCTGGGACTGACCCTGGAATACCTGGAGACACACGGCGTGCCGGTGATCGGTTACGGTACGGAAGAACTGCCCGCATTCTATACCCGTTCCTCCGGCTTTAAGGTTGACTACCGCCTGGATACCCCCAAGGAAGTGGCGGACGCCTTCAAGGTGAAGCTGGACTGCGGCCTGCAGGGCGGTATGCTGGTGACCAATCCGATTCCGGAGGAGTACTCCATGGATCCGGATTACATCAACAAAAACATTGACGAAGCGATTGCCGAATGTGAAAAGCTGGGCATTCACGGGAAACAGACTACGCCATACCTGCTGGACAAGATCCAGAAGCTGACCGGCGGCGATTCCCTGAAAGCGAACATCCAGCTGGTTTTCAACAACGCAAGGCTCGGCGCAAAGATCGCAAAGGCCCTGTGCGAATAATAAAGGTCATTCCGGTATCAGAACCGAAAGGGGAGAGGTTCCATGGCATTTATACAGGTTCAGTTTTTCTCCGCAGCACTGAATGTGGCATCCACTGTGAATGTGATCCTGCCTGAGGTCAACCAGGGCATTGGGATGGGTTCGTCCAAGGATGAACGCCCGCCGAAAGTGCTGTACCTGCTGCACGGATACAGCGATGATCATTCGATCTGGATGCGGCGGACTTCCGTGGAACGGTACGCGGCGAACCATAACCTGGCGGTGATTATGCCGGCGGTCAATCACAGCTTTTACTGCAACGAGGTCTACGGGGAAAAATACTGGGACTATGTGAGCGACGAGCTGCCGAGGACGATGCACCGATTCTTCCGCCTGAGCAGCAAACCGGAAGATACCTATGTGGCCGGCCTGAGCATGGGCGGATACGGTGCCATGAGGCTCGCCCTGACCTATCCGGAGCACTTCGCCGGCGCGGCTTCCTTCAGCGGCGCGGTGGACCTGGAAACGATCTTCTATCAGCGGCATCTGGGTACCGAGATTGACCGGGTATTCGGTGAGCAGAAGCAGATCAAAGGCTCGGAGTACGACCTCTTCTACCTGACGGAGAAGAATGCAAAGGCCGCGCATAAGCCCTGGCTGTACGTCAGCTGCGGCACGAAGGACTTCCTCTTTGATCAGCACAAGGCGTTTGTTCCGAACCTGAGAAAGAACGGCTGGACTGTGATGAGCCATGAGGAACCGGACGCCGTCCATGAATGGGGATTCTGGGACCAGCAGATCAAGGCGTTCATCGAACTGATTTACGCAAGAGAAGATACAGAAAGGGATTGACGAACGGGAAAGAAGTCCCTATAATGTACCCGTACATTGCGTACCACTTAAAGCTTCTTCGGGGATGGGTGAAATTCCCTACCGGCGGTAAAGCCCGCGAACTGAGCATCTGCTCAGCCGATCCGGTCCAATTCCGGAGCCGACAGTAAAGTCTGGATGAGAGAAGAACGGAAACAGAGTCATATATGCGCGTGCGCGCGCTTTTAGCTCTCCGCCCCCTTGAAGCAAACCGAGAAGTTGCTTTGAGGGGGCGCGCTCATTTGAAGGAGGGCTTTCAGCCATGGTTAGCACAACAAAGACCCGTTTCTCCGTCGGCGTGATGACCCGCGTCGCCATTCTGGCGGCGGCCGCATCCATCCTGTTCCTGATCCAGATCCCGATCGTTGCCTTCTATAAACTGGATCTGTCCAACATCCCGGTTCTGCTGGGCGCGTTCTCCATGGGCCCCATTCCGGGCATGATGATCCTGGCGCTCAAGAGCCTGATCGGCCTGCTGTCTTCCTCCAGCGCCGGCATCGGCGAACTGGCGGACTTCATCATGGGCGCCGCACTGGTGCTTCCCGCCGCGCTGATCTACCAGCAGAACAAGACCCGGAAGAGCGCGATCATCGGTATGGCTGTCGGCACTCTGTGCATGGTGATTGCCGGCGTGCTGGCGAACAAGTATATCATGCTGCCTTTCTACATGGGCGCTTTCCACATGGATATGGACGGTATCCTGCGGTTTGCCAATGTGGCAGGCGTTGACAGCGAGTGGAAGCTGCTGCTCATGATCACCGGTCCCTTCAACCTGCTGAAGGGTGTGGTGCTGAGCGTGGTGGCCGGCCTGATCTACAAGCCGCTGTCCCCGATCCTTCACGCGAAGGTTCGTTAATGAAGCTTTATCCTTATCCTCATCCTACAGGACCGGGCAGGGAGAAATCCCTCCCGGCCCATTTTTTTCATGCTTTTTCCGGGTATACATGGTATAATCCGAATAACCCGGTTTACGGGAGCACCAATTCACGGTCGATGCCGGATGGTATTTGAGACCGGAGAGGGGAAAGACAAGCATATGCCGATGGACGGACTGACGGTGGGATTTGCCGCCAGGGAACTGAATGAAATCCTCCGGGACGGGCGGATTGACAAGATCACCCAGCCGGAGCGCGATACAGTTGTGCTGGTGATACGTGCGGGAGGCGCGAATCACCGGCTTCTTCTGTGCGCCTCGCCGAACAATGCCCGCTGCCATCTGACGATGAACAATTATTCCAATCCGCTTGAACCGCCGGCGATGTGCATGCTGATGCGCAAGCAGATTTCCGGCGCGCGGATTACGGAAATCAGGCAGGTTGAGGGAGACCGGATCGTCTATGTGGATATGGACGCGGTCAATGAGCTGGGGGATCATGTGCTCCGGCGCCTTGTGCTGGAGATTATGGGACGGCATTCCAACCTGCTCCTGCTGGACGAGAATGACCGGATCCTGGAAGCGACCCGCCACGTGAACCCGGAAATGAGCCGTGTACGGCAGATCCAGCCTGGGATGACATATCTTCCGCCACCTTCCCAGGATAAGCTGAATCCGGAGACACTGACAGAAGAAGCACTGTATGAACGCCTGAGTGCGATGCCGGACGCCCGGCTGAGCCGTGCGCTGGCGGATACCATCACAGGCCTCAGCCGCGCGTCGGCGGAGGAACTGGCCTGCCGTGTGCTGCAGCCCGGGGAGGAACAGCCGGCAGACCTGAAGAATGCCTGTGAACGCCTGGCAGCTTTCCTGAAGAAAATGCCGTCCATGGCGGACGCCCGGGTACTGATGAAGGACAACGGAGAGGCGGAAGACGTTTTCCCCTTTGCCTATCTGTCCAGGCCGACGGACCTGCAGCGGTCCTGCAAAACGCTGAGCGAGGCACTGGAGGTATATTTCGGCACACGGGACGCCCGAGAACGGCTGAACCAGAAGAGTGCCACCATGATCCGGATGCTGAAAAGCCAGCTGGAGCGCTGCCAGCGGAAGCTGGCGATCCAGCTGGAAGAGCTTTCTTCCGCGGAGCGGATGGATGAATACCGCCGGATGGGAGAGGCAATCAACGCCAATCTCTATCAGCTGAAAAAAGGCATGACGGAGGCGGAACTGCCCGACTGGAATGATCCGGACGGGGGAACGTTGACGATACCGCTGGATATCCGTCTGACGCCCAGCCAGAACGCCCAGAAATACTTCAAGAAATACCAGAAAGCCCGTTCTGCCATGGAAATCGCCGCGCAGCAGCGGGACAAGACCCTGGAGGAAACGGACTACCTGGAGGGCATGCTGCTGGACGTGGACAAGTGCGTCGGCGAAAGTGAGCTGGAGGAGATCCGCCAGGAGCTGGTACGCACCGGCTACATGAAAAAGAACACCAATCGCCGCCAGCAGCGCCAGCTGCCCGGCAGCAAACCGTACCGCTATGTTTCCGCGGACGGAATTGAAATCCTGGTAGGCAAGAACGCTGCCCAGAACGACCGGATTACCCTCGGCGCAAAGGGCGAAAACACCTGGCTGCATGCCAAGGATATGCCGGGAAGCCACGTGGTGATCTGCCACGAGGGAGAGGTTCCCCTGGCAACAATGAAGCAGGCGGCAATGCTGGCAGCCTGGTACAGCAAGGGACAGCGGAGCTCGCTGGTGCCGGTGGACTATACCCTGCGGAAGTATGTTAAAAAGCCTTCCGGGGCAGCGCCCGGGAAGGTGATCTATACGCACCAGAAAACCGCGTATATGACGCCGGAAGAAGAGGAGATTAGGAAGATCAGGCTTGTGGAAGCCTGATCTTCCAATGAATAATGAAAACTGAAAACTTAAAACTGAAAAATAATTTATAGTGTAAAACGTCCCGCTGGATTGTTCCGGCGGGACGTTCAGCATTGTTTTCTATTGTTTGGGAAATTATAAATCCGATGGAATTGAGGAAACGTCGCCTTTCAGGGTGTGGTAGACGGCGTCGAAGCAGGTCTTGATTTTATACCTGGTGGTGAGCAGGCAGCCGTAGGGGCTGTTCAGATTATAGACGTAATTGCCTTTCATGGCTGCGGGCGCGTCCACCAGACCCCAGATACAGACGGCGGTCAGGGGACTGCTTTCCTCTGTGTTGGCTTTCATGAAAACATCACTGAACAGCCTGGAATAGAACGCGTCGTGCTCCGCAACCTTGGTTTTGTCGAAGTTGCGAACGGCCATTTCTGTCAGCTGAACATCCATGCCCAGAGCGGCATAGGTTTCGATGGATTCCTTCACATCGGTGATAATGGAGGGCTCCAGACAGCCTTTCTGTTCTCCATAGCCGCCCATATAACCCTGCATGCCAATGCCGTCGATCAGGGAACGGGGATTGCCGTCCTCATCCTTCGCATAGGACTGAATGCTTTTTACCAGCGCGCAGGCCGCTTTGCGCTTCGCAGAAAAGAACAGGTTATAGTCGTTGTAGAACAGTTTGATATCCGCGCCGAGATTATCCACGGCGTTTCGGGCGCAGAGGAAGGCATACTCAACATAGTCGTCCCCGACATATTCCAGGAAACAGTTTTTATCGCCGTTCCGCTTGGTACGCAGACGCCGCAGGTCTGTGACGCTGTATTCGCCGCCGTTGTCGCCGATGGCTTCATTGACGACGTCCCAGCAGTAGATGACGCCGGGAAACTTCTTTTCAAAATGATTGATGACCCGTTCAATATAACAGGCAAGGCGGGCACGCATCGTTTCCTTATCAGCGATAGGCTTGCTCATGTCATAGTCTTCATGGAAAAACCACTGGGTCATATAAGCGTCCCAGACAAGCACATGGCCCCGGATGCGGATGTTGTTTTTCTGGGCCCAGGAGATCATGGCATCCGCCCGGGAGTAGCTCATGCAGGGCATGCCGTCCTTGGCGGATTTAGACGCCCATTCATCCAGCAGTGAATAGGCCTTGGTCTCATTGCAGCAGGTCAGGGAGTTGAAATGGCGGGCCAGGAAATCCATAAATACCTGGTTCCTCATATCATCATAGCTGAAAGCACCGCCGAACTTGAACCCATAAGGTTCAGCCAGTTCCCACATGGGATCATAATCTTCCGAAACAGTTCCGGCTTCCTCAGCGAAGACGGACAGGGGAAGAAGGCAAACCAGGAGGACAAGAAGGAGGGACAGAAAGCGTTTCATGAGAAAGAGTCTCCTTTAGTGAAGAGTGTAGAGTGAAGAGTGAAATAGTGTCTGATATCAGCGCAGCTGATATCAGACCTCCTCCATGGTGCAGCCGCCGATGAATTCACGCAGCAGGGAAAGCGGCGGAATCTCGTTCAGGACTTCTTCATCCACATCCGGCAGGTAGTTCAGGGCCTTGATCAGCCGGCGGGAGAGCAGGTAGTTCGGGGAATCGGAAGGCACCTCCATGAGCAGCTTGAAGGCATACAGCTTCAGGATCGGCAGCTCATAATGGAGCGCGGTGTTGAACATGCTGTCCGCATTCTCCTGATAGGTGAAGATGTATTTTTCCTCTGCACGGCGAACCCGGGGCCAGATCTCCAGCGTGGTTTCCGGCGGATAGCCGCGGAACTGGTTGTCCCGGACAATACGGCGCAGCAGACGGACGTCTGTGGTGCGGATCCGGTTGTGGTCATCCAGGTTCAGGCAGGTCAGGGCGCTGGCGAAGACCCGGTAGATCTCGTCCGCGGGGAGCATATCGCAAACCAGCGGATTCAGGCCGTGGATGCCTTCCATGATGATGATTTCGCCGGGAGCGAGGGCGGTGGGCGGCGTCAGGTAATCCTTGACGCCGGATGCAAAATCGAAGTTAGGCATGAAGACTTCCTCGCCGTTCAGCAGCCCGGTCAGGGTATCGGAGAGGAGCTTCAGGTCCAGCGCGTCGATGGAGTCATAATCCTTGGTGCCGTCCAGCTGCAGGGGCATATCATCCCGGTTGACAAAGAAGTCATCCATGGAGATGCGGCGGCAGGCATGGCCGTACATCTGCAGGTGTACGCCGAGACGGCCGGAGAAGGTGGTCTTGCCGCTGGAAGAGGGACCGGCGACCAGAACGATGTGCTTGTTCTGCTCATGGATCTTCCGGGCGATATCGTTGATGGCGGATTCATGAAGCGCTTCATTGACACGGATGAAATTCCGCAGCTTCTTTTCCTCAATCATCCGGGACAGGTCCGAGACGTTGGTGACCCCCAGGATCTCGCACCATTCCGCACTCTGGCTGAAAACTTCCAGGTGCTTCGGACGGTAGATATAGGGCGCCGCGTGTTCAAAGTCAGAACCGGCCGGGAGCTGCAGCACGAAACCGCCGCGGAGCTCAAACATGGTGAAGACTTTTACGTAACCGGTGGAAACGGTCATGGCACCGTAGAAATACTCCCACATGCCGTCAATGCAGTACATATTGAAATAGGGAGCGGGACGATGTTTCAGCAGGGAAACTTTATCCTCCTGCTGCTCCTCTTCGAAGTAGCGGATGGCATCATCCTTTGTCCACCGTTTCTTTTCAAAAACGAGATCCAGGTCTGTCAGCCGGTGCATTTCATTTTCGATCCGGACGATATCCTGGCGGTGCAGGTCCACTCCGGGGAGACGGACAAACACGCCGTAGCCGACGGAGTACTCAATCCTGACCCGCTGGTAGGGATAGAGGTGGCGGAGCGCCAGCAGCATCACAAAACGCAGGGAACGCTCATAGATCCGGCGCCCTTCCTCATTTTCCAGGGTCAGGGGGATCAGCGTACAGTCCTGGCGGAGCTCGTCATTCAGCTCGCAGACCACGCCGCCGGACTGGGCGGCAAGCGTACCCACGGGAAAAGCGTCCAGCGCTTTCAGGCACGCAGCGACTGTAGTGCCTTCCGGGAATTCTTTTTCTTTGTTCATGGAACGGATAATCATATAGTAACCCTCCTATCAACAATTTGTCGGGTTTGCTTACATTATGATCTGTATCATCCTTATTATCGTTGACGGGTTGTATGCTTTTATATCGGATTAATCGAAGGGCATGCTGGATACGTCCGCGTTCAGCAGTTCCTCATCCGGATCGGGCAGGGAGCCATGCTCCGCCAGGTATTTTTCCAGGCGCTGCTGCATCTGAAGCTGCTTGGTATGCACATAGGCCACATTGGCATGGGTGGCCGGGGCGGTGGCACGGGTCATGATCTTTTTGCCATCGTCATCAATACGGAAATGCAGGCGGATCAGGATCCGGCCATGGTTTTTACACTTGGCAATGGCAATGTACTTATCAGCGCTCTGTTTAATATATTCGCCATCGAGGGCCAGAACCCTTCCGCAGCGCGGGCAGGTAGGATGAATCGCAGACTCGCTTGCCAATGCTTCCCGGACAGAATCGAAGATTTCGCCGGGAGTCTTTTCACGGACGGAACGCCGGCCGTGGATCAGTTCCTTCGGCTGGCGGGCATAATTCAGCACAGCGGAGGGATCGGGCAGGGTACGGAATACCAGTGCCGTATACCAGGCGTCGTTCAGCGCGTTATGGAAAGCCATGTTTTCATCCGGCTCAATATTCATCAGCTCCATGGCGGCTTTCAGGCCGGCACGGTCCTTCAGCTTATGCTCCTGGCTGAAGAGCTGCTGGATGTCGCACAGGGGCGGCAGCGGAATATCTTCGCAGTGGAAGAAATGAATGTTCTGATACAGGACGCTGACGTCGTCAATTCCCCAGGTGAGCAGGGTATAGTCCTCACCGCACCAGGAGGTGAACTGCTCCAGCGCTTCCCGGAACGCAGGCGCTCCGGCCAGGGTTTCCGAATCCAGGCCGGTCATCCGGCGGATGCGGGGATGGATCCGGAGATAGTGGGTCGGCGCGATCGGGATGGAAATGGAGTCAGCGGGGTTCAGGTCAGCGTCCAGTTTCACTGCGCCGATCTGGATCATCTCGAAAATCAGCTTGTCACCGACTTCACGGTAGGTGCGGCTCTGATAGGAGATGGGCTGGTTCCATTCAAGGTCAAGGATGATGTAGGTCATATGGTTTCACAACCCCAAATTAAAAATGAAGAATGCAAGAATTAAATTCAGAATTAATGGATGAAGCCCCTGCCAGGGCGCCTGTAGTCCGCAATCTCAATCGTCGCAGTGAACCTTGCGAGGGCGCTTCGGTTCTCTGCTCGTTTCGATTGACTCGTTCAGGTCGCTTTTGACTGCGTCAAATGACTCACAGGGTCACCGCTTCCTTCGCTCCCCAAGCTGATTGCCTGTCCTGCAGACGCTCCTGCGAGAGCGCCTGTACTCCAGGCAATCTGTAAGTTAAATCCTCCTGTATGGGCGTCGACGTCGATCATTTCGCCGGCGAAGTACAGGTTGGGGATCAGTTTGCTGCGCATGGTGCCGGGCTCGATTTCCTTCACGCTTACACCGCCGCGGGTGACGATGGCTTCGGCAATGGGCCGGGGAGCCTTTACGGTCAGCGGCAGGGCTTTGAGCGTGGTGAGCAGGGTTTCCCGCTGGGCAGCAGTGATCTGGTTGCAGGGTAGAACCGGGGAGATCCCGCAGAGCCTGGGGAAGATTTCCGCAAGGCTGGCGGGCAGCAGGCCCGGCAGGACGCTCTTCAGCTGCTTTTTACCGGCTTCTGAAAAGTCCCGGCGAAGACGGGCATCCAGCTGTTCCCGGGTGAGACCCGGCTTCAGGTCAATGGACAGGCGGGCGCCTTTGGCAGGATCCGGCAGGTGGCAGCTGGCTTCCAGCGCCAGAGGGCCGGAGATCCCGAAGTGGGTGAAAAGCATTTCTCCCAGTTCGGAATAAAGCGTTTTTTTGCCGGAAGTCAGATTCAGCGTGACATTCCGGAGGCTGAGCCCCTGGAGTTCCTTCGGCCAGGTTTCTTCTGTCTCCAGACCGACAAGGACAGGGGAGGCGAGGACTACGGTGTGTCCCAGCGCTTCGGCAAAGCGGAATCCGTCGCCGGTGGAACCGGTGGAGGGATAGCTCAGGCCGCCGCAGGCCAGAATGACCGCGTCAGCGGGAAGAAAGGTTTCGTCCGCCAGCACCGCGCCTGAGATCCTGCCGTTTTCCGTTCTGAGACTGCGGACATCGGCATTCAGGCGGATCCGGACATTCAGCTTCCGGAGCAGGCCGGCCAGGGCTTTTGTGACATCACTGGCTTTTTCAGAAGCAGGGAAGACCCGCTTTCCGCGCTGCACGGTGACAGGGCAGCCGTTTTCCTCCATCAGGGATATCATATCCCGGGACGAAAAAAAACTCAGCGCGCTGTAAAGAAACCGCGGATTGCGGGAAACCTGGGACAGGAACTCGTCCAGGTCGCAGTCGTTGGTCAGGTTGCAGCGGCCTTTGCCGGTGATATAGACTTTCTTTCCGAGTTTTTCGTTCTTTTCGAGCAGGGTCACATTTGCCCCTGCTTTGGCGGCAAACACAGCAGCCATCATGCCGGCTGCGCCGCCACCGATGACCAGTATTTCAGCCATGGAAATTCTCCCTCCGAATCAGTACGGCGGAAACGGCGGAAAAGCTTTCCGCAGCTCCTGTGAAAGTATACGGGAAAAGCGGAAAATATGCAAGAAAAGCAGGAAAAAGAGCTTGACTTTAGCTCGATAAAGTGATAATGTACTGATGTGATCCGGAAAACGGATCCTTATCCAATGATTCTGAGGAGGAAAACACCAATGAAGAAACTGCTTGCTCTTGCCCTGGCCCTGTGTCTGGTTCTCGGCGCTTCCGCTGCCCTGGCGGACGAATTCAAAATGGGCATCGACGCGGAATACCCGCCTTTCAGCTATCTGGACGATGACGGCAGCTACGCCGGCTTTGACGTTGAAATGTGCAAGGCAGCCTGCGATATTCTCGGCCTGGAACAGGTGATTGTTCCGATCAACTGGGATACCAAGCTGATCTCCCTGGACAACAAGGAACACGACTGCGTCTGGTCCGGCATGACGATCCTGGACACCATGAAGGAAGCCGGATATGTGCTGTCCTTCCCCTACTATGACAACACCCAGGTTGTGCTGACCAAGGAAGGCAACGGAATCAGCACCGTGGAAGACCTGGCCGGAAAGCGTGTGGCTGTGCAGCTGGGCACCTCCGGCGAAGCCCTGCTGGCCGATCCGGAAGGACAGCTGGAGCTGGCTCAGACCTTTGAAGGCGGCGCTCCCGTGACCATGGAGAACTTCAACATCTGCGGCACCGAGCTGGACGCCGGCGGCGTGGACGCGGTTGTGATCGACTTGCCCGTGGCCCAGAACCTGGCCAGCCGCTTCAACGGCTTCGTGATCCTGGACACCAACCTGGGCAGCGAACAGTACGGCATCTGCTTCCGCAACGGAGACGATGAGCTGTGCAAGAAGTTCGAAGACGCCATCATGAAGCTGGTGGAAGACGGCACTTACCTGAGCCTGGCCCAGAAGTACGGCCTGGATGAGAACGTGCTGTGCCTGCTGAACAAGTAAGTTTTTTCCCGCGGCGCGGGAGATGACAGAAGTCTGATCACGCAGGGGCCCGGTAACAGGCCCCTGCGATTTCACATTGAAGGAGCTTCCGAATCATGACGATCCTGACGATGATCACCAAGATGAGCGAGGGCCTGGGAAGAACCTGTGCAATCTTCTTCCTGACGCTCCTTTTTTCGCTGCCGCTGGGACTGATTGTGTCCCTGCTGCGCATGAGCAGGAACAAGGTGGTTTCCTCCATCATGAAGGTATACATTTCCGTGCTTCGCGGAACACCGCTGATGCTGCAGCTGCTGGCAGTGACCTATGGCCCTTACTACCTTTTCGGGATCAACGTTTCCCGGGAAAAGCTGATCCCGGTGGTGATTGCCTTTTCCCTGAACTATGCGGCATACTTCGCGGAGATCTACCGCGGCGGCATTGAGTCCATGAGCCTGGGCCAGTATGAAGCGGCGGAGGTGCTGGGATACACGAAATTCCAGTGCTTCATCAGGATTATCCTGCCACAGGTGATCAAGCGGATCCTGCCCTCGGTGACCAACGAGATTGTAACCCTGGTGAAGGACACCTCCATGGCGTTTACCGTGGCCTATCAGGAGATGTTCACCATCGGCAAGCAGATCGCGAATTCCCAGACCAGTTTCATGCCCTTTGTGATCGCAGGTGTGTTCTATTTCCTGTTCAACGCAATCGTGGGCTGGGTCATGGGACGGTTTGAGAAGAAACTGAGTTATTACAGGTGATGACGATGAGCAAGCTTCTTGAGATTAATCATTGCAGGAAACAGTTCGGCAGCACGGAGGTGCTGACGGACCTGAGCATATCAGTGGAAGAGGGACAGGTGCTGTCCATCATCGGCCCCAGCGGCAGCGGAAAATCCACGCTGCTGCGCTGTGCCACGCTCCTGGAAACCATGGACGGCGGCGACCTGATCTACCTGGGCAACTATGCCGCGCGGGACGTAAACGGAAAAGCGGTTTACGCGGCGCCGGCTGAGCTGCAGAAGATCCGGGGCATGTTCGGCCTGGTGTTCCAGAACTTCAATCTTTTCCCGCACTATTCCGTGCTGAAAAACGTGATGGAAGCACCGATGCTGGTGCAGAAGCGGCAGGAAAAGGAAGTCCGGGAAGAGGCCATGGCCCTGCTGGAGCAGATGGGCCTTTCAGACAAGGCGGACGCCTATCCCTATCAGCTGTCCGGCGGACAGCAGCAGCGGGTTTCCATTGCCCGGGCGCTAGCCATGAACCCGAAGATCCTGTTCTTTGACGAGCCGACTTCCGCCCTGGATCCGGAACTGACGGGTGAAATCCTGAAGGTGATCCGGAAGCTGGCGGAGAAGAAGATGACCATGGTCATTGTGACCCATGAAATGAGCTTTGCCCGGGACGTTTCAGACTGGGTGGTGTTCATGAACGGCGGCGTGATTGTGGAACAGGGAGATCCGCGGGACGTGATTGACAATCCGACCCATGAGCGGACGATTCAGTTCCTGAGGAGACTGCAGGAGAAATGAAAACATACCGGTATGTAAGGCTGGACCCGACAGGCAATATCACCTGCCTGGTACTGGATCCGGCGGATCACGGGGACGAAAAAAACCTGACCCGGGAACTGCTGAAGGAATGCGAGCAGGTGGCATACCTGGAGAAGCCTTCGCTGCCGGGTGCTGTGGCGGCCATCCGCCTGATGGGCGGTGAATTCTGCGGCAACGCGGCCATGGCGGCCGGAGCCTGGCTGGTCCGGGATGAACTGGCAGCAGGCAGCGAAATGTCTTTCCTGATACAGGTGTCCGGAGCGCCCGAACCGGTGAACTGCCGAATCCGCAGGACAGGGGAGGCTTTTGAGGGCACGGTGGAAATGCCTCCGGTGAAGGAGATCCGGGAGGCAAATATCGCAGGCATGTCCTTTACACTGGTCCGGATGGACGGCATCGTTCACCTGATCCGGGAGGGCAATCCCCTGGAAAAGGAAGCCGCGGAGAAGCTGCTTAAGGAAGCGGCTGATACACTGCCGGACGAGGCTGTCGGCCTTTTGCAATGGAACCGGGATACACAGTACATGTGCCCGCTGGTATACGTGCGGGGCAGCGGAAGCCTGGTCTGGGAAAACGGCTGCGGCAGCGGCAGCGCAGCTGTCGGCGCGGCGGAAGCACTGCGGACAGGAAACGGATTGCAGATTACGCAGGTGAAGCAGCCGGGCGGCGTGATCGGCGTCAGCGCGGAGGCGGAGGACGGACGGATCCTCTCTGTACAGATCACCGGACAGGTCAGACTAAATACAGAAACAGTCATTGAGATCCCGTAAGGGATTGTGTTATACTCTTCTCATCACAAAAAAAGACAGAAGGTTCAGCCCATGATACACAGAGCGGAAAACAAAACACGCCATCGCAGGGTTCAGCTGCAGATGGTTGTTTTGCTTTTGCTCTTTACGCTGCTGACGACCTCGCTGACGGGATGGATTATCTATGACCGGACTTCGGACCAGGTGATCCGGGATACCTGGCAGCAACAGGAGGCGCTGCTCCGCAGTACCGTGGCAGCGGTGAACCGGGAGATTGAGCAGGTGAAGTCTTTCTCCTGGCAGATCAGCAATGACAGCAGCGTGCAGAAGTACCTGCACCTGATGGAGGAAACACCGAAGGATATCCTGACCAAACGGGGCATCATTGAAAAACTGCAGCAGATGAAGGCCTTCAGCAACACCATGGCGGATATCGGTATTTACGCGGAAGGCATGGACATCATTATTACCGGGGAGAGCAGCTATCGGGCGGCAGACTATTACAGCCGGATCGACGGCATTACACTGGAGAAGATGATCGGAGAGCGTTCCGTACCGGGCACGGTGGCGCTGGGCCGCTATGCGGGGAACGGGACGGTCAGCCGGATCCTGAGCAAGGAACCGGTGCTGGTCTTTGTCAGCAGCCTGCCGCTGAACGCACAGGCCGGGAAAAGCTATGCTTTCTTCCAGCTGAATGCGGACAGGCTGTATGCCTGCCTGCCGGAAAGCGACGCCGGGACGCTGCTGCTGACGGACGGGGAAGGCATCCCGGTGATCCCGACGGACACAGAAGACAGCGCCGCAATCAGCCGGCAGTATGTACAGGAAAAACAAAACCGGATTCGCTATAACGGCAGCGAATACGGTGTGCTGAGCATGGAAACGGCCGCTGAGGGGCTGAACTGTACCGCTGTCATTCCTTACAGTGAACTGCTGAAACCCAGCCTGCGCCTGCGGGATGTGGTGATGCTGGTGATGGGCATTTGCATGGCGATCGGCCTTGTGGCGGCTGTGCTTGCCTCCAGGCGCCTGTATGCGCCGCTGGAGAGACTGCTGGGTAACGTCCGGCAACTGTGCCGCAGCTTGCCGGATGACAACCGGGGAAATGAATATAAGATGCTGGACGACGCCATCCACCTGATTTCGGCGGAAAACCATGAACTGACGCTTTCCAACCGGGAAGTGAACCGGCTGCTGAAGAACCGGCTGCTGAACGACTGGATGGAAGGCCGCCTGAAGGGAGACGCTGGCGAAACGCTGGCCAAGGTCGGTGTGGAACTGCCCTATGGGCTGGTGCGGATTGCCGTGGCTGAAACAGCGCCGCGGGACCTGGAACGACTGGAAGCACGGACGGGAGCAAATACGGCGGATCGTATTGAAACCCTGGCAGCAGAATCCGACCTGGGATTGCTGCGGGTCTGGTGTGCCAGACGGACGGACGGACTGATCCTGATCCTGTTCAACCTGAACGGAGAGCCGTCCGAAACCGCGTCGGTCGGGCAATGGCTGCAAGTCTGCCGTGAACAGGTGTTCGGGGAGTGCCCCTGTGCCATCGGCCTGGGCGGAATCCGCGAAAAAGAACGAGCGGCAGAATCGCTTGTGGATGCGATGATCGACCTGCGCAGCGGCGAGGAAAGCCGGGAAGAGAAGCATTACGCGCGGCTGACTGAATACATCCGGAAGGAATACATGCATGAAATCTCCCTGGACAGTGCAGGGGAAGCCCTGGGCATGTCGCCCAGCTACATCGGTCTTGTATTCCGGAAGGTGGGGGAGACCAGTTTCCTGAAATACCTGACAGATATCCGGATGGCAGAGACAAAACGACTGCTGAAGGAAACGGATCTGACGCTGCGGGAAATCGGTGAAAGAGTCGGAATAGAGAACCAGAATACGCTGATCCGCACGTTTAAAAAGGCCACGGGCGTTACGCCGGGACAGTACAGAGTGTCAAATCAGGCGATGCATTCGCAGAATGGATGATCGCTTTTCAGCAAATCTGAAGCCAGTTTCACAGAATGGCAGATAGCCTGCGGGCGTGTTTTCATGCTACCTTCAAACCAACGGAGGTGGACCTCATGCATACATCCCGCGGCGCGCGGCTCTGGCGCAGGATCTGGGCATCCAGATACCTGTATTTGATGTTTTTGCCTGTCTTTTTATATTACGTCATATTCCGCTACGGGCCTATGCTGGGCCTGTCCATTGCATTTAAGGATTACAATGCGTTCCTTGGATTTGACAGAAGTCCGTGGGTGGGCATCAAATACTTCAAACAGTTTTTCAATTCCATCTATTTATGGAGACTGCTGCGCAACACGCTGCTGATCAATCTGTACGACCTGGTCTTCAATTTCCCGGCGGCGATCATCCTGGCACTGCTGCTGAATGAGGTTCAGCAACGCCGGTTCAAGAAGACGGTACAGACCATCACCTATATGCCGTACTTCATTTCCAGCGTTGTGCTGGCCAGTATGGTGGTGCAGTTCCTGTCTCCCTCCAGCGGCATCGTCAACAACCTGATTGCCGCACTGGGCGGGGAACGGAAATATTTTATGACCCAGCCGGAATCCTTCCGCACGATCTATACAATCATGAACCTGTGGAAGAACATCGGCTGGAACTCCATCATCTTCCTGGCGGCCATCAGCGGAATCAACGGTGACCTGTATGAAGCCTGCCGGGTGGACGGAGGCGGACATCTCCGCCAGACCTGGCACATCACGCTGCCGGGAATCGCGGGGACGATTGTGGTGCTGCTGATCATGCGGCTGGGTCACGTGCTGGACGCCGGCTATGAGACCATCCTGCTTCTGCAGAACAGCGCAAACCAGGAAACCAGCGATGTGATCGGCACCTATGTGTACCGCCGCGGACTCAAGGGCGGCGAGTACAGCTATGCCACGGCTGTGGGTATGTTCCAGAGCGTGATTGGCTTTGGAATGGTCATTTTTGCGAACTGGCTCAGCCGCCGTTACAGTGATACGAGTCTGTGGTGAGGGGAGGAACGAGTATGGAACTTACGCGCAGACATACCGGAATCCGGGTATCCCCCGGCCGCAGGGCCTTTGTGATCATCAATACCATTGTCCTGCTGCTGGTCAGTGCCATTATGCTGTATCCTGCCATCTATGTGATTGCGGCATCTTTTTCCGAGGAGACGGCAATCCTCCGGGGAGACGTTTTCCTCATCCCTGTGCGGGCACATGTGAAGGCCTATCAGAAAGTTTTTGTATATCCGATGCTGTGGCAGAGCTACAGAAACACCCTGATCTATACTTTCCTGGGCACGGCCATTAACCTGGTGCTGACGGTATTCGGCGCATGGGCGCTGAGCCAGAAGAAAATGGTGGGACGCCGCTTCCTGACCCTGATGTGCACCTTCACCATGTTCTTCGGCGGAGGCATGATTCCCACATTCCTGGTGGTCAAAGGCCTGGGACTGCTGAATACAATCTGGGCGATTCTGCTGCCAGGCGCAGTGAGTACCTATAACATGATCCTGATGCGTACCTTCTTCCGCCAGATTCCGGAGAGCCTGGTGGAGGCGGCGGAGCTGGACGGGTGCCGGGATTTCGGCGTGCTGTTCCGGATTGTATTGCCCCTGAGCCTGGCCAGCCTGATGACCATCGGAATGTTCTATGCCGTAGGACACTGGAACAGCTATTTCCCGGCGGTGATGTACCTGACAACAAACAAGGAACTGAATCCGCTGCAGATTATTCTCCGCCAGGTGGTGCTGCTGAACGAGATTGTGGAGAATGCCAGCAGTACGGAAAACGTGATGGCGGAGGGAATCAAGTATGCCACGATCGTGGTGGCCATGCTGCCGATGCTGTGCATCTATCCCTTTGTGCAGCGGTATTTTGTCAAGGGCGTTATGGTAGGCTCCGTGAAGGAGTAATGACTTTGGTCTGACCCCCGGAGGATGGGGTTTTGATAGCATTACCAAATCACAGAAGGAGGAAGAATCATGAAACACTTTTCCCGTCTCCTGGCGCTGCTCCTGGCAGTTGCCCTGCTGCCGCTGTCCTTTATGGCAGCCGCGTCCGCGGAAGAACCCGTGACGATCACCATCTGGGGTTCCGACCGTGAGAATATGCCTTTCCGCAACGGCCTGTGGACCATTGACGTCCTGCAGGAAAAGCTGGGAATCAAGATTGAGATTATCTCCGCTCCCACCGAGAACCTGGCGGAGAAATACGGCCTGCTGATGGCCGGCGGCGACCTGCCCACCATCGTGCAGTACAAAGCGAAGGACCTGCTGCTGTACAAGGACGCCTGGACTCCCCTGAATGAGCTGATCAACGAGACCGACACCCCGAACCTGTGGAAGGTCTACAGCGACGCGGAGATCCGCCGCAAGGTTTCCGACGCGGACGGCATCATGCGGTTTATCGGACAGCGGACGGCCATCACCGCCGGCAAGCTCTACTTCTGGCGCCAGGACTGGCTGGACAAGCTGGGACTGGAAACCCCGAAGACCACGGAAGACCTGTACAACGTGTTCAAAGCCATCAAGGAAGGCGATCCCAACGGCAACGGCGAAGCGGATGAGATCCCCTTTGCGGTGCGCAAGAACGGCAGCAACAACCGCGGCAACGTGATCCCCTTCATCAACAACTGGGGCATCGCCGAGACCTTCTTCGCGGAAGACGGCCAGGTGAAGTTCGGCGCCACCGATCCCCGGATGAAGGACGCGCTTGAATGGCTGAACCGCTGCTATGCGGAAGGTCTGATCGACCAGGAATACCTGACCCGCGACAAGACCGCGTGGTACAGCGCCTGGACCAACAACCAGGTGTTCATGAGCTATGACTGGAGCGCCTACATTGACAACGTAGCCAACCTGTTCAAGGATGTGGAAACCGATATCAACATCGTCGGCGCCGTTCCTCCGGAAGGCCCCACCGGCATCAGCGAGACCCGTGACCAGCTGCAGCCCATCACCGTGGATGAGGACTGGAACGCCGGTATCTTTGTCGGCGCGACTGAAGAACAGAAGAAGGCCGCCCTCAAGCTGCTGGACTACGTCTACAGCGAAGAAGGCATGATCCTGATGAACTTCGGCGAAGAAGGCACCCACTTCAACATTGTGGACGGCGACTACAAGTATTCCGACCTGATCATGAACAACCCCGACGGCCTGTCTCCCCAGGACGCCCTCCGTTCCTTCGGTATCCAGAGCATGCTGACCCTGCTGCAGGACGCCCGTTATGAGCGTGCCTTCGTCAGCGACGAGGTCAACCGGATCCGTGATATCTACGAGCAGGAAGGCCATATCGGCGACGCATTCCCGACGCTGGCGTTCACCAATGATGAACAGGGTATCATCAATGAAAAGTACACCGAAATCGAAACCTATATGAACGAGACCATTGATAAGTTCATCATGGGCGTTGAACCGCTGGACAAGTTTGACGAGTATGTGGCTCAGGTTGAACGTATGGGCCTGGCGGACGTGCTGGCTGTCTATCAGGCTGCCTATGACCGCTACATGAAATAAACGGTAATCTCCTGACTTTGGGGAACGGGTCTGCGGATCCGTTCCCCTCTTTTTTACCTGCTGACATTTATTGACAGTGATTCGGCGGATATAGTAAGATGAAGACGGATGAAAACTGACTGACAACTGAACATGACCGAATGGAGGAAAACCGATGAAAAAGCTGTTTTGCCTGATTCTGACGTTCGCCCTGCTGCTGGTATCCGCCGCGGTATTCGCGGAAGCGCAGCCGGAGGAGTCCCTGTTTACGCCCGGAGCCTATACCGGGGAAGCCCAGGGCATCTTTGTGCCGGTCAAGGTGACGGTGCAGGTGAGCGAAAACGAGATTGAGACCGTGCTGGTGGACGCCACCGGGGAAACGCCCGAGCTGGGCGGCATCGCCGCGGAAAAAATGGCCATGGCCATTATGAACGCGCAGACTCCGAACGTGGATACCGTGAGCGGTGCCACCGTGACCAGTAACGCGATTATCGCCGCCGCGACCTCCGCCCTGGAGCAGGCAGGCGCGGACATTGCGGTGCTGGACGCGAATCGCAAAGACACCAAGGACGCCGGTCCCAAGGAAGAAAAGACGATTGATACGGAAATCGTGATCATCGGTGCCGGCGGCGCGGGTATGACCGCAGCCATCATGCTGCAGCAGGCCGGAAAGGATTTTGTGATCCTGGAGAAAATGCCTTACGTGGGCGGCAACACCACCAAGGCCACCGGCGGCATGAACGCTTCTGAAACCCATTACCAGAAGGAACAGGGAATTAAGGATTCCAACGCGCTGTTTGCGGCTGACACCATGAAGGGCGGCCACGCGCTGAACGACTCCTCCCTGGTGGCTGTAATGGCCAACAGCTCCGCGGGAGCCATTGACTGGCTGGATACCATCGGGGCGGAACTGCCAAAGATATCCTTCTCCGGCGGCGCTTCCGTGAACCGTATCCACGCTCCGGCGGACGGTTCCGGCGTCGGCGCGTACCTGGTGGACCGCTTCTCCGCGAAGCTGAATGAGCTGGGCGTGGAAGTGATGCTGGAAACCGCGGCAACCGAACTGATAGCGGACGCGGACGGAAAGATCACCGGCGTGAAGGCGGAGGGCCCGGACGCGGTCTATACCATCAACGCCAAGGCTGTGATCCTGGCCAGCGGCGGATTTGGAGCCAACGAGGAAATGTACACCACCTACCGTCCTGACCTGAAGGGTACGGTGACCACCAACGCGCCGGGCGCAACCGGCGACGGTATCGTGATGGCGCAGGCACTTGGAGCCGACCTGGTGGATATTGAGCAGATCCAGCTCCATCCCACCGTGGAACAGACGACCTCCATCCTGATTACTGAATCGGTCCGGGGCGACGGCGCTATCCTGGTGAACCAGAGCGGCGTACGTTTTACCAACGAACTGCTGACCCGTGACGCGGTATCCGCGGCGGAACTGGCCCAGGAAGGCAGCTATGCCTACATCATCTTTGACCAGAAGCTGCGGGATAACCTGAAGGCCATTGAAAAGTATGTGAAGAGCGGCATTACCGTTCAGGCGGATACGATCGAAGGCCTGGCGGAACAGCTGAACATCGATCCCGCGACGCTGGCAACGACGCTGGCTGACTGGAACGAGATCGTGAAGAACAAGCGGGATACCCAGTTCGGCCGAACCACCGGTATGAATGAAGACCTGACCACCCCGCCGTATTACGCCATCAAGATCGCTCCCGGTATTCACCACACCATGGGCGGCGTGAAGATCAATACCGCGGCTGAGGTCATCAATACCGACGGCGCTGCCATTCCCGGACTGTTCGCAGCCGGTGAGGTCTGCGGCGGCGTGCATGGCGGCAACCGCCTGGGCGGCAACGCGGTGGCGGATATCGTCATCTTCGGCCGGATCGCGGCGGAAAGTGCCATGGCTTACCTGGCCAAATAAAGCTTTACGGACAACTGAACCTGACCGCCGGAGCGTATGCTCCGGCGGTTTTTCTCTGTTCTTTCCCCGTTTCGTTATTGTCCTGTCCTGTGCCGGATGGTAAGATAAGAAAACGGCAAAAACAGAGATCCGTTTATCATTTCAGAGGTGAGCAAATGAAACAGTACGTTATGGGAAACGGCGCAATTGCGCTGGGAGCGCTGGCCGCAGGGGTGAATCTTGTGGCGGGGTATCCCGGTACGCCGTCTTCCGAGATCATAGAGACGATCTCCCACTATCCGCATGATGGCCTGCATCTGGAATGGTCCGTCAATGAGAAAGCCGCGCTGGAAGTAGCCGCTGCGGCTGCCTACAGCGGCGCCCGGGCGATGGTCACAATGAAACAGATGGGCCTGAACGTTGCTTCTGACCCGCTGATGTCTGTGGCCTATATCGGCGTGAAGGGCGGGCTGGTGATTGTGAGCGCGGACGATCCGGGTCCCATCTCCTCCCAGACGGAGCAGGATACCCGCAGGTATGCGGATTTCTGCCGTATCCCGGTATTTGATCCTTCTTCACCGGAAGAAGCGTATGAGATGATCCAGGAGGCCTTTGCGTATTCCGAGAAATACAGCACGCCTGTACTTTTCCGGCCGACCACCAGGGTCTGCCATGCCTATGCCTCCGTGGAAACCCCGGACAGCTTCGCACCGAAGGCGTATGAAGGCTTTGAACGGGATCCAGGCCGGTGGGTGATTTTCCCGCGGCTGTCCTACATCAACCACGGCAAAATGGAAGCACGCAATGTGGAAGTCGGCAGGGATTTCTCTTCCTTCCGGTTCAACACCGTCGAAGGCGAAGCCTCAGAGAAAGCGGTTGTTACCTCCGGTGTGAGTTATACCTACGTCAAAGAGTGTCTGAAAGGCCATGAGGGGGTCCGGCTGATCCGGATTGCCACGGCATTCCCGTTCCCGGAGGATTTCATCCTGAAGGCCCTGGAAGGCGTGAAGGAGGTGCTGTGCATTGAGGAACTCAGCCCGTTTATTGAGGAGCAGATCCTGAAAGCAGCCGGAAAGCATCACCTGGCGCTGCGGGTTTCCGGAAAACTGGACGGCAGCGTTCCCCATAACGGAGAAAACAGCGTGGAGCTTTGCACAGGCATCCTGAATACCTTCCTGGGAGTCCGGACCGGCTATGATCAGCGGGATCTTTCGGATGCACCGGCACTTCCGGTGCGTCCGCCGGTGCTGTGCGCCGGCTGTCCGCACAGGGCTTCTTTCTACGCGGTGAAGAAAGCAATGAAAGGCCGGAAGGCAGTATTCTGCGGCGATATCGGCTGTTACACGCTGGGAAATGCCATGCCGCTGGATATGGTGGACACCTGCCTGTGCATGGGCGCGGGCATTACCATGGCCCAGGGCCTGAGCCACATGAACCGGGACACGGTCAGCTTTGCCTTTGTGGGAGATTCCACTTTCTTTGCTTCCGGAATGACCGGTGTGGTGAACGCGGTCTATAACGAAGCGGATATGATCCTGTGCGTGCTGGACAATTCCACTACTGCCATGACAGGCCACCAGCCCCATCCAGGTACCGGCCGGAACATGATGGGGAACGTGGTGGAGAAAGTCAATATTGAAAAAGTACTGGAAGGAATCGGGGTTAAGAAGATCGTGACGGTCGATCCCCTGGCACTGGAAGACAGCATCAGGGCTGTGCAGGAGTGTGCCGAGGAAACCGGCGTCCGTGCAATCATCTTCAAATCGCCCTGCGTAGCCATCACAAAGCCGGAAAAGAAATGCGCGATTGACACTGCAAAGTGTGTTAACTGTAAAAAGTGTATCCGGGAGATCGGTTGTCCCGCGCTGATCACGGTGGACGGCCGGGTGGCCATTGACCGGAACCTGTGCGCGGGCTGCGGCCTGTGCAGCCATATCTGTCCCACCGGCGCGATCGGAGGTGAGCAGTGATGAACAAGGATATCCTGATCTGCGGTGTGGGCGGCCAGGGAACCGTCCTCGCATCCAAAATCATTGCCGCGGCAGCGATGGAAGAAGGCAGTCCCGTTCATTCCGCCGAAACCATCGGAATGGCCCAGCGGGGCGGATCGGTTACGAGCCACGTCCGGATCGGCGGGGAAGCCTGTTCCCCCCTGATTCCCTATGGCAGCGCGGATATGCTCCTGGCTTTTGAACCCGGGGAAGCAGTCCGGAACCTGAAGTATCTCCGGCAGGGCGGGATCGCGGTGGTGAATACCGCCCCGACGAAACCTGTCACGGAATCCCTGCGGGACACGGGATATGACGGCAGGGAAATGATTGAATACCTGCAGCAGAAATGTGACTGCATCCTGATCAACGCGGAGGAAGTCTGCAAACCCTTCGGATCCACCCGGTTTTTCAACGTTATCCTGCTGGGCGTAGCTGCGGGTTCCGGCCATCTTGGCCTGAGCCGGGAAACCCTGCTGAAGCAGCTGGAGAAGCGGGTACCGCCCAAATATCTGGAGATAAACACCAGGGCCTTCCTTGCCGGCGTCGAGATTGCCGGACAGGCATCCGGTGAACGGAAAGGAGAATAAACCCATGAGAATCAACGAGACCCAGCTGGCCCTTGTGGACAAGCAGATCAAGCGTATTCTTGCCAGCGGAAACTATTACAGCGAAGTGTATAAAAAAGCCGGTATCACCGGCGTGAGCACCGCTGAAGAGTTTGAAAAGATCCCCTTTACCGATAAGGCGGACCTGCGCAATGCGTATCCGCTGGGAATCCAGGCTGTTCCGGATGAACAGGTTGTGCGGATTCACTCCTCCTCGGGCACGACCGGCAAGCCGGTGATTATTCCCTATACCGCGAAGGACGTGGATGACTGGGCCACCATGTTTGCCCGGTGCTACGAGATTGCCGGGATTACCCCCAAGGACCGGATCCAGATTACCCCCGGGTACGGCCTGTGGACGGCCGGTATCGGATTCCAGGCCGGCTGTGAAAAGCTGGGCGCCATGGCGATCCCGATGGGTCCCGGCAACACCGACAAGCAGCTGCAGATGATGATCGACCTGGAGAGCACCGTGATCTGCGCCACTTCTTCCTATGCGCTGCTGCTGGCGGAGGAAATCAACAAGCGCGGCCTGAAGGACAAGATCAAGCTGAAGAAGGGCGTTATCGGCTCTGAGCGCTGGAGCGAAGCCAAGCGGAAGTATATTGCCGAAGCGCTGGGCATTGAACTGTATGATATCTATGGCCTGACGGAGATTTACGGCCCCGGTATCGGCATCAACTGTCCGGGTGAAACCGGCATGCATATCTTTGATGATTTCCTGTACACGGAGATCATTGACCCGGCGACGGGCAAAGTGCTTCCGGAGGGAGAAGAGGGCGAGATCGTCATCACGACCCTGGTCAAGGAAGGCGCTCCGCTGATCCGTTTCCGTACGCACGACCTGTCCAGGATCCTGCCCGGCGAATGCCGTTGCGGCCGGACCTATCCGCGGCTTGATATCATCAAGGGCAGAAGCGATGACATGTTCAAGGTGCACGGCGTCAACATGTTCCCGAGCCAGGTAGAGGAAGTGCTCGGCATGGTGGACGGCGTCTCCAGCGAGTATAAGATCGACATCGCCCATGACGACAATTTCAACCGGGATATCATCATGGTGACCGTGGAAGCGGAAGGCCGGGTAGACTTCACAGCGACAGGGGAGAAGATCAAACAGCTGTTCAAGTCCAGGCTGAATGTGACGCCGAAGGTGGCCGTGATTGCCCTGAATACGCTCCCGCGTTCCGAAAAGAAGACCCAGCGCGTGTTCGATCACCGGGCTGAATAAGTACGGTATTCATAATACAGGGTAAAAACAATCTGCACTCTTGACAGATGACCGGAGAAAGAGTAACCTTCACATAAACCATTGAAGGAGAATAGTAGCAACCCCGCGGCACGGTACAGGGAGCTGCCGATAGTGGAACGGCGGCGCGTGCGGAGGATGTGAATGGGCTCCTGAGGGCGTTCCGAAAAGCAATGAGTAGGAAACGACGGGGGACGCACCCGTTATCAGGGCGGCACGTATCAGGGGTACGTGATGAATGAGATGGCATTCCCTCCGGGGAGAGTCAAACTGAGTGGCACCGCGAGATAATCGCCTCAGTACACAGAGATCCTGTGTGCTGAGGTTTTTTGTTTCCGGCTCAATCCCCCCTGAATTTCATACATCCACAGATGAAAGGAAGGACAAAACAATGAAAAAGGCACTGGCACTGGTACTCTCCCTGATGATGGTATTCTCCATGATTTCCCTGGTTTCCGCTGAAGAAAAGACAAGCTTCAAAATCGGCATCTGCAACCTGGTTGATGACGCGAGCCTGAACCAGATCATCGCGAACATCCGTGAACGGCTGGGCGAGATTGAACAGGAAAAGGGCGTGACAATTGAAATCGCCGAAGACAACTGCAACCTTGATTTCAGCGTGATGCAGCAGATCATTGCCGATTTCATCGCGGATGAAGTGGACCTGATGGTGGGTGTCGCGACCCCCGTGGCCCAGAACATGAAGGCTATGACGGAAGACAACAAGATTCCGGTGGTGTTCGCTGCCGTATCTGATCCGATCGGGGCAGAAGTGGTGGAAAGCCTGGAAAAACCCGGCTCCAACATGACCGGCACTTCTGACTACCTGGATACTGCCGCAGTGCTGAACCTGATCTTTGCCGCCAATCCTGACGCGAAGAAGGTCGCCCTGCTGTACAATCCCTCTGAAGACGCTTCCGCCACGCCGATCGCTGCCGCGAAGGAAATCCTGGGTGAAAAGGGCATTGAAGTGAAAGAATACACCGGTTCCAATGCCTCTGAAGTCATGCTGGCTGCGGAAGCCATTGTGAGCGATGAAATGGACGCTGTCTTCACCCCCACTGACAACACCATCATGAATGCGGAACTGTCCATTTATGAGACCCTGGCTGAAGCGAAGATTCCGCACTACACCGGCGCAGACTCCTTCGCCCTGAACGGCGCCTTCCTGGGCTACGGCGTGGACTATGCCAACCTGGGCCGTGTGACCGGCGACATGATTGCCGCGATCCTGCTGGACGGCGCGGATCCCGCAACCACTCCCGTGCAGACTTTCGACAACGGTACTGCTACTGTGAACATCGAAACCTGCGCGGCGATTGGCTTCGACTTTGAAACGATCAAGGAAGCTTTCGCTCCCTACTGCACCAAGGTGCAGGAGATCACCACGGCGGAAGCCTTTGAGTGATTCCGTACCTGATTTGCCAAAGCAACGCGGAGGGAAGGGTTCTTCCCTCCGCTGCGGTGTTTTCTAATCATGAAATAACGGGCTGTGTGTTATGACAATAGACAAGATTCTTGCTTTAGGCCAGACGGCCATGGAACTGGGCCTGATCAACTCCCTGACGGTACTGAGCCTGTTCCTGAGCTATTCCATGCTGAACGTGTGCGACCTGTCCACGGATGGATGCTATACGCTGGGCGCAGCTGTGGGCGCGCTGGTGGCGATAGCCGGTTATCCCTGGCTTTCGCTTCCGGCAGCTATGCTGGCGGGTATGATTTCCGGCTTTGTGACGGCGACCCTGCAGACCAGGATGGGTGTGCAGAGCCTGCTGGCAGGCATTGTGGTGAATACAGCCCTGTATTCCGTGAACATGGCGCTGACCGGCAACAAAGCGACCCTGGCCATGAATAAAACCACCACGATTTTCTCCATGGCGAAGAACCTGCTGAAGGGGACCCCGCTGGCAGGACAGAGCACGCTGATTGTGATGCTGGTTATTGTGGCACTGGTGGTGTGCTTCCTGTGCTTCTTCCTGAAGACCAAGCTGGGCCTGGCGATCCGGGCAACAGGAAGCAATGCAGACATGGTTAGATCTTCCTCAATCAATCCCACTTTCACGACCACTGTGGGTCTTTGTGTTTCCAACGCGTTCACAGGACTGAGCGGCTGCCTGATGGCACAGCAGGCCAAGAGCTTTGATATCAACATGGGCTCCGGCATGGTGACGGTTGCCCTGGCCAGCCTGCTGATCGGCGGTGTGTTTGTCGCAAAGCATAAGCCGATTCCGCTGAGGGCTGTGGGTGCAGTGCTGGGCGCGGTGATCTTCCGGATCGTATACGCCCTGGCCCTGCGGTTCAATATGCCGGCCTTTATGCTCAAGGCGGTATCTTCCATCATCGTGGTACTGGCCATCTCCGGCCCCTATCTGCGGAAACAGCTTCCGCTGATGATCCGCCGGTGGAAGGCTTCCCGGGAAGGGAGGAATGCCTGATGCTGGAACTGAAGAACGTTTGTAAAACCTTCCATGCCGGGACGCCGGATGAAAAGAAGGCATTGATTGACATATCCCTGAAGATTGAAGACGGCGATTTCGTCAGCATTATCGGTGCGAACGGCGCCGGGAAATCCACGCTGTTCAATGCCATCTGCGGCAGCTTTGTACTGGATTCCGGATCGATCTACCTGGGCGGAAAGAACGTGACCATGGTGCCGGAACATCAGCGGGCGAGACAGATCGGCCGCCTGTTCCAGGATCCCATGCGGGGCAGTGCTCCGGATATGAGCATTGAGGAAAACCTGGCGCTGGCAGCCGGCAACGGCGGCTGGCTGTCCAGGGTTTCCGCGGCAGACAAGAAGGCTTTCCGGGATCGCCTGAGCCTGCTGGATATGGGCCTTGAAGACCGGATGCGCCAGCCGGTGGGCCTGCTTTCCGGCGGACAGCGCCAGGCGCTGACACTGCTCATGGCAACCTATCACGTACCGAAGGTGCTGCTGCTGGATGAACATACGGCGGCCCTGGATCCCGGCACGGCGGAAAAAGTGCTGGCACTGACCCGGAGCATTGTGGAAGAGAATCACATCACCTGCCTGATGATCACGCATAACATGCAGTCCGCCCTGGACCTGGGGAACCGTACCCTGATGATGGACCGGGGGCGGGTGATCTACGACGTGACCGGCGAAGAACGGGCCAGCCTGACGATCAATGACCTGACGGACAAGTTCCGCCAGCTGAGCGGCCGGGCGCTGGACAACGACAGGATGCTGCTGGGCGTTGCAGAATGATCTGAATAATTGATGAATGATAAAACCGTCCGATATTTCGGACGGTTTTTTGATATACAGGTGTATCAGTTTCAGCAGCTGCCGCGGCAGATCAGGGAGACGGGAAGGACAACCTGCTGGGGCGGAAGGGAAGGATCATGGATCCTTTTCCGGAGCAGATCGATGGCGGTAACCGCCTCTTCCCGCAGGTTGGGATCAATCGTACAGATGGGCTTGGGGAAGTTGATATACCGCATGATGTTGTCAAAGCCCACAAGGCCGAAACTGCGGTTCATTCCCGCATTTTCCATCATGGTTATGATACTCCAGGCTTCCACATCGCAGAAGGAGAAGAGACCGGTGACGCCTTCCTCCTGCCAGGACTGAAGCTGTTTCAGGATTTCCTGCTCGTTTTCAGGCTCGGCGTAGTGAATGTTTCCTTCCGGAATGCCGGCATCCAGACAGGCCTGCTGGAAGCCTTCAAAACGCTTCTGGGAAGAGAAAATCACGTGACGGAAGGAAATCATGGCCAGGTTTTTGTGACCGCGTTCAATCAGATGGCTTGCAGCCAGACGGCCGCCCTGGGCATCGTCACAGATGACGCAGTCATCCTGTGCGCCCGTCAGGTAACGGCTGAGCAGGACAAAGGGAATCCCGGAGGAACGAAGCAGCTCCAGTGCGGGGGAGTCAATGGCACAGGGGGTGATCAGTACGCCGTCCACCTGGCGGGACAGGGCCATTTCCACCATGCGGCTTTCGGTTTCCGGGTCGTCGCGGGAGCCCAGGATCATCAGGCTGTATCCAAGACGAACAGCTTCCTGCTGGATCAGGTCACCCAGAACAGCGTAGAAGGGGTTCATCATGGAACCGGCAATCATGGCGATGGTTTTTGTCCGGCCGGAACGGAGGGAACTGGCAATATAGTTACGGACGTATCCCATTTCCCGGGCGACGTTCTGGATATGCAGGCAGGTGTCCCGGCTGATATCTTCTTTATTTTTCAAGGCGCGCGATACGGTATTAACAGTAAAACCCGTAGCTTTCGCGATATCCTGCAGGGTTACCCGGCTGTTGTCCCTGGCCATGTATGCTGCACTTCCATTTCCAAGATGATGAACACATCCTACCATACATTTTTTAAAAAATCAAAAATTTAGGGCTTGACAGAGGAATAAAACCAGTGTTATATTGTCATCACCGAACAACATTAACGATAATGTTAACGTTAATATTTCCCATAAACTACATGAGAGAACAAGTTGGTATCAAAACGTCGTACAACATTAACGTTAATGTAAACTCAGGGAATGATGAGCGCGAAATGCTCTTCAGAAATAAAAGGAGGAAGAACCCATGAAGAAACTGTTGGCTGTGCTGCTGACCGTATGCCTGCTGTCCACCCTGTGGACCGTATTTGCGGTTGCGGAAGACAAACCCACCATCGTCGTGAACACCTTTGCCCAGGAACACGAGAAGGCCATGTATGAAGAAGTGATCAAGCAGTTTGAAGAAGAAAACAACTGCATCGTGGACTTCCGGGTCTCCGGCGACCAGTACTGGCCCGAACTCGAAGCGTCCCTGACCGCGGGCAATGCCCCTGATGTCTTCTACCTGGGCGTTGGCGACGTTCGCAAGCGCGTCTGGACCGGCGCTGTGGCCGCCCTGGACGATTACCTGGATGTGAGCACGCTGGGCAATATATGGCCCGAAGCGCTGAACCTGTACAAGTATGACGAAGAGTCCAACAAGCTGGGCGAAGGCAAGATCTACGGCCTCCCAAAGGACTTCTCCGCTGTTTCCATGACCGTGAACAAGGCGATCATCCGCAAGCGCGACGCTGAGATCAAGCAGGCGATTGCAGACGGTATCCTGCCTTTCTATCCTGAAATCGATGAAAACGGCAACCTGCCGGTTTATACCTTCACCGAGTTTGCCAACCTGTGCAAGATCTGCACCTTTGAAGACGAAACCCTGCCCGAGACCGCCGGTTCCAAGCAGGTTTACGGCACCCACCTGTGGGAAGACTTCTGCCTGAAGCCCTTTATCTGGGGCGCCGGCGGAGATTACCTGAACGAGGACTGCACGGAAGTGCTGTTCAACACGGATAAGTTCATCGAAGGCTATGAAGGCTTCATGAAGATCGTTGAAGTGGGCGGCTCCGGCTCCTCCACCGACGAAACCTCCGGTTACCTGAAGTTCCTGGCCGGCCGCTGCGCTTTCTTCCCCTGCGGAACGTGGGACGTGGGCGCCTTCCAGGCGATCGAGGAAGATGAAGCTGTGAACCCCGGCAAGAGCTGGTTTGACTTTGACGTAGCTCCCTGGCCCATCAGCGACGAATACGCCTCCCTGTCCATCGAAGAACGCCAGGACAAGTGGGTCGGCCGTCTGGATTCCGTCGGCTTCTGCATCAGCGCCCAGTCCAAGTATCCGGAACTGGCCGCGAAGTTCGCCTACGCCATGAGCGCGGATCCCGAAGTGCAGCGCTTCCTGGCCAAGAAGGGCGGCCAGCTTCCGAACCTGAAGGAAATGGCTGAAGGCGAGTACCTGACCGATGACAGCTACTTCCCGGAAACCCGCGTGGTGTTCGTGAAGATGCTGGAAGGCCAGAACGGTCACCGCGAAGTGTCCTCCATGACCTGGAATGACCTGTGGCTGACTGAAGGCTTCAACACCGGCCTGACGAGCGTCTGGAGCTTCTACGAGAAGAGCGACCTGGGCGTGACCCCCATGGACGTGCGCACCTACTGCGAATCCATCCAGGATAACGCTCAGCAGCTGCTGAATGACGCCATTGACGATATGGAAGCCATGAAACCCTGACTACTGACGGAGTAACTCCTTTTTAATTCGAAGGAGGAGGGATTCCCCTCCTCCTTCCCTTCTTGTTTGACTACAGCGGCGGAAGGCCGGGGACCATTTAAGAAAGGAAGCGGAAACATGCAGCGGACTGCAGGAACAACTGTGGCAGCACCGGATCTGCGCCGGTGCGGGCTGAATTACCGGCAGAAAGATGCCCTCTGGGGATACGGCCTGATCACGATCCCGCTGATCGGTATGCTGATTTTTGTGCTGATCCCCTTCGGTATGTCCGTGTATGCCAGTTTTACTTCCTGGCCTATGGGACAGGCGATTGAGAAAGCAAAGAATGTGGGCCTGAAGAACTATATTGACATGTTCAATAACAAGCTCTTCTGGCAGAGCCTGGGGAATACCTTTTACTACATGATCGGTATCCCCATCGGCCTGGCGATTTCCCTGCTGCTGGCTTATGCCATGAACCGGGGAACGCACTATGAGAAGGTCTTCCGTGTGGTTTATTATGTGCCTGTGATTTCCAGCGTGGTAGCCATCACCTTCGTTTTCCAGCAGATCTTTAACTCAGACGTGGGGATCATCAATGAAGGACTCCGTGCGCTGGGTGTTTCAGATCCGCCCAACTGGATGAGTCATGCCGGCTATACCAAATGGGTCATTATGATCATGGCCATCTGGAAAGGCCTGGGCAGTTCCATCATTCTGTATATTGCGGGGATGCAGGGTATTTCCCGTTCCTATTACGAAGCGGCGCAGGTGGACGGCGCCAACTGGTGGCAGACCTTCCGGAAGATTACGCTGCCGCTGCTGATGCCTGTAACCTTCTACCTGATCGTGACCGGGGTTATCGGCGGATCCCAGATGTATGTGGAACCGCGGCTGATGTTCTCCGGCAACGGACCGAACAATTCCACCTTTACCACGGTGATCCATCTGTATGACCGGACGTTTGTCAACTCCAAGGCGGGCTACGGCAGTGCTGTGGCTGTCTTCCTGGCGGTCATCGTGTTCATCCTGACCCTGATCCAGTTCAAACTGAACGGAAAGGGGGACAAGTGAGATGAAAACAAGAAAACGGATTGTTGACATTGTCATTTTTGTCCTGCTGCTGGCAGGATCCGTACTGATGCTTTATCCTTTTGTGTGGATGGTTTTCACCTCGTTCAAACCGAAGCTGCATGTTTATATCGGCGGCCTGCTGCCGCAGGTATGGACAACGGAAAGCTATACCCAGATCTGGGGCGAAATCGATCTGCTCCGCGGATTCCTGAATACAGCCCTGTATTCGATTCCGCCGGTGATTATCGGATCACTGGTATCCGTAGCCGCGGCCTATTCCTTCGCCAAGATCCGGTATAAGGGCCGGAACGCTTTGTTCCTTTTCCTGCTGGGCTCCATCATGATTCCGTTTCCGTCGATCATGGTTCCCCAGTATGTGCTGTTCAGCGGTCAGTTCTGGATTTTCAGGGTCAATCTGCTTCAGTCCCCCTGGCCCCTGATTCTGCCGAAGCTGACCGGCAATGTAATGATGATTTTCTTCCTGCGCCAGTTCCTTTACGGAATCTCGGATTCCCTGGTGGAAGCCGCGAAGATTGACGGCTGCTCCCATCTGCGGATTTACTGGAAGATCATCCTGCCTTTGACAATTCCGGCGCTGAGCGCACATGGCGTTCTCTGGTTCATCGCGGCCTGGAACGACTACCTTGCGCCGACGCTGTTTATCAAGAATCCTTCCTGGCAGCCTGTTACCGTGATGATCGCCAAATTCAACGAGCAGTATGCCATCAACAACCATGTGCCGCGGATTATGGCCGGCAGCGTTATGCTGATTGTGCCTGTGCTGATTATCTACGGTTTCTTCCAGCGGTGGATTATCGAATCTATGATGTTTGCCGCAGTCAAGGAATAATCTTTTCCAAAGGAGCGTCAGCATTGAAAATCTTTCTTATGCTGCTTGCGGCGTTGATCCTGGCCGTTCCTGCGCCTGGCCGGGCAGCGTCTTTCAGTGACCTGGGAAACACCGAGCTGATTAACCGGCCGGAAGACTGGGGCGCTGTCAACACACATGATCCCTCCCTGGTTCGCGGGGATGACGGAAGATGGTATGTCTTCTCCACTGACGCCAGCGCAGGAGATATTCATCGCTGCGGCGTCCAGGTGCGGGCTTCGGATGACCTGATTCACTGGGAATACCTTGGGGCCGCTTTCGACGACTATGAAACAACCTGCGCCGAAGAGATTGCGGCCGCCAGGCTGAATCCGTCGAAACATGACGGCCTCTGGGCTCCCGACGTGGTGAAGGTCGGAAACCAGTGGCGGATGTATTACAGCGCGTCCACTTTTGGCTCCAGCCGCTCTGTGATCGGCATGGCGGTATCCGGCAGCCTGACGGGTTCCTGGGAGGATAAAGGGATTGTGATCCGCAGCGACGCCGGTGCCTCGGCAAAACCGAACGCGATTGATCCATGCATTTTTACGGATCCATCCGGAAAACAGTACATGACCTGGGGCAGCTTCTTCGGCGGCATCTGGCTGACTGCGCTTGATGAGAACGGGTTCGCGGAAGGCGAACCGGTGCGGATCGCCGGTTCCCGGGGCTGCAGGGCAGAGGGCAGCTATCTGATCTGGCTGCCGCAGACAGAATACTATTATCTTTTCGTTTCCTACGGCTCGCTGCTGGAGGACTACAACATCCGGGTGGGCCGCTCGCGGACAATCGAAGGTCCGTATCTGGACGCCAACGGGCGGCAGATGACGGACCTTGTGGCGGCGAATGAAAGCCGGATCGGTGTCAAACTGATGGGCGGCTATCAGCTGCAGCATGACAACGGCACTTCTCTCGGAATCAAAGCTCCCGGTCACTGTTCCGTTGCAGTGGACGGGGAAAGGCTCTGGCTGTGCCATCATACCCGGACCCAGAAGCTGGCTGACTGGTGGTTTGCCATGCAGATCCGGCCGATGATGCTGTCCGCGGACGGATGGCCGCTGGTGATGCCGATGAGTTACCAGGGGGAGACCTTTGAGCCGGTGACGGAACTGCCGGAGGGAGTCTATAACCTGATCCGGCATGAAACCGACAGCAACAAGGCTCCGAAGGTTTCCGAAAGAATCACCCTGAAGGACGGCAGGCTGGATGACCGGGGAAGCTGCGCGCTGGAGGACGGCCGGGTAAACCTGACGCTGGACGGCGTCTGTTATGACGGGGTGGCCCTCTGGCAGACGGACGATGAACGGGGAGGCCGGGTCATGAGTATTTCCGCCATCAGCGGGGAGGGCGAATGCATCTGGCTCAGCGAGGAAACGATACATGAGGAGGAAACTTCCCGATGAAACCGTTTATTGAACAACGGGCGGATCCCTATATCATCCGCAAGGACGGCTGGTATTACTTTACGGCTTCTGCCCCGGAGTTTGACCGGATTATCCTGCGGAAGGCAAGAACCCTGGAGGAACTGCCTGACGCCGTGGAAAAGATTATCTGGTCCCGGCATGAGAAAGGCCCGATGAGCTGCAATATCTGGGCGCCGGAACTGCACTTTGTGGACGGAAAATGGTATGTGTACTTTGCCGCGGCCAGGCGGGGAGCGGATGAATCCGGCGTTTATGATCACAGGATCTATGCGTTGGAAAATGATCAGGCAGATCCGTTTTCCGGCGGTTTTACCGAGAAGGGAAGGATTGATACCGGATGGGAGAGCTTTTCCCTGGATTCCACTACAGTATCCTACGACGGGAAACGGTATTTTATCTGGGCACAGCGGGATTATGAGATTCCCGGAAACAGCAACCTGTATATTGCGGAAATGAAAAACGCGCTGGAGCTGAAGCTGCCGGCGGTGAGACTGAGCATTCCCGAGTATGACTGGGAGTGCCAGGGATACCTGGTGAACGAAGGGCCTGCCTGCCTCATCCATAACGGACGGTTGTTTCTGACCTATTCCGGAAGCGCCACGGATGAGCGGTATGCGGTAGGCCTGCTGACGCTGAAGGAGGGCGGAGACCCGCTGGATCCGGAAGAGTGGATCAAATCGCCGGTTCCGGTGATGGTGACCGAGGAAAAGAACGGCTTATACGGACCGGGACATAATTCCTTTACCGTGGACGAGAAAGGCCGGGACCTGATTGTGTTCCATGCCAGGCCTTATCCCGGCTTTCACGGGGACGCCCTCAGCGATCCGAACAGGCACTGCTTCCTGCGCGGGGTAGCGTATACAGAGGACGGGATTCCGGTTTTTGCTGATAATGATTAATATGATTCGGATACAGCAAAGCCCCCGCACAGAAAGTGCGGGGGCTTTGTGCTGGCATTTTATTCTTCTGATGAATCCTTAATCAGCAGTTTATACAGGGTTGGGGTGACCTGGAATTCCTTCAGGGCGGATTCGATCTCCGGGAGCATGGCCTGCTTCCGCTTGGCGGAGGCCTTGGCACCGCCGGGCCGGAGGACTGCCCGGAGCATGATGTTCTTGGGGGTATGCTCCAGGTCGATGAATTCCAGCACCTGGGTTTCATAACCGCAGCACTCCAGGATGTCCGCCCGGAGAGCATCGGTCAGCAGGGCGGAGAAGCGCTCCTTGATGATGCCGTAACGGGTGAGGACGTTCAGGTTCTGAGAGGTGATGGTGTTGTTGATTTCATGCTGGCAGCAGGGAACGGAGAAGATCTTCTTCGCGTTCCATTTGACCGCGTTGTATAGGGCGTAGTCTGTGGCGGTATCGCAGGCATGAAGGGTAATAACCATATCCACGTCGTCATCCGGGGAGTAATCGGCGATGTCGCCGACCTCAAACCGGAGGGAGGAGTAGCCGTACTTCTGAGCAGCCTGGTTGCACTTCTCAATGACGTCCGTTTTCAGGTCCAGACCGATGATGTCCACGGCCAGGTGTCTGATCTCTGTGAAATAGTAGTAGAGGACAAAGGTGAGGTAAGCCTTGCCGCAGCCGAAGTCGATGACGCGGAGGGGCTTGTCCGCGGTATAGTCCTTATACTCATCGTCGATGATTTCCAGGAACCGGTTGATCTGGCGGAACTTGTCATAGCGGGAGCGGATGATCTTACCTTCCGGGGTCAGGACACCCATATCCACCAGCGGAGGAACGATCATGCCTTCCTGCAGGATGTGGTTTTTCTGCCGGTTGGGAAGTGCCTTGGAGCGGACCAGGGGCGTAGCCTGGACAGAGGCGGTGGTAGTGACGTGCGCCTTTCCCTTTTTGGACAGGAGAATCTCCATGACCCGGCCGTCATTCAGCCAGAGGTTCAGCTGGCGGTAGGTTTCCGCGGCCGTTTTCAGGCAGAAGGAAAGGATATCAGTAGCGGGAACGGTCTCGTGGAAAACCTGGGTGACCGTAAAGGAGGAGACAAAGAACTCCTCTCCGTTTCTTTCCGCCCGGATCTTCCGGTACTTTGTTCTGGAGGGAAGCGGATTGCTGAAAATGACCGACTGCAGTGCGTCGGATGTAAGGGGGCGAAGCGCCTCGTCAAGACTTTCGTAATTCATGGAAAACCTCCGGATCATACAAACCGCCTGAAACGGCGGGAAACACTCTGGAACAACGTCATAGTACCACATCCGGGGATGAGCGTCCAGCAGCGCAACGGGGTTGAACGCATTTCCGGAACGTGATATAGTGGGCAAAAGGGAACTGAAGGAGCGCAGAGCGGGAAAGGAAAGGGCATGATCTTTTTTCAGCAGTTCTATCTCGATAAAGAAAAGGATATTGCGGTCGACCTCTGCATGGAGGGAGACCGCCTGTTTTATACCATCCGGACGCCGAATCACCATACCGGCAACCTGATCACCAACCTGGCCAGGCTGTGCGGCCTGCAGACAGAGGAGGATGACCGGGGACTGAAGGTGATCCGGGATGAGATCCCCTGTTACTATGACGGGGATAACCGTAAAATGTATATCCTGCGGCTGGGGAACACGAAGATCGCCAATATTTTCCCGGACGGCAGGGTGGAAATGAAGGCTTCGATTCCCGCCATTTCCAAAACCCTGATGAGCCAGACCCGGGACTACCGGCTCGGGGTGGCCAAGACGATCGTGAAAACCTATATCCGCAGCGAGTGCAAGTTCCATACGGACCTGCATACGCACATGAACGGCAACCTGCCGCCGGACGCGCTGATTGCCCTGGGCATTGTGCGGCAGCTGCGCTATCCCTATTACTACATTAAAAAACTGGGACTGAAGTGTGACTCGTCCCAGACAGCAAAGCTGGAAAAGCGCCGGGCTGAAACGGAGAAAAAGCTGGGAGAAACCGGCCTGACCGGCAAGTACCGGGACCGGCGGATTGACGACCATACCTTTATCAATTTTGCGGAGCTGATCCTGGGAAATCCTACGGACGCCCAGTATAACATTGACCGGATCCGGAACTCCCTGACCATCCCCAAGGACGGACAGGCGGTGTTCGCGGACCTGGAAAAGGTATACCTGTACCGCTATGTGTTTACCAAGGGAGTGCCGGCAGAGGATCCCTTCAGCGGGATCAACCTGGCCCTGATCCCGGACCGGGAAGTGCTGGCTTACGCGGAGCAGATGCGCCGGGACCGGGAAACGGAACGCTTCGGAAGCAACACCCTGTACCAGGACCTGCTGCTCTGGATTGCCCGGGAATACCGCCGCAGGGGGATTGAGTACGCGGAAATTTCGGATACGGCCCTGCTGAACCGGGATCTGTTCGCTGCAAGACTGCGGGAAATCCATGAAGTGATGCCGGCTGTGAACCGGGAGACCGGGGTGATGCTCCGGTTCCTGGCCGGTATCCGCCGGATACCGCTGACCATTATCCGGGACAGGATTACCCCGAACGACTACCTGGCGGACAACCTGCAGATCCTCCGGGCGATAGCCGGGGATCCCTATGTGGCCGGAAGCGATATCATCGGTGAGGAAATCAACAGCATCCTGGAACTGCGGGCGGTGATACGGGAACTGGTCCGGATCGCGGGAGAACACGACGGCTTTGTGATCCGGATTCACGCGGGCGAGAATGACTCCCTGAGGGACAACGTGGCCAACAGTATTGACTGCGTGAAGGAAGCACTGGCGCCCGGACAGCCCATGCCAGCCCTGCGGATCGGCCATGGTCTGTACACCTGCGACCTGAAGACAGCCCGGGGCAGGAAGCTGCTGGAGGACATCAAGGAACTGGGCGTGACGCTGGAATTCCAGATCACTTCCAATGTGCGGCTGAACAACCTTTCCCGGCTGGACAACCATCCGCTCCGCCGGTACCTGCGGGCGGGCATTGCCTGCGTACAGGGAACCGACGGCGGTGCCCTGTACGGAACGGATTCCATTGATGAGGAACTCTCCCTGGAAAAACTGCTGGGGCTGAGCTTTGAGGAACTGAAGAAGATGCGCCGGGCGGATGAACGGATCCTGCAGCGGAGCCGGCAGGTCTTTGAGCAGCGGATGGCGGCGTTCCGGGAGGACTGCGGTGCCGGAGACGCGGAAAAGTGGTACCAGCGCAGGCTGGAGGAGACGCCGCGGATCACCCAGGACCTGTGGAAGGAATCCGGACGGATTGACGCGGCGGAGGAGCTGAAGGAACTGATTGCGCCGCTGCCGGAAGGCCTGTTCCCGGTAGTGGTGGCGGGCGGCAGCTTTAACCACAGCGGACACCGGACGGTGATCCGGGAAGAGGATCAGCAGATGATTGACCGGCTGCTGGACACCCTGGATCCGGCCAAGACCTTCTTTGTGATCGGCCACAGCCTGACGGGGCTGGAGGGCCGCCTGGCCGCGAGGAACCGGGGACGGTTCCGGATTTTTGCCATTGTGCCTACACGGATCAGCCGGGCTGAGAAGAAGCGGCTGCAGGAGGCCGGCGTATCGGTACGGATCTCCATTGAAAGCTCCGGAATGGGTCTGTACAAGAGCTTTGCCTATGAGATCTTCAAGCGTATGAACTCCGTACTGCTGGCCTTTGACGGCAACGCGCCGGCCATGAACCTGATCCAGGAGGCGCGGAACGGCCGGGGAAAGTGCCGGATTTTCCTGAATCCCCGTTCCCGGGGACTGAGCGAGAAGGCGAAACTGCTGGAAGGATACGTCCGGCCGCTGACGGAAGACGCGGATATCGCAGGCGTTGTGGAAGAACTGAGATAAGGGCCTTTCTCTTTACAAATACAGCCCTTCAGGGGTAAAATATACTTTAGTTTTTGCCTGAAAGGCGGTGATCGGATGAGCGAAGAAAGAAAAGCGGCTGAGCGGATGCTGCTGCGTCTGCTGGGCGTTGCCGCGGCGTTTGCCGTTGTACGCTGGGTGCTGCCGGAAGTGTGGGACAAGATGTCTCCCTTTATTATCGCTGTTCCGATAGCGGCCGCGCTGCAGCCGGTGATCCGGTTCCTGCAGAAACGGATCAAACTGAAACGAAGCCCTGCTTCGCTGATTCCGGTGCTCCTGCTGCTGGCTCTTTTCCTGGGACTGATTATCTGGCTGCTGATCTTTACGATCGGTCATGTTCCGGGAATCGTCAGTCAATCCGGAGACCTGATGACTGAGAGCATCAGTACGATGCGGCTGGCGATGAGCAATCTGCTTACAAAAATCGGGGAATCCACCGATCCCGGAGTGGCAGACTGGATCCGGAATGCCCTGACCACACTGCTGGAACGCCTGAGCATATGGGGAACCAGTATTGCGCAGACTGTGGGCACCTTTGTTGTCAATCTGGCGACAGCCATGCCTTACAGTATCATCTATATCAGCTTCCTGACTATCGGCCTGTACTTTATTGCCAAGGAATATGAGGAAATCCGCAGCTACCTGCCGGGCGGAAAACGCCGCAAGCAAGACAGCCGGACCACCCAGCTGACCAATTCCACGGTGAAAAGCCTGTTCGGCTACCTGCGGGTCCAGGGCACATTTGCCCTGATTGTCGGGATTGTGTCATGGATTTACCTGACCTGTTTCGGCTTTTCCTACGCGGGCATCACGGCCCTCTTCTGCGGCGTGATGGAACTGGTGCCGATGATCGGCAGCGGCGTACCCTATATTATTATGAGCGTTATCCAGTTCCTGCTGGGGAATACGGCGGCGGGATTCCAGATCCTGTTCCTGACCCTGGGCCTGCAGCTGCTGCGCCGGGTGCTGGAACCGAAACTGATGTCCGATTCCATCGGTATTACTCCGCTGGAGAGCCTGATCGGCATGTTTGTGGGTATGCGCTTCGGCGGCATCATTGGCCTGATCGGCGGACCGGTGCTGATGTCGGTGCTGGTGGGCGCTTTCAAGGGTGGATTGTTTGCTTCCACAGCAAGAGACTTCCATCTGATCTCCGTCTGGATGAAGAACAGATTGAAATAAGCTTTCAGGAGGAACACTCATGTACAGTTGTCCCGGGTGCGGGTCCCAGATGTTGTTTGATATCCCCAGCCAGATGCTGAAATGCAATCGCTGCGATCGAACCATGAGCATTGCTGAGGCGGACGAGAAGGAAGCCCGGCAGGCGGGAAGCAGCTTCGATATGGAACTGCTGACCTGCCCGACATGCGGCGCGGGAATCCATGCGCTGAATACCGCCGCGGCAGCTTTCTGCAGCTACTGCGGTTCTTCTGTGATGCTGGAAAAGCAGGAAGCACAGTATGATCCGCCGGAGAAGGTGATTCCTTTCCAGATTACCCGGGAGCAGTGCTTTGAAAAATACCAGAGCATGCTGAAGGGCAGCTTCTGTGCCGATCACCGGCTGAAGGAGCATATTTCAGCGGACAGCTTCCGTGGTATTTATGTGCCTTACCACACTTACAATGCGAGCGTGGATGGCACCATGACCCTTGAAGGACATGAGGACAAGGGCAATACCACATACTACTACAAGACCCAGGTCAAACTGGATCACCGGTATGAAGGGATTATGCATGACGCCTCCCGGGAAATGCCGGATAACATTTCTGAATCCATCTCGATTGCCCATGGCGCACAGGAACGGATGGTTCCGTTTTCGCCTGCCTACCTGAGCGGTTTTTACGCGGACGTGGCGGATACGGATCCGGATGTTTACGTGCCCTATGCCAAGTCCGAAGCTATCCGTAAGGGACTGGAGGATACCCTGCCGAGGCTGAAGGACGACTCGCTTTCCTATTCCATGTCGGAGGCGGAAAAGGCGCTGACATCCAAGGCGCATGCAACCTATACCGGGGACGCGCTCCTGCCGGTATGGTTTATGTCCATGAAGAGCGGAAAACGGGTGCTATACGCAGTACAGAACGCGGTGACCGGTGAAATGTGGGCGGATATTCCGATGGATATTCCGCGGTTCGCACTGGTGGCGCTGGCATTGGCGGCGGCCCTGTATGCCCTTTTCCAGAACTACCTGGCCCTGCGTCCGGAAATGGTCATGATTACGGCCATGCTGCTGGCGCTGTTTGCCCAGTGGGCCGTTAATTCCAGAAGAACCCGGATGAAAGAAAAGGAAATGATGGAAGCCGTAATCCAGGGTGAAACGGTGGACGTTCAGGACCGGGTCAACAAGATGAAACGGCTGGAAAAACGGGTAGCCCGCCAGAACAATCACGGGATCTTCCGGTACCTGGGGATCTTTGCGCTGGGCGCGGCTTCCTATCTGAGTATGGATCTCCTGTCGGGCCTGGATAATATCCGCATTTACAAATACGGATCCCTGGCCCTGCTGGTGGTGATGGGACTGATGATCCTGCCGCTGGGCGACCGTTCCAAACTGCCGTTTGGCTGCTTTGTAACCTTTACCGCGATGGCCGCGGGTACGGTTATCCTGCTGCTGGATCCCTTCCACAGCGCGGATATGCCGATTTATATCGTGACACTGGCAATTATGGCCGGCGTGATCTGGGAATGCCTGGAACTGCTGAAACTGTACAACAAATCCTGTTCGAATACGCTGCCTCAGTTTGAGAGCCATCAGGGAGGTGAGCTTCTGTGATTTCAATGTCCAAAAAGCTTACGGCCTTGCTGCTGCTTTTGATCCTGCTGATTCCCGGGTTTGCCGGAGCGGAAAAACTGACAAAGACCAATGAAGAAACCGGCTATATTGCCGTGATCGACGATGGCGCGCTCCTGCTGGATGCCGCGGAATACAATGACGTGATGAACACGATGATGGGAATCACGGATTACTGCAATGTGGGCCTTTATACCTATCATGGCGAATCACGGGCATACGTAGGCGACAAGGCGGAAGAATGGGCAAACAAGACGTTCACCGGGCACTGCACGTTGTTTATGATCGATATGACGACGAGGCAGATTATGCTCTGGTCCAGCAGTGATATGAGGAAGACCATTACCCAGGCCAAGGGTAATATCATTGTGGACAACGTCTATACTTATGCCTCTGACAAAGAATATGCCCGCTGCGCCATGACCGCGTTCAACCAGACACTGAGGGTGCTTAAGGGCGAAACGGTCAGCGGACCGATGAAGTATATAAGCAATGCGCTGCTGGCGATTGTTGTTGCCCTGCTGCTGGCCTATCTGCTCATTTCCACACGGCATGAACAGGAAGTTAAGGTCAGTCTGCCGGAGATTATCACAGCCACGGCGGGCATGGGCGCGGTGATTGGTGCCAAGAAACTGAGCCGGAAGGTGCATCATAGCAGCTCTTCCAGCGGCGGATCCCATGGCGGCTTTGGCGGCGGCTTCAGCGGTGGCGGCGGAGGCGGCTTCAGCGGCGGCGGCAGCAGCCACGGATTTTAATCAATTCAGAATTATGAATTCAGAATTCAGAATTATTGCTGATCGGATTCTGAGTCATTGATCGCTGTTCAGTTGGATTACCCTGACAAAGAATCCTATGATAGAGTGAATAACGATGAATTATGAGTTAACCTCCACAGGAGCTATGACCCGGAAGGCACTGTCTGTTGCCTGGCCGGCGATGATGGAAAGCTTTTTCGTGGCGCTGGCCGGCATGATCGATACCATGATGGTTTCAGCTCTGGGAAGCTATGCCATCGCGGCGGTCGGCCTGACCAACCAGCCCAAGTTTATCGGACTGACGATTTTCTTTGGGATCAATGTGGCGGTTTCCGCCCTGGTGGCACGCCGCAAGGGGGAAAAACGCCAGGATACGGCCAACCAGATCCTGCTGACGGCGATTATCCTGGCCTGTATTGCCTGCGTCGTGGTATCGGTGCTGTTTGTGGTCTTTGCTCCCTGGATGATGGAACTGGCCGGCAGCAACGCGGATACGCATGAGGCGGCGGTGACTTACTTCCAGATCATCATGGGCGGCACATTCTTCAATGTGATTACCATGGTGATCAATTCCGCCCAGCGGGGGAGCGGCAATACCAAGCTGTCCATGACCACGAACCTGACCAGCAGCGTGGTGAACATCCTGTTCAACTATCTGCTGATTGAGGGTCACTTCGGCTTCCCGGCCTGGGGAATCCGGGGCGCGGCGATTGCCACGGTGCTGGGCACGGTGGTGGCTGCCGGTATGGCGGTATCCTCCCTGTTCCGCCGGAACAGCTATGTGCGTATTCCCCTGATGAAACAGCTGAAACTCCGTTATTCACGGGACTGTGCGAAGTCCATCTGGCATCTGGCGCTGAATACGTCCCTGGAGAATATCGCGGCGCGGGTCGGCTTCCTGGCGACGGCCATGATTGCGGCCCGGCTGGGAACGGATGAGTTCGCGGCGCACAATATCGGCATGAGCATCCTGGGCCTGGGCTTCTCTTTTGCGGACGGCATGCAGGTAGCGGCAGTGGCGCTGGCGGGTGAGTCGCTGGGCGCCGGACAGAAGGAAAGGGCTAAACGCTACGGCAGTATCTGCCAGCGGATCGGCCTGCTGATTTCCTTTATCCTGGCATTGCTGCTGTTCTTCGGCGGACGATGGTTCTACGGACTGTATTTCAGCGAGCCTCATATCCTGGAGATGGGCGAACTGATCTGCCGGTACCTGATTGTGATTGTACTGCTGCAGATCAGCCAGATTATCTTTACCGGCTGCCTGCGGGCGGCGGGCGACGTACGGTACGTACTGTATGCAGCCATGATTTCCATTGCGGGAATCCGGACGGTATCCACCCTGCTGATGGTGAACGTGCTTGGCTGGGGACTGACCGGCGTCTGGCTGGGAATCCTTGCGGATCAGCTGTCTCGGTTTATCATGGTTTCCCTGCGGTTTAAGCAGGGAAAGTGGGTTGATCTGAAGATCTGAATCAGAGATTCCTATCTTCAGAGATGAAGAATGAAAAATGAAGAATGGCGGAGAAAAACGCACCCGGCGGGTGCGTTTTTCATGTTTATATGCCAAGGGATTCATCCATTACGGCTGCGCCTTCAGTCGGAAAGACAGCCAAATGATCTGACATCGGCAGGAGAGTATCAATCTACAATTAATCTTGATATCCGTTTTACGATAAGCGAACCCCCGCGGGAGGCCTTCCGCGGGGGTTGCTCTATGGAGGTGGTTTGTATGCTTACAATGCAGAATGCATGGTAATCATTCAGTGAAGAGGGCGGTGGAGTAGTAGCGGTCGCCGCTGTCGGGCAGCAGGGCTACGATGGTCTTGCCCTTATTCTCGGGCCGCTTGGCCAGCTGGATGGCACCGAAGAGGGCAGCACCGGAGGAGATGCCCACGGAGATGCCTTCCTTCTTTGCCAGCAGCTTGGCAGTGGCAAAGGCATCCGCATTGGCGGCCTTGAAGATCTCATCATAGACCTTGGTGTTCAGCACGTCCGGAACGAAACCGGCACCGATGCCCTGGATCTTGTGGGCGCCCGCATGGCCTTCAGACAGCACGGGGGAGTCTTCCGGCTCCAGGGCGACAACCTTCACGTTGGGGTTTTTGGACTTCAGGTATTCACCGACACCGGTCAGGGTGCCGCCGGTGCCGACACCGGCAATAAACAGGTCAACCTTGCCGTCCGTATCGTTCCAGATTTCGGGACCGGTGGTTGTCCGGTGAATGGCGGGATTTGCGGGGTTCACGAACTGGCCGGGGATAAAGCTGTTGGGCGTTTCCTTCGCCAGTTCTTCAGCCTTGGCAATGGCGCCCTTCATGCCCTTGGCACCCTCAGTCAGCACCAGCTCGGCACCGTAGGCCTTGAGGATGTTCCGGCGTTCCACGCTCATGGTTTCGGGCATGGTCAGGATGATGCGGTATCCCTTGGCGGCGGCGATGGAAGCCAGGCCGATACCGGTGTTGCCGCTGGTGGGCTCGATGATGACGGAGCCTTCCTTCAGCAGGCCTTTCTGCTCAGCATCCTCGATCATGGCCTTGGCAATGCGGTCCTTAACGCTGCCGGCGGGATTGAAGTATTCCAGTTTCACCAGGACGGTGGCTTCCAGTCCCAGCTCCTTTTCGATATTCACGACTTCGACCAGGGGGGTATTCCCGATCAGCTCCAGAGAGCCTTTGTAAATCTTAGACATAATCCTTACCTCCTCGATGTGTTGCGGACAATATATCATAGTAAACCTACTAAGTCAATAGGTAAAAGATAGATTGTTCCTATCAGGTCTTATAGTACAAGTTTATAGGAATATCGTGAGCAGGTAAATGAAATGTTTGCCAAAGGCAAACATGAAATATGGAGGGCGAGCCCTCCATATGAAATATCGTGCTGCGCACGATGTGAAATATCCGCCCGTAACGGGCGAATGTGATATTTGCTTCAAAGCCTATTTTACAAAGCCGGACAGCGATTGACGGGGGACGTGTTCAGTTGACTTTATAAGGAGAGAAGTGTAAAGTTGGCCATGCAGTAGAAAGAGGAGTGGAGCCTATGGAGAAAAGAAACTATCAGCGGGAGATGGAAGCTGAAATCGCACGGCTGGAAGGCCGAAAACCGACACTGCTTCTGCACAGCTGCTGCGGTCCATGCTCCAGCGCAGTGCTTGAGCGGCTGACCGAGCATTTCCAGGTGACACTGCTGTATTACAATCCGAATATTGAACCGGAAGAGGAATACCTGCACCGGCTTTCAGAGCAGAAACGCCTGCTGACGCTGCTGCCGGGAGAGATACCGATGCTGCCCTGTGATTATGATCACGAGGCGTTTGACGCCTTCGCACCGGCACTGGCGGACGCTCCGGAGGGCGGGGAACGCTGCCTGGCCTGCTTTGCCATGCGGCTGAACTATACCGCGGAGCAGGCGAAAGCCCACGGCTTTGAATACTTTACGACCACGCTTTCCGTCAGCCCGCACAAGAACGCGGACAATGTGAACCGGATCGGGGAGGAAGCCGGAAAACGGTACGGGGTGAAATACCTGTTTGCTGACTTCAAGAAAAAGAACGGATACCTCCGATCCCTGGAACTGTCCAGGGAGTACGAGCTGTACCGGCAGGACTACTGCGGATGCAGATATTCAATGCATAATGCATAATGCACAATGCATAATGAATGGTTTGGAAAAACAACTCAAAGGAGAAAAGAGATTAAATGGATTTTGTGAACAGACTGGCGGGGGAGTTTAAGCTGCGGCCGCAGCAGGTACAGGCAGCGGTGGAACTGCTGGACGCGGGGAACACGATTCCCTTCATTGCACGGTACCGGAAAGAAGCGACTGGCTCGCTGGATGACCAGGTGCTGCGGGAGATGGCAGAACGGCTGGAATACCTGCGGAACCTGGAAAAGCGCCGGGAGGAAATTGCTTCTTCCCTGGAAGAACAGGGCGTCATGACCGATGAACTGAAGGCCCAGCTGGCAAAGGCTGTGACCCTCAGTGAACTGGAAGATATATACCGTCCTTTCCGGCCGAAACGCCGGACCCGGGCAACCGTGGCAAAGGAACGGGGACTGGAACCTCTTGCCCTGTGGCTGATGCTTCAGCAGGCGGGAGATCCCGCGGCGGAAGCGGCCAAGTATATCAATGAAGAAAAAGAAGTGCCCGACGTGGAGACGGCACTGGCCGGGGCAAGGGATATCCTGGCGGAAACGGTGAGCGACAGCGCGGAGATCCGGAAGGAACTGCGGGCGCTGCTGAACCGGGAAGGCGTCCTGCACAGCAAGGCAGCCAAAGAGGAAGACAGCGTATACAGCATGTATTACGACTTCCGGGAGCCGGTGAGGAGCATTGCGGCGCACCGCATTCTGGCGGTGAACCGGGGCGAGCGGGAAGAGTTCCTGAAGGTGACCCTGGAGGCGCCGGAAGAAAAGGCCCAGGACGCGATCCGCAAGGCCTTTGTGCGGAACAATACTCCCGCGGCGCAGCAGGTGGCGGAAGCCTGCGCGGACGCCTGGGAACGGCTGGTGTTCCCATCCCTGGAACGGGAAATCCGGAACGACCTGACCGACCGGGCCAACGTCAGCGCAATCAAGGTGTTCAGCGACAACCTGCATCAGCTGCTGATGCAGCCGCCCATCAAGGGCAAGGTGACCCTGGGCGTGGACCCGGGCTTTCGGACGGGCTGCAAGCTGGCAGTGGTGGACGAAAACGGCAAGGTACTGGATACCGGTGTGGGCTATTTCACCCTGCCGGGCAATGAAGGCGGCAAGGCAGCCGCGGCAAAGCTGATCAAAGGCTTTGTGAATAAGTACGGCATTACGGCGGTGGCCATCGGCAATGGCACGGCCAGCCGGGAAAGCGAACAGTTTATTGTATCCCTGCTGCCGGAACTGCCGGGCGTGGCCTATATGATCGTCAGTGAGGCGGGTGCCTCGGTATACAGCGCCAGCAAGCTGGCGGCAGAAGAGTTCCCGGACTTTGACGTGACCCAGCGCAGTGCGGTTTCCATTGCCCGCCGGATGCAGGACCCGCTGGCGGAACTGGTGAAGATTGATCCGAAGGCCATCGGCGTGGGTCAGTATCAGCACGACCTGAAACAGAATGAGCTGACCGCGGCCCTGGACGGCGTGGTGGAACAGTGCGTGAACCAGGTGGGCGTTGAGGTCAGCACGGCCTCGGCGGAACTGCTGAGCCATGTGGCGGGCATCGGGCCGGCCCTGGCCAAGAACATTGTGGCATATCGCGAAGAAAACGGCATTGCCAGCCGCGCGACCCTGAAGAAGGTGCCGAAGCTTGGACCGAAGGCCTATGAGCAGTGCGCGGGCTTCCTGCGGGTGATGGACAGCAAGAATCCCCTGGATGCCACCGCGGTCCACCCGGAAAGCTATGACGCGGCCAAGCTGCTGCTGGAAAAGCTGGGCTATGATATGAAGGAAATCCGGGGCGGCGCGGCGGACGTGGTGCACCGGGCCAGCCGCTACGGCCACGAAAAGCTGGCGGCGGAGATCGGCGTCGGACTTCCGACGCTGAACGATATGCTGGGTGAACTGGCCAAGCCCGGACGGGATCCCCGTGACGAGCTGCCCAAGCCGGTGCTCCGGACGGACGTGCTGGAGATGAAGGACCTGAAACCCGGCATGGAACTGACCGGTACCGTGCGGAACGTGATTGACTTCGGCGCCTTTGTGGATATCGGGGTGCACCAGGACGGACTGGTGCATATCAGCCGCATGGCGGAGAAGTTTATCCGGCATCCCTCCGAGGTTGTGAAGGTGGGGGATATCGTGAAGGTATGGGTGGTCAGTGTGGATGAGCAAAAGAAACGCATCGCACTGACGATGGTACAGGGAAGAATGTGATTTTCAAAGCCGCCGAAGATTATGTTTTTTGGCGGCTTTTGAATTGCCTGAATGATTGACACGCTATGGGTTCGGCGGTAAAATAACTTGTTGTGTTTTTGGCACAAGTATGACGACCGGAGGAAGACAAAATGGCTTGTACAGCGATCGTTGGAATCAACTGGGGCGACGAAGGCAAAGGCCGCATGGTGGACCTGCTGACGGAGCAGATTGACATTGTGGTTCGCTATCAGGGCGGCGGAAACGCCGGCCACACCGTTATCAATGAGCACGGAAAGTTTGCCCTGCATCTGCTGCCCTCCGGCATTTTCCGGAAGAATGTGATCAACATTCTCGGCAACGGTGTTGCCATGGACCCGGAAAGCCTGATGAATGAGATTAAGGACGTTGCGAACAAGGGTGTTGCCGTGACTCCCGAAAACCTGAAGATCAGTGACCGTGCCTCCCTGCTCATGCCCTGGCACCGCCGGCTGGACGAGCTGGAAGAACAGCGCCTGGCTGACAAGAAGTACGGTTCCACCAAACAGGGTATTGCTCCCTTCTATTCTGACAAGTATCAGAAGAAGACCGTCATGGCGGGCGAACTGTTCTATCCGGAACGGCTCCGTGCCCACCTGAAGGACCTGATGGAGTGGAAAAACCTGATCATCAAGGGCGTATACGGTGCCGAACCCTATACCTGGGATGAGATTGAAAACTGGCTGAACACCAGTTGCGAAGCCATTAAGCCTTATATCTGCGATACCGGCGACCTGCTGCGGGAAGCGGAAGAGAACGGCAAACGGATTATGTTCGAGGCCCAGCTGGGCTCCCTGCGTGACCTGGATCACGGCATCTATCCGATGACCACCTCCTCCAACACCATCGCGGCATACGCACCCGTGGGCTCCGGCCTGCCGAGCGCCCAGCTGGACCGGATCATCGGCGTGGTGAAAGCTTACTCCACCTGCGTGGGCGAAGGCCCCTTCACCTGCGAAATGTTCGGTGAGGAAGCGGAAAAACTGCGTGAAGCGGGACATGAATACGGCGCCAAGACCGGCAGACCCCGCCGGGTCGGTCCGGTGGACCTGGTGGCCACCCGTTACGGCGTGCAGGTGCAGGGCGCCACGGAGATTGCCCTGACCAAGCTGGACGTGCTGAGCTACCTGGATGAGATTCCCGTCTGTGTCCGTTATGAACTGAACGGCGAGATGACAGACAAGTTCCCCTTCCCGGCAGCGCTGGATGACTGCAAGCCCGTGATTGAAACCGTCAAGGGCTGGAAGAAGGACATCAGCGGCGTACGCACCTGGGAAGACCTGCCTGAGGAAGCCAAGGCCTATGTGCAGATGATCGAAAAGGCGATCCGCTGCCCCATCAAGTGGGTTTCTGTCGGACCGGAAAGAGACAGCATCATTATGCGGTAATAAGCCAACTGAGGTTTACGGAAGACACACGATACAGAATGGAGAAAAACGATGACACAGCAGTATGAAACCCCACTGTCCTCCCGGTATGCTTCCAAATATATGCTGGAGCTGTTCTCTGCCGATACGCGCTACCGGACCTGGAGACGCCTCTGGGTTGCCCTGGCCAAGGCTGAAATGGAACTGGGCCTGCCGGTGACGCAGGAACAGGTGGACGAGCTGGCGGCCCATATCGAAGATATCGACTATGACTGCGTGCGGGAGCGGGAAAAGGAAGTCCGCCATGACGTCATGGCTCACGTTTATGCCTACGGCAAAGTTGCTCCTTCCGCGGCAGGCATTATTCACCTGGGCGCCACCAGCTGCTATGTGACCGATAACGCCGACCTGGTGATCTACCGGGACGGCCTGAAGTACCTGCGCGGGGAACTGCTGGGCGCCATGAAGAGCCTGTGCGACTTCGCGGAGAAGTACAAGGATATGCCCACGCTGGGCTATACCCACTACCAGCCGGCACAGCCTGTGACCGTGGGCAAGCGCGCTTCCCTCTGGCTGCAGGACCTGGCCTCTGACCTGGAAGAGATCGACTTCGTGATCGATCACCTGCGCTTCCTGGGATGCCGCGGCACCACCGGTACCGAGGCCAGCTTCATGGACCTGTTCGAAGGCGATGAAGCAAAGATTGATGAAATGAACCGCCGGATCGCGGGCACCTTCGGTTTCTCCGAGTGCTTCACCGTGTCCGGACAGACCTATCCCCGCAAGACGGACAGCCGCATCCTGAACGCACTGAGCGCCCTGGCCCAGAGCTGCTACCGCATGGCGAACGATATCCGCCTTCTGCAGCATGACCGCCAGATCGATGAGCCCTTTGAAGAAAACCAGATCGGCTCTTCAGCCATGGCTTACAAGCGGAATCCCATGCGCTGCGAACGCGTATGCTCCCTGGCCCGTTACCTGATGGCGGACGCCATGAACGCGCCACTGACCGCCTCTGTACAGTGGATGGAACGGACACTGGATGACTCCGCCAACCGCAGGATCTCCCTGCCGGAAGCCTTCCTGTGCGCGGACGCGATCCTGCGCCTGGTCCGGAACATTGCCGGCGGCCTGCGGGTAAACGAAAAGGTGATCGACAAGACCCTGCGGGAGTATATGCCCTTCCTGGCCACCGAAAACCTGATGATGGAAGCGGTGAAGCGGGGCGGAAACCGGCAGCAGCTGCATGAAATCATCCGCCGCTGCTCCATGGCCGCAACCGAGAAGATGAAGCAGGGTGAGCCCTGTGACCTGCTGGCCCGGCTGGCCGCGGAAAAGGACTTCGGCCTGACCGAAGCGGAGATGCAGGCGGTGCTGGATCCGGCCAAGTATACCGGCCGCTGCGGCGCACAGGTGACCGCGCTGGCGGAGAAACTTCGCCCGCTGTTCACGGAAGCCACTGAAACCAAAGACTCCATCGATCTGTGAGGATTTAGACCGATGCACATGCGAACCAAGAAATGGGCAAGACCTGAACTCCAGGCCTGCCCGTTCTTTATTGATGCGATTAAGGGCCCGGACGCAAAGACCGGCGCGCTGAGGGGAACCTGGCGTCCCCGCTTTGCCAACCCTGACCTGCCGCTGCACATTGAAATGGGCTGCGGCAAGGCTGTCAGCACGGCCAAGATGATCGCGGACAATCCGGAGATCAACTTTGTGGCCGCAGACCTGAGCGCAGACATCCTGGGCGTCGCCCGGCGGAACATCGTGGACGCCTGCGGGGAGAACCCCGGCAACGTCCAGCTGGTTATGGCGGATATCTGCTTTGTGGACCAGGTATTCGGCCCGCAGGAGCAGGCGGAGCGCATCTATATCCACTTCTGCAATCCCTGGACCGAGCATCCGAAACATGAGAAGCGCCGGCTGACCCATCCGCGGCAGCTGATGCAGTACCGTACCTTCCTGAAGGAAGGCGGGGAGATCTGGTTCAAGACGGATGACGATACGCTGTTTGAGGATTCGTTAGCCTACTTTGACCTGTGCGGCTTTGAACCGGTGAAACTCGGCTATGACCTGCATGCGGACGACTTCCGGCCCAATTACATCAGCGAACACGAAGAAAAGTACACGGCCCTCGGTGTGCCGATCAAGTACGGTGTGTTCCGTATGAAGCCGGAAACCCCGGATTTCGATCCGACCCGATTCCGCCTGACTCCCGGAATCAAAAAAGAAGCGATTGAACGGATGAACCGTGCTGTCATGCTCGCTGATCAGGAAGAAAAATAAGAAGCTGCCCGGCTGTGTATGCCGGGCGGTTTTTCTTTTTTTAGTAAGGTCAGCAGGTACTTGCTGCCGGCTTATAAGTTACAAATGCATAAATACAGCGGAAATGCATGAATAATCGTTATAATTATGCATAATATTCATGAAAAACAAAAATAATTGTATAAAAATGCATAAAATGTGTTGACAAGGGTGTATCCGGGTGCTATACTGACGCCAATCCTAACGGAAAGAACAGAAATGAGGAGGCACTCACAATGAAAAAGATTCTGGCAATGGTTCTGGCACTGGCCCTGGTATTGAGCGTAGCCGCGGCTACTGCTGAGTATAAGACAATCGAAGCCGGCAAGTTCATCTATGCCACCAGCCCCGATTTCCCGCCCTTTGAAAGCACGGATGACAATGACAACGTCATCGGCATTGAGCCCGACATCCTGGCGATCATCTGCGAGAACCTGGGCCTGACTGCTGAACCCTACGCCATCGACTTTGACAGCGCTCTGGTTGCTCCCAGCGCCGGCAAGGCTGACGCCGTGGTTTCCGGTGTGACCATCAAGGAAGAGCGGAAGGCCAGCATGGACTTCACCATCCCCTATGTGACGATCGTGCAGGGTATCGTGTTCAAGACCGGCGCGGACATCACCATGGAGAACCTGGGTGAAAAGATGATCGGCGCCCAGAGCGGTACCACAGGCAAGGACCTGGCCGTTGACAATTTCGGCGAAGATCACGTGACCTCCTACGATAAATACTCCCTTGCGTTCCAGGCCCTGCAGAACGGCCAGGTGGACTGCATCATCGTGGACGACATGGTCGGCGAAGCTTATGTGAAGCAGATCCCCGGACTGGAGATGTTCAAGACCGACTATACGCCTGAAAACTTCGCTTTCGGTTTCGCCAAGGGCAACACCGAACTGCTGGACGCTTTCAACGCTGAACTGCAGAAGCTGATCGACAACGGCACCATCGAAGAGATCATCCTGAAGTGGCAGGAATAATACAGAAGGCAGAAAGTCATTTTCACGCCGGAAGGAAAAGGCAAAAAAGCCTTTTCCTTTCTGCGTTATTATCGGAGAACAGCACGATCAACCAGTGAAGGAGAGGATCCGTTTCCATGGAACAGTTTGTGGCCTGGAAGGCAATGATGGCTGCGAATGAACCTACCACATTGTGGCAGCAATTCTATGTCCTTTTTTATCAGGCATTCATCGAAAATGACCGCTGGCTGCAGTACCTGAACGGCGTGGTGACCACGCTGTACGTGACGGTGCTGGCACTGATGCTGGGCGTGATCCTCGGTATCATTGTCGCGGTGATCCGTACGGCACATGACCAGCAGCGTCCCGGACACAAAAACCCCGTTCTCGGGTTCATCAACGGCCTGCTGAAGATCTATGTGACCGTGATCCGCGGTACGCCTATGATGGTGCAGCTGATGATCATGGGCCTGGTTATCTTCGCTTCCAGCCGGAATTTTGTGATGGTCGGTGCGTTGACGCTGGGTATCAACTCCGGCGCCTATACAGCTGAGATCATCCGCGGCGGCCTGATGAGCGTGGACCATGGACAGATGGAGGCCGGACGCAGCCTGGGCATGAACTACACGGACACGATGCGGTTTGTGGTGGTGCCCCAGGCCATCAAGGCGATCCTGCCTGCGCTGGGCAATGAGTTTATCGTGCTGCTGAAGGACACCTCCCTCATCAGCGTGATCGGTGGCAAGGAACTGCTGTACGCGGCCCGGAGCGTAGCTTCACGGAACTACGAGCCGATGTACCCGTACCTCGGAGCGGCGATTATTTACCTGCTGCTGGTGATGCTGTTTACCTGGCTGCTGGGAATCTTTGAGAGGAGGCTGCGCGCAAGTGATAGACGTTAAAAACCTGACCAAGAGCTTTGGCGATCTGCAAGTGCTAAAGGGCGTCAGCGAGCACATCAACAAGGGCGAACGTGTTGTGCTGATCGGACCCAGCGGCAGCGGAAAATCCACTTTCCTGCGCTGCCTGAACCTGCTGGAGACACCCACCAGCGGAGAAATCATCTTTGAAGGCCAGTCCATTACGGATGATAAATGCGACATCAACAAAATCCGCCAGAAGATGGGCATGGTGTTCCAGCATTTCAACCTGTTCCCGAATATGACGATCCTGAAGAACATCACGCTGGCTCCTGTACGGACCGGACTGATGAGCAAGGACCAGGCGGAAAAGGAAGCCCGGGAACTGCTGAAGCGCGTCGGCCTGGAAGACAAGGCAGACAGCTATCCCGCCCAGCTTTCCGGCGGACAGAAACAGCGTATCGCCATCGTGCGGGCCCTGTGCATGAAACCGGAAGTGATGCTGTTTGACGAGCCCACCAGCGCCCTGGACCCGGAAATGGTCGGCGAAGTGCTGGACGTTATGAAGGAGCTGGCGAAGAGCGGCATGACCATGGTCTGCGTGACGCATGAGATGGGCTTCGCCCGGGAAGTCGCTGACCGGGTGCTGTTCATGGATGAAGGAAAGATCCTGGAGGAGGGTACTCCCGGCGAGATTTTCACCAATCCGAAAGAACAAAGAACGAAGGATTTCTTAAACAAAGTTTTGTGATATAATCATGTCATTCAGAGCATCGTTCTGAATGACATTTTTCCATGGAGAAAAAGAAATGACGTCATTAACCAAGCTGATCTCCCTGGTTGCCGCCGCCTCCATGACGGTATCGGGAGCACTGAATACCGCAGCCCCCCAGAACGACGTGAACGGCCTGCTGTTCCTGGCAAATCGCCAGTATATGGTTTCCGAAGCCTATGAGCCGGATGACCTGGAAATGAGCGACGTGCCCGGACAGGTGCGCCGGATGCGGAAGGAAGCCGCGGAAGCCCTGCGTGAAATGTTCCAGGCCTGCAAGGAAGAAATCGGCGTCCAGCTCCTTTCTATTAGTGGTTACCGCTCCTATGAAAGACAGGAGGGTATCTATAAACGGAAGCTGCGCACTGTGAAGGGGAACGTGGAAAAGGCGCAGGAATATGTCGCGCCGCCCGGATCCAGCGAACACCAGCTGGGCGTGGCCATGGATATCGGACAGAAACACAAGATCCACCTGGAAGTATCCTTCGCGGATACCGAGGGCGGTAAGTGGTGCCGGGAAAACTGCTGGCGGTTCGGTTATATCCTGCGGTATGACGAGCCCTGGGAGGGAATCACCGGCTACAAGTATGAGCCCTGGCATTTCCGCTATGTCGGCAAGGAATACGCCAAGGAGATCCATGACGCCAATGTGCCGCTGGAGACCTGGCTGATCAGTCACCGGGTGGAGGTGCTGCAGAACCTGCTGCAGAAAGACGTGAAGCTCCCTGCTGCAGCTGACAGCTTTACCGTGAAAGAAGAATGATACGATTAGGTGAAGATTGCTTTATGAAGAAAGTATGCTGTTTACTGCTTTCCCTGATGCTGCTTCTGCCGGTGCTTGCCGCCGCGGAATCGGATGAGGAAGAACTGCTGATCGAGGAAGTCGTTGAGGGTGAAGAACCTGTAAAGGAAGTCACGGGTCCTTCCGAACCTGTATGGGATTTTCCGGTGGCGCTGGAGGACATGGACCCGGAGTACATCATCCTGGCCAACAAGCATTACCTGCTGGACAAAAAGTATGTGCCGAAGGATCTGGTGAAGGTTCCCTCCAAGCCCGACAAGGGCGGCATTTCCTGGGCTGTGAAGCCCAAGGACGGCCAGAAGCTGCGCAAGGTCTGCTCTGACGCGCTTTGCGAAATGAACGCTGCCATCCGTGCCGCCGCGGAGGAGAACGGATACCGGAAACTGTACCTGAAGAGCGCCTACCGTTCCTATTCCACCCAGAAGACGATGTACAACAACCGCCTGAAGAAGAATCATGGCAAGGATGACGGCTGGGTGTCCAAACCCGGCGCCAGCGATCATCAGACAGGCCTTGGCTGCGACGTGGTGCCTGCCAACTGGAAAGACAAGGCCATGAATGATAAAATGATGAAGGAGCCGGAATGCCAGTGGATGGCAGATCACTGCCAGGAATTCGGCTTCATCATCCGTTATCCGGCGGATAAGCAGGAAATTACCGAGATTAACACGGAACCCTGGCACCTGCGCTATGTGGGTATCCCGGTTGCCACCTATATCATGGAGAACGGCCTGTGCCTGGAAGAGTTCACCGAACAGCTCCAGCAGGCTATCCAGGATTACCTGGCAGCCGGCGGAGACCGGGCGAAGGTGGAAAAGTTTATTCAGACCCCAACGGAGGAATAAATGAAGCTGTTGATTGTGGACGACGAGGCACGCATTCGTGCCCTGATCGCCAAATACGCCGCCTTTGAGGGCTATGAGACCGACGAGGCGGAAAACGGTATGCAGGCCGTGGAAAAGTGCCGCCAGAACCATTATGACCTGGTTATCATGGACGTGATGATGCCGGAGCTGGACGGCTTCTCCGCCGTGCGTGAGATCCGGAAAACGGATCCCATTCCGGTGATTATGCTCTCCGCCCGCGGGGAGGAGTATGACCGGATCCATGGCTTTGAACTGGGCATTGACGACTACGTTGTGAAGCCCTTCTCCCCGAAGGAGCTGATGATGCGCGTCGGCGCGGTGCTCAAACGCAGCGGCGAGGCGGAGAAGAAGGCGGAGGAGACGGTTTCCATCGGCGGCCTGACTGTGGACTTTACGGCCCGCCGGGTGCTGGTGGACGGCGTGGAAGCAGAGCTGAGCCCGAAGGAATACGACCTGCTGTTCTACATGATCCGCAACCGGGGCATCGCCCTGACGCGGGAAAAACTGATCAGCGACGTATGGGGCTATGACTTCTTCGGAGACGACCGGACGCTGGACACCCATATCAAGCTGCTGCGCAAGCAGCTGGGGCCCTATGCGGACAAGATCACAACGCTCAGAGGGGTAGGCTATCGTTTTGAGAAGGAATAATCTGGCTTACCGGGAGGAATTCCTCGCCGGCCGGGTCGGTATCCGGGCCAAGATACTGATATATCTCGCGATCTTCGCGGGATTTATCATTTCCACGGTATGGATGCTGCAGGGAGTGCTGTTCCGGAACCTGTACCGGGGCGCGTCCGTGATCCAGATTGAGGACGCCGTACGGACCCAGTTCCTGCTGACTGTCGGCGCGATTGTGCTGGCAACGGTCCTTGTGGGCTTTACCATGGCCAGGATCATCTCGGAACCCATCATTGAGACCAGTGAGGCGGCCAGGGAACTGAGCCGTTCCCGCTACACCCGCCCGCCGCACAGCGGCGGCTACCGGGAGATTGCGGAGCTGAACGATACCCTGGTACGGGCCGCGGAGGACCTGGGAAAGGTAGAAGACCTCCAGCGGGAGCTGATCGCCAATATCAGCCATGACCTGCGCACGCCCCTGACCATGATCGAGGGCTATGCGGAAGCCATGCGTGATATTCCTGAAGAGGTAACGCCCGAGAATATGCAGATCATCATTGACGAGACGAACCGCCTGAGTTCCATGGTCAATGAGGTGCTGGATTTCAGCCGGCTCCGCACCGGCAATATGGAACTGGAAAAGAAGCCCTTCAACCTGACGGAAGAGATCCGGGAGATCTGCAACCGGGTAGGACGGATGACCTCCGTGGACGGCTATACAGTGATCTTTGAACCGGCGGAAGACCGGGAGGTTGTCGGAGACCGGGGTAGGATCGGCCAGGTGCTGTACAACCTGCTGGGAAACGCGCTGACGTATACCGGAGAGGATAAAACCGTCCGGATTACCCAGCGGGATACCGCGGCCGGCATCCGCGTACAGATTTCCGACAGCGGGGAAGGCATTCCCGCGGACGAACTGCCGTTTATCTGGGACCGGTATTACCGGAGCCGGGAAAACCACCGCCGATCTGTGATCGGAAGCGGCCTGGGCCTGAATATCTGCCGGGGTATCCTGGAAAAGCACGGCGCGGATTACGGCGTCAGAAGCGAACCGGGGCAGGGGACAACCTTCTGGTTCACACTACCGACAGCACCGAGAACAGAAATGGATTAACAAGCATAAGAAAACAACCGATGCATCTGCATCGGTTGTTTTTTGCGAGCGGGTGATGGGAATCGAACCCACGTGACCAGCTTGGAAGGCTGGAGCTCTACCATTGAGCTACACCCGCAAGTGGAGCGGTAGACGGGACTCGGACCCGCGACATCCACCTTGGCAAGGTGGCACTCTACCAACTGAGCTACTACCGCATATAAGGGAACCGGGATACTGTGCGGACGAAGAGACTCGAACTCTTACGCCTTTCGACACCAGATCCTAAGTCTGGCGCGTCTGCCATTCCGCCACGCCCGCAGGACAGACCCGGCGAAAGCAGAGGAAAGTGACCCATTGGAGATTCGAACTCCAGACACCTTGATTAAAAGTCAAGTGCTCTGCCAACTGAGCTAATGGGTCATATGCTGGGGTGGCAGGGCTCGAACCTACGAATGCGGGAGTCAAAGTCCCGTGCCTTACCACTTGGCTACACCCCAACGTAGGTAATTCTGCCAGCTTGACGCCGATAGAAGGAAAATGGGGTGAGTAGTGGGACTCGAACCCACGGTCTTCAGAGCCACAATCTGACGCGTTAACCAACTACGCTATACCCACCATGTACTTGGCGCGCCTGGAGGGACTCGAACCCCCGGCCCACGGCTTAGAAGGCCGTTGCTCTATCCAACTGAGCTACAGGCGCATGCCACAGGACGGCTTCCGATCTTTATCGGCGCTTTCAGTGGAAACCTTCCGTTTCCGCTGACAGATACGTATTATATCACTGTGAAATACTGGTGTCAACGTTTTTTCACCATTACACATTGACAAATCATCACGGGAATATTATGCTATCCGCGTGCGAGGTGAACAGACGGTCGCAGGCCTTCGGGCATGAGGAAAGTCCGGGCACCACAGGGCAAGGGTGCCGGCTAACGGCCGGCGGAGGCGACTCCAGGGAGAGTGCAACAGAAATAAACCGCCGCCCTTCGGGACGGTAAGGATGGAAAGGCGAGGTAAGAGCTCACCCACAAACCTGGTAACAGGTCTGTGCTGTAAACCCCACCCGGTGCAAGATGCAATGAGGGCATGTCGGCGGCCCGCCGCGCCCCTCGCGATCGCTTGAGCCGTGCGGTAACGTACGGCCTGGATAGATGACCGTCCAATACAGAACCCGGCTTATGGTCACGCTCGCACGACGTGAAAAAGCTCTCCGCAGAGGAGAGCTTTTTCTTTGCCATAGACCTTATTTCATTTCTGTCGTGATTTCCCCGTTCCGGAGGGTTACCAGCACGCCTTCTTCGGCATCCTGGGTGATCAGCACAGGAATCTTGCTGTCATTCAGCAGCTTGAGTACCCGGGGATCCGGCGTATCCGGTTCGTCTTCCGTATTGGTGGAGATCACCGCCAGGGAAGGCTGTACAGCATTTACAAAGGCATTGCAGGTGGCGTCTCCTTCACCGTGGTTGCCGACCTTCAGCACATCCGCGTGGGGGATGAGACCAGCTTTCAGCAGGGAATCCTCTTCCGGGAATTCCATATCTCCCGTCAGTAGGATGCTTCCGCCGCCGCCTTCCGCCAGGATGACCAGGGAATTGTTGTTTTCCGCATCCTCATTCAATTCCAGCGGGCCGAGAACCGTCAGCTTTCCGCCGTCCAGCGGGAGCGTATCACCGGACGCCAGGTAATTAATCTCATGATCCGTTTTCTTGGTGGCTTTCTCAACGGGATGCTTTCCGTCTTCCTTCTTCAGCACATAGTACTTTGAAGTATAAATGTTCTCGACGACAATTTCAGATTCCAGCAGCGCTTTCAGCCCACCGGTGTGATCCGCATGGGTGTGGGTCAGGATCACGCCTGTCAGCTTTGTGATGCCTTCCTTCCTCAGCACATCGAGAAGGATGTCCGAGTTCTTTTTGATGCCTGTATCGATCAGGTAGGCGCTCTGGCCGCAGCGCAGCAGCAACGCGTCCGCTTTACGTACGTTGATCGCCAGCAAGGACATTTCCGGCTCTTCCGTCTGTTCACCGCATCCTACGGAGCACAGCAGGGAAAGAACCAGAAGAGATGTCAGCAGAATCTTATTCATTCGTTTCCTCCTTCCGGACGTCTCTCACTAAAGAAACGATTCAGCAGTTCCCTGCATTCCTCTCCGGAATCAGACTGCTCCCAGACTGTATGTCCGTGAAGCAGCGGATCCGCCGGCAGGTCGTAAATGCTGCCGCAGCAGCCGGCTTCCGGATCGGCAGCGCCGAATACGCACCGGCCCAGCCGGCTCATGAGGAGCGCACCGGAGCACATGGGACAGGGCTCCAGGGTCACATACAGCGTACAGTCCTTCAGGCGCCAGTTCCCAAGCTTTGCCGCGCCGTTGCGCAGGCACAGCATTTCCGCATGGGCGGTGGGATCCTTCTGCGCTTCCCGCCGGTTATGATCCGCCCAGAGGAGGGTATCGCCGTGATACAGTGCGGCACCGACAGGCACCTCGCCTTCGGCAAAGGCTTTCTCAGCCTCCTTCATGGCTTCCAGCATACCGGCCCGGTCCTGTGTATTCATGGCGTTCTCCTCCTTTCCGGATATCCATTGTTTGCCTTCATTATTATAGAGACAAAGGAAAATGTCAACATTTGAGAACAAGGACAATCCTGAGCAATTTCGGTTACACCTGAGGGACTCAAAACATGCTTTGTGAAGCCGGCCATGAAACCAACATAGGCAAGGTTATGTAACTGTGAAGTAAGTTTTTGACAGCATGACTTTTCGATTTTGCCGAAAGGTATAGGAAAATGAAGGTTCAATTTGTAACTGATACATGAAAATATTTTTGAAAAGGTTTTCTGACTCATGTAACAAAATACTTGCAAAATGGGATACAGACTGCTACAATGTAACCGTATTGTAAAATGTGAACGTCTGTTGATTTGCAGGAAACAATTGCGCAACATTTGCAAAGAGTAAACGCTTTAACACGGCAGAGTAAAAGGGTACGAGGGAGAGAAAACATGGCAGAAACCATTCGGATTCAAATGATGGATCACTTCCTGATCTATATAGACGAGAAGAAGACAGATCAGCTTGCGGTCAAGTCCAAAAAGGGCGCGGCCCTTGTTCAGTATCTTATCCTGAACGAAGGAGAGCGGGTCCCGAACCAGAAACTGCTGGCTGCCCTGTGGGACGAAGAAAAGAGCACCAATCCTGAGAACGCCCTGAAGACGCTCGTCAGCCGTCTGCGTGTGCTGCTTAACCAGATTGATCCCGCGCTGGGTGCGTGCGTGGTTTCCGACCGCGGTGCCTATCACTGGCAGTGCCCGGAAAACATGACCATCGACATGTACGAGATCGATTCGATCTTTAACCGCCTGGCGGAGAACAATGTACCCCAGGCAGAACTGCGCCGCCTGTACAACCAGCTGCTGGAGAAGTACCAGGGCGACCTGCTGCAGCACTCCGAGCAGAACGAGTGGGCGCTGGCGAAGGCCACTACCATGCACAACAAGTACATGGCTGCCGTTTATGCCTATATTGAAATGCTGAAGACCAGCGGACAGTACGCAGATATCGTGAGCATCTGCCGTCGCGCACTGGATGTGGATTCCTTTGATGACCGTCTCCACATGGAGCTGATGTCCGCTCTGATCAAGATCAACCGGACCGGCGAAGCCCTGGTGCAGTACAAGCACGTTGTCCAGCTGAATTATCACTACCTCGGCGTACAGCCCAGCGAAGACCTGCAGGAGTTCTACAAGCAGATCGTATCTGCCGGCAAAACCCTGGACTTTAACCTCGAATCCATCCGCAACGAACTGCGTGAGAGCGGCGAACGCCGCGGCGCCTTCGTGTGCGAATACACCGTATTCAAAGAAATCTTCAACCTCCAGATGCGTAACCTGGAACGCCTGGGTGCGACCATGTTCCTGGCGATCATCATGGTGTCTCCCTATAACGATAAGGAAATTGACACCATGCGGCAGAACAACATCATGAACGGCCTTCTGGAGATCCTGACGAAGAACCTGCGCAAAGGTGATACCATCACCCGTTTCGCTCCCACGGTTTTCGCCCTGCTCCTGCCCACGGTAAACTACAACACCGGCGGCATGGTACTTGAACGTATCAAGCGGGTGTTCTACCGCAGTTACCCCAACAGCAACATTGTCTTCAATTACCGCGTCGGCCCCCTGAATTCCCAGAACATGGCTCCGGATCATCCGGAAATCGAGCCCAGACTGGAATAATCACTTCCTGAACTCAATCACAACGCGTTCCCGCAGGGGAACGCGTTTTTTTGTGCATGAAATAACCATATTTCTTTATTAATGTAACTAAGTAAAGGAAAGAAGTACCTGTATACCAGTACAAAAAAGAGCATAAATCAAATAAAAAACACAAAAAAACAGATAGGTTTATACAATCGAAAAAGTATGATAAAAGTGAGGAAGTCACAAAGATTACATGGCCAAACAAGCAAAAAGGCCATGTAATTAACTATCTGGAAAACACTGGTCAGAAACCTCTCAAACGCTTGAAAACAAAAGATTGTTATGGTAGGATAATATGATTGAGTGCAGAGATTAATCGTTTGCACTATTACACATAAACGACACAAGAATAATACGATAGTTACACAGAGCGATCTGTGGATACTGGTTATTACATTCACACAAAGGAGTCGGGACTATGAAAAATCGTTTCATCCAGATGTTTCTCGTGATCTGCGCAGTGATGCTGATGATCTGCGCTGTTTCCGTGTGGGCAGCTGCTGAAGATGTAACTGCCACACCTACAGACCTGGCGCCTGTTGAACAGGAAGAGTCTGTACCGGAAACAACCGAACCCGAGACAACAGAACCGGAGACGACGGAGCCGGAGGCAACCGAGCCTCAGGCAGCCGAGTCTGAGGTGGTGGATCCGGAAGAAGCGGTTGAGGAGGAAGCTGCCGACAGCATGGAGATTATCATCACCAAGGCTGTCCGTATCGGCGACTCCTGGAGCGGGACGATGAAGAAGACAAAGCCCGCAGTCCTGAAGCTGGACATAGATCATGCACAACAGGTGAATCTGGTTGTGCTGGGTCGTCATGGCTGGATCACAGTGGAGAAATCCGACAGGCTTTCAGATAACCCTGCCAGAACCCTGACAAATGACGAAACAAGTCAGACAGTCATCAGCTGGTATGCTGAGGCAGGATCCTACCTGGTCACCCTGGGACCTGTGGAACCCAACCTCATGGCAAAGCTGAATGTCTTCATTATGAATGAAGCTGAATATGAAAGCTGGTTAGCTGAACAGGCGGAGCAGCCAGAGGAAACCGAAGAACAGGCAGAAGAGGACGAAGAGAAACCAGCTGATGAGATAGCAGAAAATGAAATACCGGCGGAAGAAATAGATGAAGAAGAAACAAATGACGAGCCGGATGAAATAATTGAAGAAGAGGAAGAAACGGAAAAAGCTCCGGAGGATGAAACTATAGAGGAAGAGAATGGGGAAGAAACTGCAGAAAACCCGGAGAATGAAGAGAATACGGAAATAACAGATGACTCAGAAGAAACAAATGAGAATGTGAATGAATTAACTGAGGGAGAAGAACCTGCTGAAGAAGATCCGGCGGACATTGAAGAAACAGAAGAAAACATACCAGAGTCTGAAACAACTCCTGAAAGGCATATCAGGGTTGATGTGACTTGGGATGTGCCGGAACCGATCATTGGCGATACCGCCCATTTCGTGGCAGTTATGGAAGGATATGACGAACTGCAATACACCGTGCAGTGGCAGTATAGTCCGGATGAAGAAACTTGGTACGATATACCCAATGAAACCAAGACTACAATGGACGTTGTCGTTACTCCTGAAAATAACATAGTGTACTGGAGAATACTGGTATACTTAGAGGAAAATCAGGAAGACTGATATACATTTGCCGTGCCCGAATGGGTACGGCTTAAGCTGCTTCTTAACGACTGAATAGTTTGTTGAAAAGAGGGAACCTGATGAAGTACACGATGAAGAAAACAATCGCTTTCCTGCTCACTCTCGTGATGCTGGTGAATATTCTCCCTGTATCCGTACTGGCAGATCAGCCTGCAGAAGGAAGAAGGGGACCATTGAATGCGCCAGCGACAAGAGGCGCTGATGGAAATACAGAAGACTTTGATGTGGAAGTCAGTTTCCATGATTATGATGATAATCCGATTGCTGCGCCGAGTGTGACGGGAAACTACTATCTGATCGTAATGGATACGTCGGATTTTTCTGCTGGTACAGTTGCAAACAGTCCTAACAATACATACTGGAGTATTGTGAATCTTGGTAACCGAGCAGGAACGCAAACTCCGTTTACTGTTCATATTCCGGGATTAAGCAATCAGGAATATCAAGCGTATAGTGATGATCAGCATAATCCTATTGGCCTTGCATACAGTGATCTTCCTGATGAAGTCAAAAGCAATCTGAAGGTTCGTCTGGTTCATACAACGGAAGAGCTGCCTCATATTGGTAAGCTCAAGGATATAGCACGTAATCAGACTGAAAAATATAATACAATTATGAATCAGAGCTTCACCGGCTATGATCCGTTAGGTACAAACGGACCGGTCAGCGATGGAGCTGTTGATTACCGCACAGGATTCAAGCAGGGGAATACAAAGGAACTGGATGTTGTCATTGAATTTGATCCAACTGGAAATACTACAGCTATTGAGTCGGGTGTGTACTATGTAGTTCTGGAAGCTACCAGTGCAGACGGAAATAGCAAATACTATAAAACAATAAATTTGACGACAGACGGATCAGCAAAAACTATCATAAATGTTGAAGATGGATGGTCTGATGGGCAAAACTATTCGCCCAACTGGCAAGGAATAACCGCAAAAGTAATAACAGCGAAACCTAACGCTGGTGGTATCTCTGCAGGTCCAAACAAACCGACTGAAGATAAATATTACGATGTGGACTATATCAAAAGCTATAAATATACATATCAATATACACAGGAGACAGATGACGAACAGCACATCCTCCATATGGAACATAAATTCATACTTTCCTATTATCCGTTGGAGAATGCGCTGAATCCAATGTGGGTTCTCGGACCTGGGGTTAACTATGGTGTTACAGCTCAAACATTTAACCAGACAGGCCATATGCAAACGAATTTTGCAACCAATTATTATATATGCCATGGTGGCGATGACGTTAATGTCCAACCAGATCTTGGCGGAAATGCAACAGGTTCAGTTGTTGCAGGACATATTGATGGTGTTATGCATATGAATGCACCAAATACTGGCGATGTGGTGCTGTTTATAGACAAAGAAGATGAAAGTAAGATTCTGAATAAAAAATCGAATGTGATTGTGGTTGAATCATCTGCGGAGAAGATAGCACAATCTATTGTAAATCCTATTTTAAATCATGGCCAGGCTATGTCTGATATTCTGCGCCAAAAGGAGGCAACATATAAACCAACGTCTCAAGGATTTGACTTGACGGTTTTTGAAGATGGAAAAACGATTTACATTGATCCGTCTGAAATTGATTTTAAGCTAGATGGATCTCCGTTAAAGATACATTTGCATAAAAATCAAACCATTGTTTTCAACGAACTTGGAACTGACGTTCACATTGGAAAAATAGAGTATACTTATTCAGATGGAACAAATGCTGATACTGATGATGGTAAAGAATGGCTTTCTTCTCATGTTGTTTTCAATATGCCAAATGCAACGTCTGTGGAGCTAAATGAAGCAATTGGCATGTTCCTAATCCCGCAGGGAACCTCAAAAACAACTATTACGACGTCTAGTGAAGGTTGGATCATATCTGGTGGCGAGGTGACAAGCGGAAATCAACAAAATGAATGGCATTGCAGAAACAAATCTCTTACACTTGCAGTGGATGCAGATACACAATTTGGGAAAAAAGTGAATAATGTATCGCCTGCCGCAAGTGAAGTGTTTGAGTTTGATTTATATCAATGGGATGAAAATGAAGCAAATGATACCAGTGATGTACATTGGACAAAAGTGGCAACGCTGACTAACAGCGGCCCGTCTATGGCTTATTCCGTATTGTATAATAATGGTCAAGGCGGAAGAGTCTTTAAAATCAAAGAAAAGGGCAAAGCATCAACAACAAAGGGAACCTATATCTGCGATACAGAAGAATACTATATAACAATTGTATATATGGGTGCCAGTGGTGTGGTTTATGCGGCTTTCCCGGAGTATTATGACAATGTCGAATATGCAATTGCCAAATTCCGTAGTAATGATATCAGTGGAACACCTGAGTCAAGTGAGTTTAAAGGAATTGTGGATGCAACCGAAGACGAAAATGCTATAAGCGCAATTACTTTCAATAATACACGGCAACCGGATAATATTACCGTTAATAAGGCTTGGGCATATACGACAGAGAATAGTGCAATTGCTACTGAAAGCAGAATAACACTTGCGAATGGAACACAATGGCCGACGGGAACGACGGTTACTATTCAGCTGCAAAAACAGGTCGGCGAGGGCGAAATTGTGGACGTGGAAGGCAAATCTGCGATTTTGAGTGCAGATCAGCCGAGTTATACATTTACCGGCCTGGTGCAGTATGAAGGTGATGATGAAATCACGTACTCCGTGAAAGAAACAAAAATCGAGGGTACGTATGCGGAACACTTCGAACTGGAAAAAACAGAACAAAAGAATGACGGCAGTTTCCTGATTACAAATAAAGAAAAAACAGCGGAACTGACTCTGACAAAGTCTGTAACAGTCAATAACGGTACTCTGGCTGATATGGATATCCAGTTTGTTGTGAAGGACGAGGATGGCGAAACTGTCACAACTGTGACAATGAAGTATCCGTCTGAGTTTACGGATGGAAGCAAATCAGTAAGATTGACCCAGGCAGATGGTATTCTACCTGGAGAAACGTATACGGTCATCGAAACTGCAACAAGCGCACAACAAGCTGGATATACGCGCACAACAACAGTGACAGTCGGAGAAACAGCAACACCGTTTACAGGCATCGATAATCCGTCCGGAACAGTTGTTATCAACGAAGATACGAATCTCGGTAGTATTGAGTTTGGAAATGCATACATCTTGGAGACTGTGGACATCGAAGTCGACAAGGCCTGGCTGAACGCGGACGGAAGCAAGACCTGGCCTAACGGCGTAACAGTCGGCATCCAGCTGACGGCTGACGGCAGCGATGTGACCGGCAAGACCGCGACACTGAGCGCAGACCAGACAAGCTACAAGTTCACAAGCCTGCCGAAGTACAAAGCAGACGGCACGACCGCGATCGCGTACAGCGTGAAGGAAGCGGAAGTGCCCGGATACGACAGTGATGTCGGCACTCTGACGAACGGCAAGATCACTGTTACGAATACTCAGGAAACCGTTGAAGTCGAGGTTGACAAGGCCTGGCTGAACGCGGACGGAAGCAAGACCTGGCCTAACGGCGTAACAGTCGGCATCCAGCTGACGGCTGACGGCAGCGATGTGACCGGCAAGACCGCGACACTGAGCGCAGACCAGACAAGCTACAAGTTCACAAGCCTGCCGAAGTACAAAGCAGACGGCACGACCGCGATCGCGTACAGCGTGAAGGAAGCGGAAGTGCCCGGATACGACAGTGATGTCGGCACTCTGACGAACGGCAAGATCACTGTTACGAATACTCAGGAAACCGTTGAAGTCGAGGTTGACAAGGCCTGGCTGAACGCGGACGGAAGCAAGACCTGGCCTAACGGCGTAACAGTCGGCATCCAGCTGACGGCTGACGGCAGCGATGTGACCGGCAAGACCGCGACACTGAGCGCAGACCAGACAAGCTACAAGTTCACAAGCCTGCCGAAGTACAAAGCAGACGGCACGACCGCGATCGCGTACAGCGTGAAGGAAGCGGAAGTGCCCGGATACGACAGTGATGTCGGCACTCTGACGAACGGCAAGATCACTGTTACGAATACTCAGGAAACCGTTGAAGTCGAGGTTGACAAGGCCTGGCTGAACGCGGACGGAAGCAAGACCTGGCCTAACGGCGTAACAGTCGGCATCCAGCTGACGGCTGACGGCAGCGATGTGACCGGCAAGACCGCGACACTGAGCGCAGACCAGACAAGCTACAAGTTCACAAGCCTGCCGAAGTACAAAGCAGACGGCACGACCGAGATCGCGTACAGCGTGAAGGAAGCGGAAGTGCCCGGATACGACAGTGATGTCGGCACTCTGACGAACGGCAAGATCACTGTTACGAATACTCAGGAAACCGTTGAGGTCGAGGTTGACAAGGCCTGGCTGAACGCGGACGGAAGCAAGACCTGGCCTAACGGCGTAACAGTCGGCATCCAGCTGACGGCTGACGGCAGCGATGTGACCGGCAAGACCGCGACACTGAGCGCAGACCAGACAAGCTACAAGTTCACAAGCCTGCCGAAGTACAAAGCAGACGGCACGACCGCGATCGCGTACAGCGTGAAGGAAGCGGAAGTGCCCGGATACGACAGTGATGTCGGCACTCTGACGAACGGCAAGATCACTGTTACGAATACTCAGGAAACCGTTGAAGTCGAGGTTGACAAGGCCTGGCTGAACGCGGACGGAAGCAAGACCTGGCCTAACGGCGTAACAGTCGGCATCCAGCTGACGGCTGACGGCAGCGATGTGACCGGCAAGACCGCGACACTGAGCGCAGACCAGACAAGCTACAAGTTCACAAGCCTGCCGAAGTACAAAGCAGACGGCACGACCGCGATCGCGTACAGCGTGAAGGAAGCGGAAGTGCCTGGATACGGAAGCGAAGTCAGTGATCTGACGAACGGCAAGATTACAATTACAAATAAACAAGGTACAGTAGATATATCTGTAGACAAGGCGTGGTTGAATGCGGACGGAAGCAAGACCTGGCCTAACGGCGTAACAGTCGGCATCCAGCTGACGGCTGACGGCAGCGATGTGACCGGCAAGACCGCGACACTGAGCGCAGACCAGACAAGCTACAAGTTCACAAGCCTGCCGAAGTACAAAGCAGACGGCACGACCGCGATCGCGTACAGCGTGAAGGAAGCGGAAGTGCCCGGATACGACAGTGATGTCGGCACTCTGACGAACGGCAAGATCACTGTTACGAATACTCAGGAAACCGTTGAAGTCGAGGTTGACAAGGCCTGGCTGAACGCGGACGGAAGCAAGACCTGGCCTAACGGCGTAACAGTCGGCATCCAGCTGACGGCTGACGGCAGCGATGTGACCGGCAAGACCGCGACACTGAGCGCAGACCAGACAAGCTACAAGTTCACAAGCCTGCCGAAGTACAAAGCAGACGGCACGACCGCGATCGCGTACAGCGTGAAGGAAGCGGAAGTGCCCGGATACGACAGTGATGTCGGCACTCTGACGAACGGCAAGATCACTGTTACGAATACTCAGGAAACCGTTGAAGTCGAGGTTGACAAGGCCTGGCTGAACGCGGACGGAAGCAAGACCTGGCCTAACGGCGTAACAGTCGGCATCCAGCTGACGGCTGACGGCAGCGATGTGACCGGCAAGACCGCGACACTGAGCGCAGACCAGACAAGCTACAAGTTCACAAGCCTGCCGAAGTACAAAGCAGACGGCACGACCGAGATCGCGTACAGTGTGAAGGAAGCGGAAGTGCCCGGATACGACAGTGATGTCGGCACTCTGACGAACGGCAAGATCACTGTTACGAATACTCAGGAAACCCTTGAAGTCGAGGTTGACAAGGCCTGGCTGAACGCGGACGGAAGCAAGACCTGGCCTAACGGCGTAACAGTCGGCATCCAGCTGACGGCTGACGGCAGCGATGTGACCGGCAAGACCGCGACACTGAGCGCAGACCAGACAAGCTACAAGTTCACAAGCCTGCCGAAGTACAAAGCAGACGGCACGACCGAGATCGCGTACAGTGTGAAGGAAGCGGAAGTGCCCGGATACGACAGTGATGTCGGCACTCTGACGAACGGCAAGATCACTGTTACGAATACTCAGGAAACCGTTGAGGTCGAGGTTGACAAGGCCTGGCTGAACGCGGACGGAAGCAAGACATGGCCTAACGGCGTAACAGTCGGCATCCAGCTGACGGCTGACGGCAGCGATGTGACCGGCAAGACCGCGACACTGAGCGCAGACCAGACAAGCTACAAGTTCACAAGCCTGCCGAAGTACAAAGCAGACGGCACGACCGCGATCGCGTACAGCGTGAAGGAAGCGGAAGTGCCCGGATACGACAGTGATGTCGGCACTCTGACGAACGGCAAGATCACTGTTACGAATACTCAGGAAACCGTTGAAGTCGAGGTTGACAAGGCCTGGCTGAACGCGGACGGAAGCAAGACCTGGCCTAACGGCGTAACAGTCGGCATCCAGCTGACGGCTGACGGCAGCGATGTGACCGACAAGACCGCGACACTGAGCGCAGACCAGACAAGCTACAAGTTCACAAGCCTGCCGAAGTACAAAGCAGACGGCACGACCGCGATCGCGTACAGCGTGAAGGAAGCGGAAGTGCCCGGATACGACAGTGATGTCGGCACTCTGGCGAACGGCAAGATCACTGTTACGAATACTCAGGAAACCGTTGAGGTCGAGGTTGACAAGGCCTGGCTGAACGCGGACGGAAGCAAGACCTGGCCTAACGGCGTAACAGTCGGCATCCAGCTGACGGCTGACGGCAGCGATGTGACCGGCAAGACCGCGACACTGAGCGCAGACCAGACAAGCTACAAGTTCACAAGCCTGCCGAAGTACAAAGCAGACGGCACGACCGCGATCGCGTACAGCGTGAAGGAAGCGGAAGTGCCCGGATACGACAGTGATGTCGGCACTCTGACGAACGGCAAGATCACTGTTACGAATACTCAGGAAACCGTTGAAGTCGAGGTTGACAAGGCCTGGCTGAACGCGGACGGAAGCAAGACCTGGCCTAACGGCGTAACAGTCGGCATCCAGCTGACGGCTGACGGCAGCGATGTGACCGGCAAGACCGCGACACTGAGCGCAGACCAGACAAGCTACAAGTTCACAAGCCTGCCGAAGTACAAAGCAGACGGCACGACCGCGATCGCGTACAGCGTGAAGGAAGCGGAAGTGCCTGGATACGGAAGCGAAGTCAGTGATCTGACGAACGGCAAGATTACAATTACAAATAAACAAGGTACAGTAGATATATCTGTAGACAAGGCGTGGTTGAATGCGGACGGAAGCAAGACATGGCCTAACGGCGTAACAGTCGGCATCCAGCTGATGGCTGACGGCAGCGATGTGACCGACAAGACCGCGACACTGAGCGCAGACCAGACAAGCTACAAGTTCACAAGCCTGCCGAAGTACAAAGCAGACGGCACGACCGAGATCGCGTACAGTGTGAAGGAAGCGGAAGTGCCCGGATACGACAGTGATGTCGGCACTCTGACGAACGGCAAGATCACTGTTACGAATACTCAGGAAACCGTTGAAGTCGAGGTTGACAAGGCCTGGCTGAACGCGGACGGAAGCAAGACCTGGCCTAACGGCGTAACAGTCGGCATCCAGCTGACGGCTGACGGCAGCGATGTGACCGGCAAGACCGCGACACTGAGCGCAGACCAGACAAGCTACAAGTTCACAAGCCTGCCGAAGTACAAAGCAGACGGCACGACCGCGATCGCGTACAGCGTGAAGGAAGCGGAAGTGCCCGGATACGACAGTGATGTCGGCACTCTGACGAACGGCAAGATCACTGTTACGAATACTCAGGAAACCGTTGAAGTCGAGGTTGACAAGGCCTGGCTGAACGCGGACGGAAGCAAGACCTGGCCTAACGGCGTAACAGTCGGCATCCAGCTGACGGCTGACGGCAGCGATGTGACCGGCAAGACCGCGACACTGAGCGCAGACCAGACAAGCTACAAGTTCACAAGCCTGCCGAAGTACAAAGCAGACGGCACGACCGCGATTGCGTACAGCGTGAAGGAAGCGGAAGTGCCCGGATACGACAGTGATGTCGGCACTCTGACGAACGGCAAGATCACTGTTACGAATACTCAGGAAACCGTTGAAGTCGAGGTTGACAAGGCCTGGCTGAACGCGGACGGAAGCAAGACATGGCCTAACGGCGTAACAGTCGGCATCCAGCTGACGGCTGACGGCAGCGATGTGACCGGCAAGACCGCGACACTGAGCGCAGACCAGACAAGCTACAAGTTCACAAGCCTGCCGAAGTACAAAGCAGACGGCACGACCGAGATCGCGTACAGTGTGAAGGAAGCGGAAGTGCCCGGATACGACAGTGATGTCGGCACTCTGACGAACGGCAAGATCACTGTTACGAATACTCAGGAAACCGTTGAGGTCGAGGTTGACAAGGCCTGGCTGAACGCGGACGGAAGCAAGACCTGGCCTAACGGCGTAACAGTCGGCATCCAGCTGACGGCTGACGGCAGCGATGTGACCGGCAAGACCGCGACACTGAGCGCAGACCAGACAAGCTACAAGTTCACAAGCCTGCCGAAGTACAAAGCAGACGGCACGACCGAGATCGCGTACAGTGTGAAGGAAGCGGAAGTGCCCGGATACGACAGTGATGTCGGCACTCTGACGAACGGCAAGATCACTGTTACGAATACTCAGGAAACCGTTGAAGTCGAGGTTGACAAGGCCTGGCTGAACGCGGACGGAAGCAAGACATGGCCTAACGGCGTAACAGTCGGCATCCAGCTGACGGCTGACGGCAGCGATGTGACCGGCAAGACCGCGACACTGAGCGCAGACCAGACAAGCTACAAGTTCACAAGCCTGCCGAAGTACAAAGCAGACGGCACGACCGAGATCGCGTACAGCGTGAAGGAAGCGGAAGTGCCCGGATACGACAGTGATGTCGGCACTCTGACGAACGGCAAGATCACTGTTACGAATACTCAGGAAACCGTTGAGGTCGAGGTTGACAAGGCCTGGCTGAACGCGGACGGAAGCAAGACCTGGCCTAACGGCGTAACAGTCGGCATCCAGCTGACGGCTGACGGCAGCGATGTGACCGGCAAGACCGCGACACTGAGCGCAGACCAGACAAGCTACAAGTTCACAAGCCTGCCGAAGTACAAAGCAGACGGCACGACCGCGATCGCGTACAGCGTGAAGGAAGCGGAAGTGCCCGGATACGACAGTGATGTCGGCACTCTGACGAACGGCAAGATCACTGTTACGAATACTCAGGAAACCGTTGAAGTCGAGGTTGACAAGGCCTGGCTGAACGCGGACGGAAGCAAGACCTGGCCTAACGGCGTAACAGTCGGCATCCAGCTGACGGCTGACGGCAGCGATGTGACCGGCAAGACCGCGACACTGAGCGCAGACCAGACAAGCTACAAGTTCACAAGCCTGCCGAAGTACAAAGCAGACGGCACGACCGAGATCGCGTACAGTGTGAAGGAAGCGGAAGTGCCCGGATACGACAGTGATGTCGGCACTCTGACGAACGGCAAGATCACTGTTACGAATACTCAGGAAACCGTTGAAGTCGAGGTTGACAAGGCCTGGCTGAACGCGGACGGAAGCAAGACCTGGCCTAACGGCGTAACAGTCGGCATCCAGCTGACGGCTGACGGCAGCGATGTGACCGGCAAGACCGCGACACTGAGCGCAGACCAGACAAGCTACAAGTTTACAAGCCTGCCGAAGTACAAAGCAGACGGCACGACCGCGATCGCGTACAGCGTGAAGGAACTGGATGTTGCAGGCTACACGAGCAGTATCGGTGCCTTGGAGAATGGCAAGATCACGGTTACAAATACACAGAAGACCGGTGATCTGACTGTCAGTAAGACGCTTGTAAGTGATGCCGCTGTCGATGCGGACCAGGTGTTTGAATTCACAGTTGTGTTGAGTGATACGACCATTAACGGAACTTATGGAGATATGACGTTTGTTGATGGTGTGGCAACTGTTGAACTCAAGGACGGCGAAACTGTAACAGCATCAGGGCTACCGATTGATATTGAATTCAGTGTCAAGGAAGAAGAATACGAGCAATTTACGACAGAAGCTGAAGGTGCGAGTGGAATCATCATTGAAAACGAAGAATGCATCGCTGATTTTACAAACACCAGAAAAGTCGGTGACCTGGAAGTCAGTAAGACCGTGAAGAGCAGTGTCAGCACAGATGCGGACAAGAAGTTTGAATTCACGGTGACGCTCAGTGATACCACCATAAACAAAACTTATGGCGATATGACATTCATCAACGGTGTAGCAACATTCGAACTGAAGGATGGCGAGACGGCAACAGCAACAGGGCTGCCGACAGACATTGAATACACCGTGGAAGAAGCTGAAAGCACTGACTATACTGTAACTTCGACGAACAGTGAAGGAACGATTACAGTTGAAGGCTGCGCAGCTGAGTTTGTGAATGCGAGGATCCTGACAAGCGTCGCTGTGAAGAAGCTCTGGAAGGACGAAAACAACAGCGACGGACTGCGGCCGACCGGACTGAAGATTGAACTTTTGGCGGACGGCGAACTGACCGGCAAGTCTGTGAACCTGAATGCGGATAACAACTGGGTCGGACAGATCGACCAGCTGCCGAAGCGCAAGGACGGCAAGGAAATCGTATATACCTGGAAGGAGCCGAATGTGGTTGGATATACCCTGACGGGTACATCTACCAGCGGATCGCTGACTACACTGACCAATACACATGAAGCCGAAAAGACCAAGGTTGAAGTGAAGAAGGTCTGGGTGGACAGCGGTGAACATCCTGCGGATGTCGAAGTCCAGCTCTATGCTGACGGCAAGGCTTTGGGAGACGCTGTGAAACTGAATGCCGGTAACGGCTGGAAGTTCAGCTGGAACAACCTGTGCCGGAATGTACGCGATGACGGAGTGGTCCGTGAGATCAAGTACACAGTGGCTGAAACAAAGATTCCGGAAGGCTATGTTGCAAAGATCACAGGTAATGCTTCCACCGGATTTGTGATCACCAACACCAAGGAAACAGGTAAACTGGTGATTGAGAAGGAGTTTGATATTCAGATTCCTGAAGAAGAACCGGAAGAGGAGGTCATGACCACCGACATCGAGATTGTGAAGATCTGGGATGACAATAACAACAAGGACGGAAACCGGCCGAAGAGCATCACGGTTCATCTGTACGCGGGCGGCGAGGAAGTCCGGAGCGCAAAACTGACTGCGGCTAACGGATGGAAGCATACATTCGGCGAGCTGCCCAAGTTTGTGAACGGTCACCCGATCACCTACACCGTGAAGGAAGATCCGGTTCGCTGGTATGTGGCTGAAATCCATGGATATACCATCCGGAATAAGTATCAGCCGGAAATGACCAGCGTCTCCGTCAGGAAGGTCTGGGACGATGAAAACAACAAGCACATGTTCAGACCCACAAGCGTCCATATGACCCTGAGCAATGGCATGAGTGTAATCCTGAACGAAGAAAACGGCTGGATGGCTTCGATTACCGGCCTGCCCACCATGGTGAACGGAAAGCCGGCCGAGTACACCTGGACAGAGCAGGAAGTGATCGGCTATGAGCTGGAAAGCATGGAAACAGAGGGAACGGTGACAACATTCACCAATAAGCCCTGGAGCCGCCCGGACAAGCCGACAGAGGGTAAGACACCGCGTCTGCCGGGTGAGGAAATCATCATTGAAGAGTATGAGACGCCCCTGGGAGTGGATGTAATCATCAACCACGTGGGTGACTGCTTCGATTGATGAGAAGATTCTGGTTTGAGACAGGGGACCGGCCGGAAACGGCCGGTCCTTTTTGACAATCCACGGCATGTGTGGTAGGGTATGATTTATCCTGGAAAAACGTAATGAGAGAAGCGTGCAGGTCATGACGATTCAACAGCTGAACTATGTGATCACCATCTCTGAAAAAGGATCGCTGAACAAGGCGGCTGAGGTGCTGTATGTGACGCAGCCTTCGCTGACCAGCGCAGTCCGTGAACTGGAGAAGGAGCTGGGAATCACGCTGTTCAACCGCGGCGGAAAAGGCGTTACACTGACCAATGACGGGGCGGAGTTTATCCAGTATGCCCGGCAGGTGGTGAACCAGTACGACAGACTGTTGGAAAAATATGGAAAAGGCGGAAACCTGAGAAAGAAGTTCGGCATTTCCTGCCAGCATTATTCCTTCGCGGTCAAGAGCTTTGTTGAAATGGTCAAGCATTTCGATACTGACGAATATGAATTTGCAATCCGGGAAAGCAAAACCCGGGATGTGATTGAGGACGTGACCACCGGCAAGAGTGAGGTGGGTATCCTTTACCTGAGTGACTTCAACCGGAAGGCAATCGGCAAGTTCCTGAAGAGCAGCCAGCTGGAGTTCCACCCGCTGATCAAGTGTGAACCCTACGTGTATCTTTGGAAAGGACATCCGCTGGCAAAACAGAAGTCGATCCGGCTGGAAGAACTGCGGGACTATCCCTGTCTGAGCTTTGAACAGGGACCGAGCGGAGCGTTCTATTTCGCGGAAGAAATCCTGAGCACGTATGACTATATCCGGACCATCAAAGCAACAGACCGGGCAACAATGCTGAACCTGATGGTGGGTCTGAATGGATACACACTGTGCAGCGGCATCATCTGCGAAGAACTGAACGGATCGGACTATGTGGCAGTGGCCTTTGAGGACAAGGAGGAAGAGGTGGCTGCCGGACGGATGGAAATCGGGTATATCGTGAAGCAGAATATGATCCTGAGCCAGATGGCGGAAATGTATATTGCGGAACTGAAGAAGTATTTACAATCAATTAAGACTGAAAACTGAAGACTGAAAACTTAAAAATGTATAGAAAACGAGGGATTTCCACCAGAGCGATGTAACGCGAAAAAGGGGGAAATCCCTTGTATTTATGTAGGTAAAAACAGGCTGAAAAACAATTAAGAAAAACGAAACATTTCAAGGATTGACAAGCAAAAAAAGATGATACTATAATAGCGTGAACGGCCGGGCGGAGAGATCTGTTTCCGGCTGAAAAAATGAAAAAAACAAGGAGGGAATGTCATGGACGCTGGGAGTAGCAGCGGCATAGCGGTTGGGCGAAGACAGCGGGTTCCGGGCGTCGTGGCGTTCCGGTTCCGCGTGTCATAAATTCAATCTGCCGCTATGTCTGATACCGGGAAGACCTTTTGAACCGAACCAGGATGCCTATGGTTCGGACAGAGGTATGTGCCCGGTATTATATGCTTCTGGCAACTGACCATTCTAACCAAATGGGAGGGAGCAAGCATGGCGGAACATTCTGTCACAGTTGAAAACACTTTACAGACTCTGCTTACAGACAAAAAATACTCCACAATCCGGGATATCCTCGTAACGATGAATCCCGCGGATATTGCTGCGGTTTTTGCCGGCGTTGAACCGGATAAACTGCCGCTTTTATTCCGGCTCCTGCCAAAGGAGCTGGCCGCGGAAAGCTTCGTTGAAATGGAGAGCGAGGAGCAGGAATCCCTGATCAAGGGTATCAGTGATAAGGAACTGCGTCAGGTTATGGACGAACTGTACGTTGACGACGCGGTGGACATTGTCGAAGAGATGCCTGCGAACGTGGTACAGCGTATCCTGGCCCAGGCCGATCCGGAGATGCGCAAGGAGATCAACGAGATCCTGCAGTATCCGGAAGACTCCGCCGGATCCGTGATGACGACGGAGTACGTGAAACTGACTCCGGACATGACGGTGGGCGACGCGATCCTGCGGATCCGCCGTACCGGCGTAGACAAGGAAACAATCTATACCTGTTATGTGCTGCAGAATCGGCTGCTGGTTGGTACAGTGAGTGTCAAGAGCTTGCTGCTGGCGCCCAGCGACCTGCAGACGATTGACAGCATCATGGAAAGCAACCTCATCACCGTGACCACCCATACCGACCAGGAAGAAGTGGCCCGGATGATGAGCAAGTACAACCTGCTGGCAATTCCGGTTGTGGACGGAGACAACCGTATGGTCGGTATCGTAACATTCGACGACGCCATGGATGTTGTTGAAGAAGAGACCACCGAGGACATGGAAATCATGGCCGGTATGACGCCGAGCGACAAGACCTATTTGCGGTCTTCACCGATCGACTTGTTCCTGCACCGGATTCCCTGGCTGTCCCTGCTGATGATTTCAGCCACCTTTACGGGAATGATCATCTCTGGCTTTGAAGAAGCACTGGCCAGTATGACCTGCCTGGCAGCCTTTATCCCGATGCTGATGGATACCGGCGGTAACAGCGGATCCCAGAGTTCTGTTACGGTCATTCGTGCCCTGTCCCTGGGCGAACTGGAATTCAGTGACCTGGGCAAGGTAATCTGGAAGGAAATCCGGACAGCTCTGATCTGCGGCGCCTGCCTGAGCGTGCTGTGCTTCGCTAAGGTTATGCTGGTAGACCGGCTGCTCATGGGTAATGAGGAAGTGAGCATCATGGTCGCAGTGGTTGTAGGCCTGACGCTTGCGGTGACAGTGCTGTGCGCGAAGCTGGTTGGCTGTACGCTGCCGATGCTGGCAAAAAAACTTGGCTTTGACCCAGCAGTTATGGCCAGCCCGTTTATTACCACAATCGTGGACGCCCTGAGCCTGCTGGTTTACTTCGGAATCGCGACGTCGCTCCTGAAAATAGCCTGATATTATGAGTACAAAGAAGAACGTAGCTTACAACGTGGCCTACAGGATTTTCTCGGTCCTGCTGCCTGTCATCACGGCTCCCTATCTTTCCCGCGTTGTCGGGAAGGCTGGCGTTGGCATGTATTCCGAGGCCTGGACGGTAAGCGAACTCTTCTGCCTGGTCGGAATGCTGGGACTGGCAGATTACGGAGTCCGGACGATTGCCCAGGTGCGGGATGACCGGGAAAAGCTGGACAGGACTTTCTCCGGCATCTGGCAGATGCAGCTGCTGGTGGCCGGTATAACGCTTCTGTTCTGGTTTGGCTATGTATTCCTGGTGGCAGGAAAAGAAAAATATATAGCTCTGCATCTGACCATGATGAGCGTCAGCTGCCTGTGCAGCTTCGACTGGTGCCTGATGGGTCTGGATCAGTTTAAACCCGTGGCACTTCGGAACACAGTGGTCAAACTTGTTGCAGCAGCAAGTGTGTTTATCTTTATCAAAAATATAGACGATCTCTGGATCTATGGCTTTGCCTGGAGCCTGGCAACGCTGCTGGGAAACCTGAGCTGTGCGCTGACGCTGAGGGGAAAAGTAACCTATCATCGGGTTTCCACGAAGGAGACGCTGAAACATCTGCGTCCCTGCGCGGTGCTGTTCATCTCCGTTGCCGCGGTGAGTATCTTCCGCAAAATGGATAAGATAATGGTTTACAATATTGCTGGCGAAGAACAGAACGGCCTGTACGAGAACGCGGAAAAGATCATCTATTGCCTGAGCGGATTCATTTCCGCTATTGGAACAGTGATGATGGCCAAAGTTTCCCATATGCAGGAGAAGGGCGAAACCGAGAAAATTGCCCGGAATATTGACCGGAGCATGAATCTGGTAATCTGTATGGTCAGCGCGATGGCCTTTGGCGTGGCGGCTGTGGCAGACCGTTTTGCACCACTGTTCTTTGGGGAAGAATTCCGCTATTCCGGTGTGCTGATGGTGCCGCTGGCCTTTACGCTGATCATGATCGGCTTCGCGAATGTGATCCGAACACAGGTGGTATTACCGCAGAAACGGGATCATATCTTTGTGAAGAGCGTATGCGCCGGGGCTGTGGTGAACCTGATTGTGAACGGCAGCCTGATTCCTTTCATGGGAAGCATGGGCGCAGTGATCGGTACTCTGATGGCGGAAATGACGGTGCCGGTGGTACAGTTCATTATCCTGCGGAAAGAACTGCCCTATAAGCGGTTTATCGGATACGTCGGTATTTATGCTGTGATGGGTGGGATTATGCTGGTTTGTGTCCGGCTGATCGGACAAGTGTTCCCGGCAGAAAACTGGCTGAACCTGGGGATTATGACGGTCACTGGTGTGATTGTGTACGGCGTGATGTGCCTGATCTGGTGGAAAGTGAAAGGGAATTCAGAATTCAGAATTCATAATTCATAATTATTTCTGGTACGATGCCAGCAGAATGAAGATGTCTGATGTGCAGTATGTGAAAAATGATATATTTTGGGATTCCTCCAATCGCTTTCGCTCCGTCGGAATGACAGCCGTGTGTGCATGGGTTGGGGTTAAGGTGTTCCGATTGGCTGAAGGTTATAAAATGAAAACGGACGACCTGACGGTCGTCCGTTTTGATATGCGGTTCAGTGGTGCTTACTGGGCATTGGCGGGATAGTATTTACCGTAGATGAATTCATGAAGGGATTCAACGGTAAACTGTTTATCTTTCATAATCGTGACGCTGGCGCCATCGACAGTATCATACTTCCAGTGACCGTCGATTGGAATCCGGAACTCGGAGATCAGGGAATCTGTGGATTCAAGGTTATCCATGACACCAGAGGACATAACCTTGCCGGCCAGCTGCATGATTGTGCTTGGATTGACGTTGGTAATCGGGTAGGAAATAAAGTCTGATACCAGGTCCAGCACATTCAGCTTGTTTGCCTTGATTTTTTCCAGGGTCTGCTTCAGCAGGCAGTCCAGCAGGTGACGGGTGCGGGCGGTGCGGACGAAGTCGCTGTCAATGCTCCGGAGACGGGCATACATCAGTGCCTGGATGCCGTCCAGATGCTGCACGCCGCTTGTCTTTTTCAGCTTGTCCCGTTTGCCGTTCTTATCGTCATAGGAATTAGCGATGGCCTTGCCGTGGGAAATCTTTTCACCTTTGGAGTTTTTGATGGTGCCTGTGGACAGGTATGTATTGATGGCGGTGGCTTCTGTTTTGGTCAGGTCGAGATCAACACCGCCCAGGCCTTCGATAATCTGCGCGACACCGTAGAAGTTGATGGCGACATAATGCCGGATGTTCAGCTCAAAATTGTGATTGACCGTCCGGATACAGGTTTCCGGCGTATCGGTCCAGGATACAAATTCACCGTTTTTATAGTTTGCGTGACCGTAGCTGTTGGCGATGATGGTCTTATTCTTCCGGCCGGGCACTTCCACGTAGGTGTTGCGGGCAATGGAAGAAAGCTTGATGGAACCGTCATCCAGGTTGATGGAAAGAACGATCAGCACGTCGGAACGCTTGGAATACTTACCCTGTTCCGTGAGCAGCTTTTCCTTTTTCGTTCCGCGGACGTCCAGGCCGATCAGCAGGATGTTGACGATATTATCCGGCAGGTTTTCATTGATTTCCAGTTCGTTCGGATCAATGGACTCGTCCAGTTCATACTGGGCGGCAAGCTTTTCTATATCCTCATCGCTGACGGCGGAAAGACTGTAGGTTTCACCGGTCTCATCATCTCGCAGGAGCAGGTTGCCTTCTTCATCAAAAGAATAATCCTCATCGAGGTTAACATCTTCCGTAACCTCTTCCTCAGCCTGCTCCGCATATACAAAAAGGGGAAGAAGCAGGGCGAGTGCAAGGATCAGGGCGAAAAATCGTTTCATACAAACCTCCGTTGAACATGATTCATAATCATATCATATAACGGTGTGAACCGGTAAAACATTGCAGAAAAAGTTTTCCGGTCAAATCCGCGGCATATAAAAACGGACAGCCCGAAAGCTGTCCGTCTGATTCCTGCCTGAATGATTATTCTCCGGCGGGATAGTATTTGCCGTAGATGAATTCGTGCAGCCCCTCAATGTTTTTCTGGAGATTGCCGTTGGTCTTGCTCAGCCAGATTTTGCCGTACAGGTCGCCCTTTTCCTGGACATAGGACCAGGTCTTGGTGTTGTCATCCGCGCTGCCCATGGGGATACGGAACTGTTCCATAATGGAATCGCCGGATCCCAGTTTGTTGAGGATGCTGCCGCCCAGGACGGTGCGGATCAGGTCGAACATGGTAGCAGGATTCATGTTGGAATTGATGTATTCCACAGAGAAGCTGACCAGGTCGATGATATCCGTGTTGCCCTTGAGCACTTTCTGCAGGAGCTTGTCCAGCAGGTTGCGGGTACGGGCTGTTCTCTGCCAGTCATCGCCCAGGTTGTACTTTTTCTTGGTCTTGTTCTGGCGAAGCCGGGCATACATCAGGGCCTGCAGGCCATCCAGGTGCTGTACGCCGTCTTCCACCTTCAGTTCAACACGGGCAGCTTTGGCTTCCTTTGTGTCATAGTGCTTGGAAATGGACTTGGCGTTCTTTTTCAGGTAGTAGTTGATGTTTGCCGCTTCGCCCTCGGTCAGCTCCAGATCGATGCCGCCGAGCTTATCCACGATGGCGGCTACGCCACGGAAGTTGATCATGACGTAATACTGGATGTTCATTTCGAAGTTATAGTTCACCGTCGCAATGGCGCGCTGGGGATCGTCATGGAATTTACCCTTGTCATCAAAGGAACGAAGGGAGTAGTTGATGGGGGAACGGACGCCGGTGAAGGGATTCATGACGACCGTATCACGGAGAATGGAGGAAAGCTTTACGTCGCCTGTTTCCGTATTCAGGGAAAGGATAATCTGGACGTCCGCCAGCTTCACGTCTTCCTCGATAAGTTCCGCATTGCGGGTATCCACACCCAGCAGCAGAATGTTGATCACGTTGTCCGGCAGGTTCCGGTTGATGAACAGGTTGTTTTCATCCAGTTCGCCTGTGGGGACAAAGTCCGCATTTTCCAGGGCGCTGCGGATTTCTTCCTGCAGTTCTTCGGAAACGGGCTCGGCGTTGATGACTTCATCTGAGATCCCATCATCCTCATCCAGGTCCATATCCTCGACTTCTTCTTCCAGATCGAAGTCCTCCTCGTCCAGTTCCGCAAAAGAACAGGCGGGAAGGAGCAGGGCAAAGATGAGCAGCAGGGCTAAGAGTCGTTTCATGAGTTAACCTCCAAATTATTCTTTTAATTCTGACCGGGAGGACTGCTTACCGGTTTTCGTCAGAAGGATGGTTCAGCTCGTCCAGGGTCATGTCGAAGGCGGGCAGGAAATCGGTGAGGAAATCCTTGACCTCCGGCAGGTCGATGGCAGAGATGCTTTCGCGGATGTTTTCCGCGGCGTAATCGAACTCCCGGTTGCCGGCACGCTGTTCCTCCATGCACTTGATGCAGGCGGAAATACGGTCGGCGGCTTTGACCAGAGTGTGCTCATATCCGGAGGCCTGCTTCATATACGGGGTAAAGGCAGGCTGCAGGTCTTCCGGCAGAAGCGCCAGAAGCCTGTCGGCGGAGAGCTCCTCCAGCCGGTGATAGGCGCCCCGCAGTTCATCACTGTGATACTTGACAGGCGTCGGCAGATCGCCGGTCATCACTTCTGTCGCATCATGATAAACCGCCAGGGACAGTACATGCTCCGGATCAACATCCTTTCCGTAACGGTCCCGGGCGATAATCGCAATGGCGTGGGCGATCATGGCCACCTGCAGGGAATGCTCAGCGTCATTCTCGGGCACGGTGTTGCGCATGAGGCTCCAGCGGTGGATCAACCTGAGCCGGGAAAGATACGCGAAAAACGGAAAGGACATGGAAACCCTCCAGAGATCATGAATAATGATCCTTCACACCCCTGAAAAAGACAGATCAGTGATCCGGATAACAGCATTTATTATACGCTGAGGGAAGGGAAACTTCAAGAAAACAAAAAATCCCGGAATGGTCCGGGATTGAAAAATCACGAGCAGAGAATGTCAGATGGCTTTGATTTCCTTGAGGCAGCGACGGCAGATCAGCTTGTCCTTGTAGGCAGTCAGCCCGGTCTTGCCTCCGCAGAAATGACAGTCAGCTTCATACTTGCGCAGGACGATGGAGTTGCCCTCCACCATGATTTCGAGCGTGTCTTTGGGGCCGATCTCCAGAGTGCGGCGGAGTTCTACAGGCAGGACAATTCGTCCCAGGGAATCCAGCTGACGGGTGACTCCTGTTGATTTCATGGTAAAAACCTCCTTGTCCGGAGACGTCTGATATCAAGCTCATTATAAAAGTACGGTATAAATGTGTCAACTATAAAATCACAAAGAAAGCGGACGTGTGATTGTAAAAATCTATTTATTCCCAGAACATGGAAGAACCCCGGGAAAACAGCATACGGATTGAATAAAAAGAAGCTGAAGAGTATAATATAAAAGGTTATATAGATACGGGGAAAACGCCCGGAACCGGGACGGATTCCCGCTTACAGGAGGATATAAGCATGAGGCTTAACGTTGGCATTGACGGTCCGGTCGGCGCAGGCAAAAGCACGGTTGCGGATGCGGTTGCGGCAAAGCTTGGCATTCTGCATCTGGATACGGGAGCAATGTATCGCGCACTGGGACTGACTGCCCTTAGAAGGAATATGGACGTTCAGGATGAGCAGGCGATTGTGGCCCTGTGCAACAGCCTGAATTTTGCCGTCACCCATGAGACGGACGGACAGCATACGTTTGTGGAAGGGGAGGATGTGACCGGCCTGATCCGCACCCAGGAAGTAGGCATGGCAGCCTCCACTGTAAGCCGGTATGCCGAGGTGCGCAAGGCTATGGTGCGCCTGCAGCAGAAGCTGGCATCGGAAACGGATATGCTGCTGGACGGCAGAGATATTTGTACTACGGTACTTCCTGACGCAACAGCAAAAATTTACCTGACCGCGTCGGCGGAGGAACGTGCCCGCAGGCGCTTCCTGGAGCTGCAGAAGAAGAACAGTTCCGAGACTTTCGAACAGGTGCTGGAAGAAGTGATCAAGCGGGACGAGCAGGACATGAACCGGCCGGTGGAGCCGCTTCGCCAGGCAGAGGACGCTGTGCTGGTGGATTCCACGAACCTGACTTTTGATGAGGTGGTGGATACGATTCTCAGAATTGTGGAGGAAAAACGCCATGGCTGAGAAGAAACTGGAAGCGGTGACAGAAAAACGCGGTATCCTCTATGAAATTGCCCGGGTGCTGGCCAATATCCTGTTCCACACCCTGATGCCGGTCCGCTTCCATCACAAGGAACGGCTGCTGCAGGATCCGCCCTATGTAGTGATCGGCAATCACCGGCATGCGTTGGATCCTGTGGTGATGGCCATGGGAATTCCGCGCCACCAGATTGTGTTCCTGGCGAAGAAAGAACTGGCTGGAAACAGCAAATTCCTCCGGAACATGCTGATACGGCTTCACTGCATCCTGGTCGGGCGGCATGAATCCGATATGGAAGCCATGCGCGCCTGCATGAAGGCCGTGAAGATGAAGAAGATCCTACTGATCTTCCCGGAGGGTACCCGCCACCATGAGGGACAGATGGAGCATATTGAATCCGGTACGTCCCTGATTGCCATGAGATCCAAGGCCCCGGTAATCCCGATCTACTTTGAACGGAAACTCAGCCTGTTCAAGGTGACCAACCTGTACGTCGGGGAGCCGATTCCCTATGACGACCTGCTGGCAGAGGGAATCAATACAGATACCTGCGAGCGCATGAATGAAAGGCTCCGGGAGACTTTCCGGACCATGATCAAGGACGCTGAGCAGGGAAAAAACTGAAAATTTCTCAAAAATATTTGTAATATTGGCAGGAAATACGTATAATAAAGAAGAAATATTTCAGTTGAACATTATTTTTTGAAAGGGAAAGGGAATATGCCTGTTGAGGTAGCAGCGCACGCCGGTTTCTGTATGGGCGTCAGCCGTGCAGTTGAAAAGGCAGAAGCGATGGCCACAGACGGGATTCCCTCCTGTACGCTGGGAGAGCTGATTCATAATCCTGAGGTGATCCGCCGTCTGGCGGAACGCGGACTGGAACCGATCGGCGATCCCTCAGAAGCTCATGGCCGCAGAGTTTTGATTCGCAGCCACGGAGTTTCCCCGCAGGTGCTGGAGGAGCTGAAGGCAGCCGGCAATGAAGTGCTGGATCTGACCTGCCCCTTTGTGGACAAGCTTCACCGGATTGTGGAGGAAGGCTCCCGTGACGGAACTCCCGTCATTCTGGTGGGAGAGCGGGATCATCCGGAAGTTAGGGGGACTGCCGGATGGGCACATGGCGAAGTAATGATCGTCGCCAGCCCCGATGAAGCAGAACAGCTGCCTGAGATGGAACAGGCTGTGGTAGTCTGTCAGACGACTTTTCCTCACAGCAAGTGGCAGGATATCCTGACCGTGCTGGAGACAAAGGTCAAAAACCCGGACTGCCGCTGCACCATCTGCAATGCCACAGAAATCCGGCAGAAGGAAGCCGGTGAACTGGCTGCCCGCATGGACGCAATGATCGTTGTGGGCGGCCGGAACAGCGCCAACACACGGAAACTGTACGACATCTGCAGAAGTGCCTGTCCCAGGACCATTCTGGTAGAGAGTGCGGCGGAGATTCCGCCCGCCTTTGCAAATAAGGATTCCGAAAAGATTGGAATCACCGCCGGTGCATCTACGCCGACGGATTCACTTAAGGAGGTTGTCACACGCATGAGCGACATGGAGAACAAGGACCTGACCCCTACCACGGAGGTGGAAGCAAACAATGACTTCATGGCGGAAGTCGAATCTACTCTGGTGAGGATCCGGCCCGGACAGACTCTGACCGGCAAGGTCGTGCAGATCACCGAGGACGAAGTATGCGTCAGCATAGGCTACAAGGCCGACGGACTGATCAAGCGCACCGATCTGGTTGATCAGGATGTCAAACTGGATGACGAAATTGAAGTCGAAGTCGTAAAGGTCAACGACGGAGAAGGCAATGTGCTGCTGAGCCAGCGCAACATCGTCAACCGGAAGGCGTGGGACGCCATGATGGAGAAGTACGACGCGGGCGAGTATGTGGACGCTGTCGGTAAGGAAGCCGTCAAGGGCGGCCTGATCGCTGACATTTCCGGCGTACGCGCTTTCGTTCCTGCCAGCCAGCTGAGCCAGCGCTATGTTGAGAAGATCGCTGACTTCGTCGGCAAGGAAATGAAGCTGAAGATCCTGGAAGTGGATCCCCAGAAGAAACGCGTTGTTGCCAGCCGTAAGGCTGTTGTGGCTGAAGAAGCCGCCACGAAGAAGAAGGAAGCCTGGGAACGTCTGGAAGAGGGCATGGTCATCCATGGCATCGTCCGCCGCCTGACCGACTTCGGTGCTTTTGTGGACGTCGGCGGTGTGGATGGTCTGATCCACATCACAGACCTGAGCTGGGGCCGCATCAAGCATCCCAGTGAAGTCGTGAAGCCCAACCAGGAAGTGGATGTGAAGATCCTGTCCCTGGATCCCGAACGCGAACGCATCCAGCTGGGTTACAAGCAGCTGCAGCCCCATCCGTGGGACGGCGCGGTTGAAAAGTTCCCCGTTGGCGAAGTGGTGGACGGCAAAGTGGTCCGCATCACCGACTTCGGTGCCTTCGTTGAACTGGAGCCCGGCCTCGACGGTCTGGTTCACATCAGCCAGTGCTCCACTGCCCGCGTGGCCAAGGTGGAAGACGCTGTGAAGGTCGGCGATGAAGTGAAGGTTAAGGTGCTGGGCGTGGATCCCGAGAAGAAGCGGATCAGCCTGAGCATCCGTCAGGCCATCGAGCCCGAACCCGTGGCTGAAGAAGCTGCCGAGACTCCCGCTGCTGATACCGAGTATGAAGTGGTTGCCACCGAAAGCTCTGTTTCCGAGAAGTTCGCCGAGGCTGCCGAGGAAGTAAAGGAAGCCGTCGAAGAGAAGGTCGAAGAAGTCAAGGAAGCGGCTGAGGAAGTCGTGGAAGAAGTCAAGAAGACCGCCAAGAAAGCCAAGAAGGCTGTTGAAGAAGCGGTTGAGGAATAATCCTGATACAGCAAAGGAGCTCTGCCAGATGGCAGAGCTCCTTTTTTGCTTCAATAAGAAAGATCAGTTTACCGGCGGCTGGGCAGTGCCGAATTTGTTTTCCGCAATCTGTTCGTCCATCCACAGCCGGAGGTTGGAAACGCTCTGGGCAATCCGGTCCAGGACGCCCTTGATCTTCATGAAGTCCTCGTATTCATCTGAACGCACCTGGCCGTCTTCGGCGATCTCCAGCAGGCGGTTTTTGATGCGGTCCATCTGGTTGACGGCATTCAGGGTTTCCACGGCAATCTGGGTCAGTTCCTTTGATTCCGCACGAACCACCTGGGTTTCACCGATGGGGCATTCATTGCAGCAGTAGTAATTGAGCAGGGCGGGAGCACGATAATGCTCGGCCAGCAGGATCACGTCCTCAGGCTGAATCTGTGTGCGTCCGTTCTCAATCTTCTCAATGCGTTCCGGAGAGAAACCGGGAACCAGTTCGCCGGCTTTTTCACGGGTCAGGCCCAGGTCCTCACGCGTTGTCTGCCAGATGGATTTATTCTCCTTCGTCGACTTTCTGCCCATCGTTCTTTTCCCCTTCCAGTTTTAAGAATTTCTGATTGACCCATCCGCGGAGCCCCTTACCCTCCACGAAATAGAAGTCTCCTTTTTCGGATATAACGGCGACGGGAGTCCCCGGCTTCCATTCGCCGATACTTTTTGCTTTGGCGGAAGGCTCTTTCCTGACAGTAATGGGAGAGGTTCCCGCTGTCTTGCCGTTCAGGGTGATCAGCCCGGTGCGGAAGCTGTCCTCAGAAACAGGGAGAAGCTCCGCTGATTCTTTATTGATAAATCCGAAGCTGTCCTTCCATGCGATGTAGTACTGCTTATCGGTAATCCCAATGACAAATGCCATGGAACCATAGGGAATCGGTTTGGTGATACCGTCCTTCTTCTTGCCGTTGCCGTCGGTAAAGGAAGCGCCCTTCTTACCGGTAACCTGGATCAGCTGCGAGGTTTCAGAACCGGTGGTGGTCCACTGCAGGTCCCGGGTATTCACCCGCAGGGCTTCTTCCGAACCCGCGAGGGTCACCTTGGAGACCAGGGAACCGGCGTACTCCATATCCGTGACGGATTCACCGTTCAGCTTCAGCCAGGAGGAGCGAACCGGACGCATGCCCTGCTTTGCGCAGTAGGACAGATCCAGCCAGTATTCCAGGCCGCCGTACTCGCCGGTTTCAAAAAACCAGCGGCAGCCGGGGATTTCCTCGGGAGAAGCAACCGCGGCAAAAATGCCGTTATCTTTCTGAATGTACATGGTGGCTTTTTTGATCCGTTCCGCGGTAGCGCCGGGAGCGGAGTCCACCACATGTACTTTGGTTCCGTCTTCGCTCAGACCGTCCGCCAGGGCTATATGACCGATAACAATCATAAAGCTGAACCGGCACCCTTGGTTGAGCCAGATTTTCAGCTCGGATTCCGATTCGATCAGGTCATGATGCGTCTGGAAACCGAAGTTTTCTCCGGCGGTCATCAGCAGGCGCTCATTGTCTGTTCCGCGGCCTTCGATATACATTCCGGAGTATTTGGTTGCCAGCTTGTCCGGCATCACTTCCTCACCGGTGAAACCCATCCGTTGCAGGACGTGGCTGAGAGTGAAGATGGCGCATCCGGCTTTTTCCAGGGAACGGTGGTGCTTCTTTGAGTAGGTTTTGTCATGCCACCAGCCGTCCTTCTGGCTGTACAGCACATCCGAACCTTCCTGGATTTCGGCAGTGCCGGAAACCGGAATGGTAATACTGACGGATTCCTCATCCTTTTTACCGTAGGATACGATGGCGGTCAGCGTGTAGGTGCCCTGCTCACGGGGACGGAAGGAAGCGGTGTAGTGCTTGGAAAGCTCCTTGTCCTTATCCTTGAAAACCACACCCTTTGACGTGCTCAGCTCATACCGCACGCCGACGGCGCCCTGCCGCCCGGGAGTGACCGTCACATCCACATATTCACCCATCTTCGGGTTTTCCGGAGAGAAGGTTACTGTGGTCTCTGCCGAGGCTGACGCGCCGAGCAGCAGCAACAGCAGAACCGCAAGGCAGAGATATATTTTCGCAAATCTGTTCATCTTCATCCCAATACCGTTTCGTGTCTCTATATCCTGCCCGGCATCTGGCCGGGCCCACAACACGCCTATTATAGCAAAGAGAATGGTTGAAAACAAGCAAAGCAGGGTGAAAACGGTACGGATGAAAGTAACAAAACTGTAAAAAAAACACGGCCGCTTATGCGGCCGCATAAAAGAAAGGGAAAGATCAGTTGATCACAGGAGCAACATACTGGCTGTTTACCCAGGCGTAGAACTCATTGGTTGTTCCTTCGTTGAATACCATCCGGGAATAATCGCCGCTGACGCCGATGAGGCTGCCGACGGTGAAACGCTTAACAGTCGAGTATTTTGTCATGGTGCTGTCATCGTACAGATCAGTGTCCCAGGTGACAACATACCTGCCGTTATAGTTTTCCGGAGCATCCTTCATCCGGATGAAAGCAGTGCCGGGCGTTGATTCGGTAGCCTGCACAGCATACCAGCCATTCGCTTCGGAAATGACCAGGAACACGCGGTTGGTCTGCTCGCCGTTCTTCAGGCCGTCACCCCAGGGGGTGGCATACAGGTTCAGCAGCCTTGAAGCAATGAGGTATTCCGGATCAATCTTGATGAGACTTGCCTTTGCGTATCCATAGTACTGATCGCTGGGAATGCCGCAGGAGTCAAGATCCAGCAGATAGAAGTTGCCGTCCTGGGTGATGCCCAGAACCTTCACGGGCTGCCCGTTACGGATGGAACCGTAGGTTGTGCCGCTGGTGGAAGGCTTATTCCGGACATTCATCTTGGTACAGATGACAACGCCGTAGTGAACGTCGTTGTACATATACGCCTGGTTTACGGGATCCCAGGTGGAATAGCCGTCTGCATGCGCAGCGGGGAGAAGAAGCATGAGCATCACAACAATGGTGACCATAGCCAGTAAACGTCTCTTCATGAATGAAATCCTCCCTTCAGATGTAGCACGGAAAAGAACCTTCTCATTAAATAAAACGGGGACATAAACAGTTTTCTTTCAATAGAAGTATTATACCATAAATACAATAAGAAGAAAACGACGGAAAAACCAAATTCTTTTGAATTGACTTCATCCGATTGATCCGATATGCTTTACAACAGACAGGAAAAAAGGAGACGACAGCTATGAGCCGGAAGTCGTTTGTAAAAGGTGCCAATCCCTATATGCCCCTGTGGGAGCATGTACCGGATGGAGAACCCCGTGTGTTTACCCATAACGGGGAAGAACGGGTATATGTATACGGTTCCCATGATACAGAAAAGGCAGAATACTGCGGCCGGGACTATGTGGTCTGGTCTGCACCGGTAACGGACCTGACAGACTGGAAGTGCCACGGAACCTGCTACAAGGCGGAGGATGACAGCATCCTCTATGCTCCGGACGTGGTGAAGAAGGGCGATACCTATTACATGTATGCCGCGGAGCGGAAGGGCTCCCGGATCATGGTAGCTAAGTCTGACAAGCCCTGGGGACCTTTTACGAATCCTGTCCTTACCGAGCTGGGCTTTGATCCCGGCGTCCTGGTGGACGACGACGGAAGGGTCTATGCCTACTGGGGCTTCTGCAAGTCCTACTGCGCGGAACTGAACGAGGATATGGCGACCATTATCCCGGGCACGCTGCGGGAGAATCCGATTCCGCACTGCCGGGCTGCCTGGTCTCCTGAAGATGACGCTTTCGGCTGGGAATCCTTCTTTGAAGCCTCCAGCCCGCGGAAGATGTTTGGCAAGTATGTATATATCTTCTCCCGCCGGGTGAACGAGCCTGTGCCGGAACTGGGCGTATACGACGACTGCAACGGCTTCCTGTCCTATATGTGGAGTGACTGGCCGCTGGGCGGCTGGCAGTGGGGCGGAGATATCAGCTTCAATGGCGGAGAGATCCTGACAGATGCGGAAGGGAAGGGAACCATGACCTTCCGCTGGGGCAATAACCATGGCTCCGTCATGGAAGTGAACGGGCAGTGGTACGTGTTCTATCACCGGCAGACCGGCCTGAACGAGTATTCCCGCCAGGCGATGCTGGAGCCTGTGGACGCGGTACTGGGCAAGAACGGAAAAGTCTGGATCGGCAAGGTGGATTACCTGGATGGTGAACCTGTCGCTTCCCGGCCTGTGGAAATGACTTCCCAGGGGCCGCAGGTCAACGGCATCAATGCCCGTGAATGGATATCTGCCGGATACACCTGTCATATGCACGGCGGTCAGGAGACCGCCTGGATTGAGCCTGTATATGAGCAGCGCGAGGATGTTTCCGCCAGGGTAATGAACATCACGGACGGCCTGACACTGGGCTTCCGTTATCTGCAGTTCGGCCTGAACACGCCGAAGAGTATTACTGTTGTGATGAACACAGAGTCAAAGGCTTCCATCAGCGTCCGCCTGGATACTCCCGGAGGACGGGAGATCGCCTGGATGGAAGCGGAAGGCGGGAAAGTGACTGTCCCGCTCAAGAGCGGCGTGACCGGAAAACACGCGGTTTACTTTGTGTTTAACCTGCCGGAAGGCAAGGCAGAAATGGACCGGTTCACGTTTGACGACTGACCGTCCAAGCTTGTCAAATAACGGGCGGTGTGCTATAATTCGCCCGTTGCCGTGGAGCGGTATCGAAGTGGTCATAACGGGGCTGACTCGAAATCAGTTTGTCGGTTTACCGGCACGTGGGTTCGAATCCCACCCGCTCCGCTTTTTCGATTCAAATCCGAACCCGCCAGGAGTTCGGATTTTTCTTTGTTTGCGGGATTTTGTAGTGCTTCGGAGAGGGCTTCGAAGGTGACCTGATTGCCTCCACGAATGTTATAAAAGACGATGATGTGATCATCATATACGTAGATGCTATTGATGAATGCGTCCAGGAGTCGGCGGACGAAAACTTCGTCATCCGGATCACCGGACTGGAAGGTGGAAAGCCAGGCGAGGACTTCTTTTTCGGAGAGACGGAGGCTCATTGCTACGCGCATTTTGGCGATGTCGGTTTCGAATTCGGCTTTCTGGGCTTCCAGCTGCTCTATGCGGGAATAGATTTTTTTATAGGCGACCTGGGGCGCGTCGACCAGGGCATCAACAAGTTTTTCCTGTTCATAGTTGATCTGTGTGAGGGCTTTTTCCAGCTCTTCAACGCGGGATTGGGAGAATTCTTTGTTATATTCCTCGACAACGGCAGACGCGATGGATTCCATACGCGAGGGCGTGAGGATATATTCCATTGTTTGATGGAAAATATACTTTTCCATTTCTTCGCGGCGCTCGTTCTTTTTATGGCAGCCGTGACGGCGCTTTCGTGAGTAGCACGAGTAATAACTGTGAATAGCGCCGGTGTGGGATTTGCCGGATTCACCGAACATGGGAGAGCCACACAGGCCGCAGTAGATCTTCCCCTGCAGGAGATACGGGATCCGCGCTTTGGTAACAGCTGGCGCGTGGGCAACTTCTTTCAATCGTTCCTGCACTTTGTCAAACACCTCCCGTGAGATAATGGGAGTAGCGCAGCCTGGGATCAGCTGGCCTTTGAAGATGTGTTCCCCGATGTAGGTTCTCATATGCAAGGCGTGCTGGAAGGTGGTATAGGTCAGTGGATTGCCGTTGCGGTTGCGGACACCGCGCCGGTTTAATTCGTCAATAATCTCTTTCTTGTTGACACCCTGGGCGTACTGCTCGAATACGTAACGGATAATGGGCGCCTTCTTTTCATCCGGCACCAGCTTTTTATCAACGACTTTATAGCCGTAGGGGATAATGCCGCCGCAGAAGTTGCCTTTCTCCATGCTCTCGCGGATGCCGCGCTTGACGTTCTGGGAAAGGTTAGCGGAGTAATACTCTGCCATGGATTCCAGCAGACCTTCCAGGATGATGCCTTCCGGTGCATCGGTGATGTTTTCCTTCACGGACACAACGCGGACACCGTGCTTTTTCAGACGGGCTTTATAGATGGCGCTGTCATAACGGTTACGGGCAAAACGATCCAGCTTCCAGACGATGACCATTTCAAACTGATGTTTCGCGGCATCCTCGATCATGCGCTGGAAATCGGGGCGGGCGTCCTTTGTGCCGGTTAAGGCACGGTCAATGTATTCGCCCACGATCATCACGCCCTGCTGCTTCGCCCAGGCGTGGTTATCGTGCAGCTGGCCTTCGATGGACTGTTCAGTTTGACCGTGAGAGGAATACCGTGCATAGATTACAGCCTTTGGCATGTCGGCTGATGATTTCGATTTCTGCGGCGCGGTATCGGTGCGTTTCATGTTTGCTCTCCTTGACTACACACTACGTCCGCGGTATAATATATATGCAAATCGGACAAGTGGTGTTGGCTGGTTTTGCATGTTCCGCTTCGGTTTTCGGAGCGGATTTTTTATTTGCGTTCTTCGGCAATCAGGTAGACGATATCAGCTGATCCTTTTTTCAGCGTGTCCACATAATAATCATAGTTTCCGGAATATACCAGGGCGCGGGATCCGGTTGCTTTCACTTTATCGAGGATATCGCCCAGGTCAATATAAATATTGCCGATGTTCAGTATAGCTTCTTTCATTGCGCTGCTGTCGATCACACGGAAACCTTTGTCCTGTGAGGCGTCAAATTCCAGCGCGGACATGGCAGCTGCACAGCTGATATAGGACTGCTGATTTGCAGACTCTTCGTCTGAAGAGACAGAGAGGGTCATCAGGACATCGTGAACCGTAAAATCTCCCGGGTAAACGCCGATGCTTCCGGCCAGGGATTCAACGATCTGAAGTTCGCCGGTCCAGAAAGAGGGTGTGGATGTGCCAGGCATCAGATCAAAAGTGGTTCCGTTGACCTGCTGATATTCATCCATTCTTTGCGTGTATAATTCAACAAACTCAACTAAGCCGCGCTTATCAGTTACATTAGCGAAGGCAACACATGGCAACAATATGACTGCAACAAACAGGATAAGTATGTACTTTTTGTGCATTTTAACTATCCCCCATGAAATGTGATATGGGTTGATGCGTTATATGTTTGATGATTCTTCCCGCAGGCTCGGGTTTGAGGACATGTTGGTCATTGTGGAAACAGCGAGGGATCTGCCGGATGCATTAAGCGAACGGAAGCACTGAAGGATGTGTAACTCTTCAGGCGTAAGGCAAACAGATTCAACGTCGCTGCGATGATCAGCGGAGCTTGCTTCCTGATCGATCCCGGTTTCAAGCAGAACGTCACCGGATACAGCCAAGAATTTGGAAATCTTATTGAGTTTGATTGCATCCGGATGTCTCTTGCCGGTTTCGTATCCGCAGTAGGTGGATTCAGTAACGCCCAAAAATGCGGCGACTTCCTTCTGCGTTTTGCCAGCGGCTTTTCTGGCTTTGCGAAGTTGCTCTTTCAACATTATGAAGTTGACCCCCCTTCTTGTTTAGTTTACACAATACTTGGCGAAATGTCAAGAAATTTTGCGGGAAAAATCATTATAAAGTGGCAATGCGCCATATACACATACAATATGTGGGCGTAACACCACGGAACCCTCAGTGAAAAGGAGTGACGTTTTCTTGTTTCCGCATCTTTATGCTATGCAGGGAATCCATCAGCTTTCCATGGATGACATGGGTGGTATCATCGGTAAGAGTCAATCAGCGTTTATCCAGAAGATGCAAAACGGCAGCTTCACTCCGTGTGAATGCAAAGTGCTGTGTCAGTATTTCGGAAAATCATTTGACTACTTGTTTGCTACACAGGAAGAGATCGACGAGGCTGATTCACCTGGGAAAAACGATCAAAAAACAGAAAATTTGTAAATGCCGTGAACACCGCTCGGACAAAGGATCCGGGCGGTTTCTTTTATGTCTGAAAACTTGGCGAAACGACAAGAATTTTGTCAAAAGGGTTGACAAGTTGGCGAAAAGCCAGTATAGTACACAGTACCTTGGCGGAACGCCAACTAAAGAGGTGATGTTCAGTTGTTTCCACACCTTTACGCGATGAAAGACGCGCACGGCCTGTCTTTTGATGATATGGCAGATATCATCGGCAAAAGCCGCCAGGCGTTTCTTTACAAGATGCAGAACGGAAGTTTCACCCCCTGCGAGTGCAAGATCCTTTGCAGACACTTCAAAAAATCCTTTGACTATCTGTTCGCTACGATGGAAGAGATTGACGCCATTGATGCGCTTGTCATACAGGACAAGCAGTACAGCGAGTGAGGTAAACAGCGATGGCAAAGAAGACATTTATCCAGATAGGATTTACCGCGCTCCGTGCGCCAGGCACAGGAGAGTTTCTTCCGGCTGTGCCGCTTTATATCGAAGAGGATGACAGCGCGAAGGAAGCCGTCAAGCAGGTGATGGAGGATATCGGAAATCTGCTGGCGCAGCGAATGAAAGCCTACAAAGACGGCTGCCGTGAGGCAGGCGTCACCATATAACACATCAGGAGGCCAACACCATGCAACAGGTATTTGTTTTACGACTAGGAAGTTTACCGGATCCAAAGCGGCATCCATTCAGGCGGCGGCTCTGTGAAAGAGTGCTGGCTGCCACGCCGGGGTATATCGACCACGGCACAACAGGCAGCGGTGAAACGCTGCTCTTTTTAGGTACGCGAACTCACGCAGAAAAAGCCAGGGAGGCTATGAGAAAAAGCATGAATCCCGTGGATGATGCCATATACACGGCCAATGCGGATTATGAATCGCATACATTCCGCATCATTGGCCCGCTGGAGGATTGAAAGCATGCTGCAGAAGGTAATTGCCGTCGATTTTGACGGGACGCTGTGTGAGGATGACCGCTGGCCGGAAATCGGAAAGGCGAACAGGGGCGTGATTGATGCGCTTTTACGAGAGCAGGCGAACGGGGCAAAGATCATTCTCTGGACCTGCAGAGCCGGGGAGCAGCTGGCAGAGGCGGTGAAATGGTGTACCAGGGAAGGCATTGTGTTTGATGCCGTGAACGCGAACCTGCCAGAGCATACAGAACTGTTCGGCGGTGATTCCCGGAAGGTACACGCATCGGAATATTGGGATGACCGGTCGGTCATTGTTGGCAAAGACAGGATCTCAAATCTTACGGCGGTTATCAAAGGCTCAAGGGCTTATCCAGGGGTGGAGACCACCTGGCTTGACGAGGGAATCTCTCTTCGCTGCCGGGAGACAGATCTGGGAATACCGCGCGGGCTGAAAAGGGGATGGATGATGTGCAAAAGCGTGATAGCTGCGCTGAAAAGAAAAAAGACCTGACGCACGGATCCATTGTGTGCGGGTATCAGTATCACGAGCCCAGGAAACGACTGCGGGATAAACTGCGGGAGATCGTGAGGATACTGCGCGGGCAGGAGAAAGCAATCGCCATGGGATCATGTGACAGGGGAAGGATCCTGAGCATATCAGAATACAGGAATACTGCCGGACACGGGATGACCGGCAACATGTGCGGATGCGATTCGCAGCGGGCCGTTCGAAGGGAATGAAAGGAAGGTGTGCGCTCCTGACTTCGGACGGAGGATTAGTGCTACTCGCTGCGGGCCGGTTCAACTCCGGCCACGCACACCAGGGCGCAAGCCCCATATCAGCTGCCGGGAGCTGACAATCCCGGAATGAATCAGACAGCATATGGCGACAGGGAAAGACCTGCGACAGCCGGGATAGACCGGCTTGCCAACACCACGGGAAAGGAGGAGCCATGCCCAAAAGCATGGAGGTTATCAGGATCAGTGCGCCCGTGCCGGGGACATGTCCGGTATGCGCAACGGTACACGATAAAGCTGAACCGCACGACCTGAACAGCCTGTATTACCAGAATCAGTTTTTTAAAACGCACAGGAGGTTTCCCACCTGGGCAGACGCATTGTGCCATTGCGATTCCGCGATGAAAACCATGTGGTGTGAAAAACTGAAGCGGGCAGGAATTGAGGTCGTTTTTCCTGACGAAACATGACCGGAAAATGGATGGACATGCAGACGTGTCCTGAGCCGGAGGATGGAAAAACGCGGTATGTGCTGGTATGGCACGTATATCAGAAATGCATGGTATACGACTGCCGGAAGGCACGGAAGAATCGGTTTGTTGTGCGATGGATGGAGATCCCCGAGAACTGGATCCCGATCCAGGAGCGAAGACCGGCCTTCAGGGATGCGAACAGCCTGGGTGTAGTGATCGCAAAGGACGTGCACGGTGACGTGCGCCTTCGCAGCTGGCGTCATGTCAGCTGTGGGGAAGGTATCACACATTGGATGCCGACGCCGGACGCGCCGGCAGACCAGAAGGAACTGCGGGATCAGGCGAATACAGCCTGATACGCGAGAAAGGAAAATGAATTATGACACTAGCCAACACCACGAAAAAAGAAGTCAGCAAAATCGACAGCCTTGCCATGGAAGCCCGTGCGCTGCGCACGAGCATTGATCTGAACATGTGGCAGCTGGCCCGCGTGTTTGCGGAGGCCAAAGAGCTTGTGAAACACGGGGAATGGGAAAGGTGGCTGAAGGACAACGCGGATTGCAGCGTCCGGACGGCCCAGGCCATGGTGGCCGCCTATAAGCGTTTCGGCGGGAAACCGCAGCTGGAAGACATCGGACGGAGCAAGGCGTTCAAGCTGCTGCCGCTGCCGGAAGAAGCCGAGGAGCAATTTCTGAAAGACCATGATGTATCAGCTATGAGCGCCCGTGAAGTAGAACAGGCGGTTAAGAAAGCACGGGAGGAAATGCAGGCGCAGATCAACCAGGAACATGAAGCCCGGCTGGCCGCGGAAAGACGGGCGGCAGACGCGGAGAACAGACCGCCGGAGATCCCGGAGGGGATGACACAGGAGCTTGAAAACTCCCGGGCGGAGATTGAACGCCTGAAGGCAACCGGCAGCGCGGCCATGGAAGAAGCCCGCCGGATCGCCGGGGAGAACAACCAGCTGAAGCAGGAAATCCGGGATCAGAAAGCCGCCCTGGAGGAACAGCAGGAAGATCTGAACCGTGCCCAGGCGGAACTGCTGAATGCCAAGAGCGCGATTGCCAAGGGGGACGCGGAGCGTGTGCCATCGGATCAGCTGACGCCGGAAGTGTTTGCAGGAGCGGTGAGACAGTTTATCGGTACCTGCGCACGGCTGCCGCAAATGCGGGTGACTTTTGCTGCGATGGACAGTCAGACCAAGGACGAATACAGCGTTCTCCTGGAAACCGTGGAGAAGTGGGCGAAGGACAGCCGGAAAGCCTTGGAAACGACGGGCGCGGAAGGGACGGTGATCTGACATGAAGACACAGGAACAGAAAGAACTCTCCATTGCGCGTGAATCCGGAGCAATCCTCGTTACGCCGGAAGTGTTAAGCGGTGTGATAAAGGAATTGCTTCAGCCGGTCATGCAAAGCATGGCAAAGATCCTGGAAAACAATACCGCTGCCCTGGAACAGCTTTCTTCCGCGCAGAGTGTGCAGAATGACCGGCTCGAAGCGCTGGAACGACAGATCCGCCTGCAAACGAAGGTGGACAGCAAACAGGCGAGCTATCTGAATAATGCGATCCGGCAGAGAAGCCGGGAGCTGCTTTCAAAGCGCGAGATTGAGGATAAGAAAGCTGTTACGAAGCTGGGTAACCATATCCGCCGGGCGGTGCTTGCCAGGTATGGCATATCCTCCCTGCGGGATGTGCCGAAGCATGAATACACGGTGGCCATGCAGCAGATTGAAATCTGGAACAACGCGCTGCTTGTCGGGGATGTGGTGAAGGATGCGCGGGAAAGGATGGCGGTGAACGATGACCAGGGACAGTGAAGAACGCCTGAAAGCGCTGGATGACGAACGGGTTGAGATGGTGAAACGCCATGAGAAACCCGTGCTTATACATGCCATCAGTGCCGCGTATCTGAAAGAATACAGCGAAGCACATCGCAATGATCACACATAACAGACCGGTAAACTAAGAAACGAGGAATCAGCCAATGCCAATATTCAACTATGTGCGTGAGCACAGGCGGTTTATTCGGTATGCGTCAGATCATAAGCTCACGTCCGCAGAACGCCTGCTCTGGTATGCCCTGATTGAGATTTTCAACGAGGAAGCAGAAGGCAATGTGTGGACTGACGATTTTATCCGCATCAGTAATAACCGAGTGCTCATGTTATGCGATCCCATGGGGATCGACACCATGGTGCGGGCAAGAAACGGGCTGAAACAGCGCGGCCTGATTGATTTCAAGCCCGGCAGCAGGAACAAGGAGAATCCGGCATACAAAATCAAGCTGTTTTATCCGGACGGTTATACGCAAAATACGATCAACACAGGGGGCAACATACAGGGCAACAGAGGGTACAACATACCCGGCAACACAGGGGGCAACATACCGGCCAGCATGGGGAGCATATATATAAACCCAAATAGGGGATATACGCAAACCGAAAGGTATGTTGACGATGATGATGACGTTGACGACATCCTCGCGCGCGAAGAAGGGGGAGAGGATCCAATCCCGAACCGGGCGGAGCGGGCAACGGCGATCACAATCGGATTCCGGCGGGCGTTCGGCAGAGCACCTTATCCCGTGGAAATCAACCGGTTGGTTGTTATCGGATGGCGGATGCAGTTTTCCAGCGACATGGTCAATAAAGCGCTGGAAACAGCGGCGGGGCATGGTGCGCAAAGACCCGTGGACTATGCCCTGTCCATCCTGGGCGATTGGCGAGAGAACGATGTGATGCAGCCGCACCAGGTAGACGAATACCAGGTTGAGCACCGTGTCGAAACAGGCGATATCTGGTTCGGGCGGAGCTCGGAGGAGAATGACGAAGCCCGGAAAGAAGCACGGCGGCAGAGGCGGGAGGAAAACCGGAAGGCCGGGATCACGCCGATGTTTGAAGTGCAGGAAGGATAACAAAAGCGCGAACGTTCGCGGGTTAGGAGCAGACGATGCAGGAAGGACGTTTTCAGCCGACGGTCATTCACAACAAAGACATTCCGCTGCTTGCGGAAGTGCTGTGCATCATGCAGGATCTCCGCATGACGGAACAGCAGCGCGAATGGCAGCATGACCGCCTGACAAACATTACGCCGCACCTGACGGGAATGCCGTGCGGCGGAGGGCTGCCGAAAGGTCTTGAAGAAGCCTTTGCGGTTATTTCGGAGCTGGAAGAAAAGCAGGCGGCAAAGTGCCGGGAATACGCCGATCAGCTGCAGAAAGCCCAGAAGATTCTGAACAGTATCGCCAGCCGAAGCCTGCGAACGTTCGTAATGATGAAGTACATGTTTGAGACGCCGGACACGGAAATACGCAGGGAATTAAACATGACCCGGCGCGGCTTTGACCAGGCCAGGAAGTGTGTGGAGGACGCGCCTAACATGGCCAGCGTCCGCTGGCAGGAAAAGTATGTTGTGGCAAAGAAGTGATATGCAACGAAGAAAGTATAAAATGATTCTGATAACCATTAAAACGCCAAACCTATTAAATCAGGCTTGGCGTTTTTGTATATACTATCAAACGATAATCATATGATTATCTGTCAGTAATTTCAGCTTTCCATTCTCTCTAATAGTATATATTGCATCATCAATAGGTCCATCAGGGAAAGGTTCTGTGGCGGCACAGACTTTAAAGAAAACAACAAACGGTGACTCGGCACGACCTTCCGTTATTGCCACTGATAATTCATTCTGAGCTTTAACAATTTTCAAACTAGCGATACTAGTATATTGATCATCTTGTAGCTGAACATCCTGAAGTAAAGATAATACGCACAACGAAATATCCTGAATAATCGAATCATTAATCTTGATATTATAGTTTTTTCCGAACTTTTTCCATTCTTTTTTCCAAGTTTCTTCATTAATTCCGTTTGCACCTTGAAGCTTTTGACTGTTACCTAATGAATGTATTTCATTATGGCTTTTTGTCCGATAATGATTCTGTATAATCTTCTTTATACCAGTGGTTGCTTTTCCTTGGTCTCTTTCCCGATGCGCAATCGTATCACAAATATCATAGATATTAGCATAACTGCCTTTTTGTATGATAGATCGAATAAAAATGAATAAACCAATAAGATCAAACTCATCAAACGATTGGCTTTCTATAAGGTGTTTGTAATGCTCCAGGATCAATTGCTCTTTCTTACTTAACAAAATCTTTCACCTCCGTTTTTGTAAGCGTAGTTTTATCTGCTTTTCCATTTTTGCCATATCTAGTGCTAGAAAGTCAAGCTGGTTTTTGTTTAATGGATGCAGGTTTCTTTTTCTATGTACAGGTGTGGTATTTATGCTATAATAATTATTTAGAATAACATGCCAGACAAAGCAGATTGTACTTAATGAAAAGGAGACCGTGAAGTAATGGCCGATAATACAAGTTTAGGCGCTGCGAAAACGGCAAAAAACGATGAGTTTTATACGCAGTATAGTGATATTGAAGCTGAGATGAACGCATACGTGGAATTCAATCCCGATGTGTTTCGCGGAAAGACGATTCTCCTTCCTTGTGATGATCCAGAATGGAGTAATTTTACAAAGTATTTTGCTTCTAATTTCGAACGCTTTGGACTGAAAAAATTGATATCTACATCCTATGCCAAGAGCTCCGGCAGCAAACAGTTAACCATGTTTGAATCCAGTTCTCCGTTATATGATATTGATAAGCATGATACGCATGGAAAACTGTTTACACTCGTCGGAGACTCTGATGGTTCCGGAAATATCGATATGGATGATATTGAATTCTCTGGATATCTGGAAGGCGATGGTGATTTCCGGTCAAAAGAAGTTTGCGCTTTACGTGATGAAGCGGATATGATTATCACAAATCCGCCATTTTCCCTTTTCAGGGAGTTTCTTACATGGATCATGGAAGCTGGAAAGAAGTTTATAATTTTGGGAAACATGAATGCAATCACAAATAAAGAAATGTTTCCTCTGTTAAAAAGGAATTCGATGTGGCTTGGATATAAATCCTTAAGTCAGGATATGTATTTTCACGTGTCTGAACAGTATCAGTCATGGTTACGTTGTAATAAAAAAGAAGGTTCTGCATATAAGATTATAAATGATGTTGTGATGGGGCGGTTGGCGTCAGCTTGCTGGTTTACAAATATTGATCATGGTAAACGACATGAAAAACTACTATTGGATACTTTGGCGCATAATCTAAAATTTAATAAGAAGTTGAAGAAGAAGTTAGAACAAGACGGCCTTTCAACATATGCACATTATGCAAATTGTAATGCTATAGAAGTTCCTTTTGTCGAATGTATACCGTCGGATTATGATGGAATTATGGGTGTTCCAATAACATTTATGGATAGATATAATCCCGAACAATTTGATATCTTGGGACTAGATTACGATAAGGATATTGAAAGTAATGAAGGCTTAGATTCAGAGTTTGTAAAGAAATATTATGAACAAGGAAATACAGGAAGTATTTGCGTTGGTCACCCGAGCCTAGGCTATTATAATGAACAAGGCAAAGTTTTCAGGACATATCGACGTATTCTCATTCGGTCGAAGAAGGGAGGTAACGCTTGATGAAGACAACGCTTCATACTGATTGGACTGTCGGCGATGTCTGTAAAGGCTTCAGTTTTGATAGAAATGAAGGTAAAGGTTTGTTTGGGTTGAATGGTCAGCTGATTATTCAGCCGGAGTATCAGCGCAATTATATTTACGGCGATGGAAAGCGGGACGTAGCTGTTGTGGAGTCCCTGCTGAAAGGTTACCCGCTTGGGCTGCTCTACTTTGTCCTTAACAGTGATGGAAAGTACGAAGTCCTTGACGGTCAGCAGCGCATTACGTCCTTTGCCCGTTTTGTCAATCAGTCCTGGCCGTTTGCGGTAGAACGCAACGGCAAGCCGCGGTACTTTAGCAGCCTGGATCCTGATGACCAGAAGAAGATTACAGATGCCGTCCTGACGATTTACGTCTGTGAGGGCGAACCTTCCGAGATACAAGAATGGTTCGAGACGATCAATATTGTTGGCCTGCCGCTTGCAAAGCAGGAGCTCAGGAACGCATCATATCATGGGCCGTTCGTGACGAAGGCACGAGCAGTGTTCTCCAATACCGGTAATGCGAACATGAACCGTTGGCAGACGTACGTTAAGGGTGATCCGAAACGTCAGGCAATCCTTGAAACTGCATTGGATTGGGTTAGCGATAGTAACATTGATGATTATATGGCAAAACACCGGCAGGATACCAATATCGATGAGCTGAAGAACAATTTCGAGACGGTGATCGATTGGGTTGACTCCGTATTTGAGTACACGGGCAATGAAGTCTGTGGCCTTGATTGGGGGAGACTGTACCGGCAGTACCATACGAACGCATATTCCAAAGATGCTATTGCCGATAAGGTCGAGGAACTGCTCGGAGATCCGCAGGTAACAAATAAGCGGGGTGTCTTCGAATATGTTCTGGGCGGTGAACAGGATCCGTCGTTGTTGAACGTCCGAGTCTTTGATGAGAAGACGAAACGTGCAGTTTATGACAAGCAGACAAAGGATGCACAGACGAAGAACGAATCAAATTGTCCTCTGTGTGCAATTGGTCATGATGCTAATGCGAAGCGAATTTACAAGATTAATGAAATGGACGCTGATCACGTGACAGCCTGGTCACATGGCGGGGCAACGGATGCATCAAATTGTCAGATGCTTTGTAAGACGCATAACAGGGCGAAGGGAAACAAATAACAGTTAAGGATGTGAGGATCCCGTGAATGGTGAAAAGTTTACACTGATGCAGTATTCCGTTAACGCAATTCTGGGCCTTATTGACGCAGGACAATTTGTCATACCGGAAATACAGCGTCCGTTTGTGTGGAGACGCAGCCAGGTGCGGGATCTGATCGACTCTCTGTATAATGGATATCCGACAGGGTATATCATTACCTGGAAAAACCCGGATGTCAGGACAAAAGACGGAAAACTGTCCGGTGGGAACCATGTTCTGATTGACGGACAGCAGCGGGTGACAGCACTTATGGCTGCGATATCCGGCATAGAGGTTATGGACGACGATTTCCATAAAGATCGGATTAAAATAGCATTTAATCCGCTGGCGACAGACCCGACCAAGCGTTTTGAGGTTCAGGACGTTTCTCACCTGAAAGACAAGAAATGGATCCCGGATATCGCGGAGCTTTTTAAACCGGAATTCAAGCAGAGAGCTTTTGAAAACGCCTATGCAGAGGCCAATGAGGGCGTAGATCTTGATGAACTGTCTGAAACACTGACTAAGCTTAAGGGGATCGCAAACCGGCAGGTTGGTGTGATTGAATTGGATCATTCCCTGGATATCGATGAGGTTACTGAAATCTTTATCCGCATCAACTCCAAGGGAACAGCCCTGAGTCAGTCTGACTTTGTTATGTCCAAGATGGCTGCAGATACCGTTCATGGCGGAAATATGATGCGCAAAGTAGTTGATTATTTCTGTCATCTGGCAGTAAAACCGGAATTCTATGCCACAGTGGCAAAAGACACGGAGTTTGCACAGACGCCCTATGCGGCTAAAATCAAATGGCTTGCCAATGATTATGAGGACATATACGATCCGGATTATGGCGATATGCTCCGAGTGGCCTTTATGTACAGCTTTAGCCGTGGCAGAATGACGGATCTGGTAAGCCTGCTGTCAGGACGTGATTTTGTCACAAGGGAATTCAAAGAAGAAATTGTTGAGGAATCATATAAAAAGCTGAATGAAGGCCTGATGGCGTTCATCAATGAATACAATTTTGAGCAGTTTGTGCTGGCCATCAAGGGCGCTGGTTATAAATCAAGCAAGCTGCTTACATCCCAGATGACGCTGAACTTTGGATATATGCTTTATCTGAAGCTGCTCAAGGATCCGACCATAGCAAACGATCAGGTGAAGCGCTATGTACAGAAATGGTTTGTATTAACCACTCTTACGGGTCGTTATGCCGGATCCCCTGAGACGACCATGAGCCGGGATATCCGCTTGATAGAGGAAAAAGGTTTTATCAGTTTCTTTGAAGAGGTTGAACGATCCGCGCTGGCAGATACCTTCTGGGAAGTAACGCTCCCGCAAAACCTGGAGACGATTTCTGTAAACAGTCCGGCGTTCAATACCTTCCTGGCCGCGCAGATCAACATGAACAAGAATTCTTTATTCATGCACGGAACTATGATTTCGGACCTGCTGAATATATCCGGCGATGTGCATCACATCTTCCCCAAAGCATACCTGAAAAAGAACGGTATTGTTGCCAAGAGCCGGTATAACCAGGTGGCAAATTATACATACCTGGATACACAGGTTAATAAAGCGATCAGTGATGACGCGCCTATTGATTATTTTTCCCGCGCGGTGCAGCAGTGCAGCACCCAAGAACCGACCATCGGTAATATTACTGATCTTGAGACATTGAAACGGAATATAGCGGAAAATGCTTTGCCAGGTGAGATTATCAGTATGACCGTTGCGGATTATGATGAATTCCTGAATAAACGCCGGCATCTGATGGCAAAGATGATTGAGACATATTATAAGCAGTTGTAAAAAACAATGAATTGATACGAGGTGGAACGTATTATGCCGGATCTTAAGAAATTGCAAAGCATAATTGATTCCTTTTTACAGTGCAATAATCGTTCCGAGGCAGAAATACGATCCAAATTTGCTGTCCCTCTGATTGAGTGGCTCGAATATCCGATGGAATTTCGCTCCGAGGAATTCCCTGTGTATGGATACGAAGGCTCTAAGCCGTTACCCGCAAAAGGCGCTGATTTTCTTCTGTTTGATGACAAAGATTACAAAAGTCATGATCAGCGTCGTAACACTCATACTGAATGGGTTAATAAGCACAGCTTATTGATACTTGAGACAAAGAAGCCGGAGAAAATGCCGGAAGTATTAGGACAGGCACAATTTTATACATTCTGGACAAAGGCAGTAGCATACATAACTACAGACGGCTGTAAAATAATAGGGTGTATATATAATCCGCTTTCAGCTGATGAAGTAATTATTAATTGTGATGTAAAAGACCTTCCTAACACTGAGGAAATAACGCGTTTTGCATTTCCTGAAATCAAAAAAATAAAAGAGATCGATTTCTCAAAAGAAATTGAATCCAGAATCGACAATGAGGAAATAGGCGGGGAGATTGTTGATCCTGATACAATTAAGGTTCCGCAGAACTTGGTCAGTTACATGCGAAGTGCATTAGGAAAGAACGCTACAGGGTTATCAGAAGGAAGACTCTTAGAAAAGTATTTAAGATCTACTGATTTCTATCTTCAGCAGGATATGAGATATGGCATTCCGGAATATATGTTTGATATTCCGCGGGGCGTGACCAGCGCTATGATATATCTTGATGATTCTCTCATTCCGTATATGAGAGGTGATGTATATCAGTATTATAGGGACGATCTGGAAAGACTTGAGTTTCAAAATGATTACCTAGAAGTAAATATACTACTGTTAAACGACACTATAGCAGGTGCTTCGATTTACTTCCATGTTTTAGATTATCATGTTTCTGAAAGAATACTCAATCTCCAACGTATACAAAAATTGTTCCAGACAAAAAAGATCAGACTTGAATATGACAATAAAACAATAGAGCTATCTCTCAAAATATTTAATGTCAAAGAGCAGCAGAATCTTGTTCAATACTGGCTGGATTGTATGAATCAGATAACTGCTATAGAGGAGTTTTTTGATATCAAGTTTGTTTTATATCCAGTTAAATCGGTTGAGGAGTCGGAGCAGCTTTACAGGCATATTGACGCAGTATATAAGAGCATCACAAAAGAACGCAACATCACGTTCTGCAAAGAAGGCGAAAAGTGTTTCAAGAGTCTAAAACTTACTGAACCGATCACCTTGCCAGTGGAAGAACCGCTTAATCTAAGATCCATAAAAATACATAATTATATGTTTAAACCGACAAAAATGAACTTGATTCCACATAAGAGGAACCTTGTTATCTCGGTTGAGTTTGTTCCTGAAGAAGTTGCCAATTCATAAAGTGGATTAGAGAAAACAAATAATTGGAGTGATGCGACATGGACAAGAAGTATCAGATTTATATATCTTCAACCTATGAAGATCTTCGGGAAGAACGTAATAAAGTACGGGACGCTATTCTGTCCATGTACCACTTTCCTGTAGGCATGGAAATGTTTGGAGCTGCCAATGAAGGACAATGGGAAATAATCAGGGAGACGATTGAGAATTCTGATTATTATGTTCTGATTATAGGTCACCGATACGGGACAATTATTCCAAATGGCCCCGATAAAGGAATCAGCTATACAGAAAAAGAATACAGGTATGCAAAAGAAAAAGGTATTCCTATTCTTGCATTCTTGATTGATGAATTTGTGCCTGTTAAGGCTGCATATGTAGAGAATAAGCATATCAAAGAGTTTGAAAAGTTTAAAGCTGACGTCAAAAGAGGGAGAACAGTAACTTGGTGGAAAAATGCTGACGATCTTGCGCAGAAAGTAATATCTGCTCTATACAAACAGATAGAGAGAACGCCCCGTCAAGGTTGGATAGCTGAAAAAATAGATATAGATAAATATGAGGCTCTAAAAGAAAATCTTGATTTACACAAACAAGTACAGATGCTTAGGGACGAACAGAAGAAACTTATTGATAAATATAATGAATTGGTGAATGACTATGATGATGTACAGGCAATGAATGATATATTCATGTATGTAATGAGTAACTGTAGAAAAGCATTATTTGATTTTTATGGGCGAAAAATCAGCCAAGAACAGTTTGCCGAGCTACTCCGTGAGTATCTTTTAACTTCTCCTTTTAAGGATAGGTGATTGTGAACGGTTATATGGCAGGATTGCACAAAGCAGATTTGCTTATACTGTCAAAAAATGTGTTGAAATGACAAATCGGTTATGCTAATATGATACCATCGAAAGAGGTGTGAATAAGACGGACGGTGCGAACCGCCCGTTTTTTGTATGCGCTGCGCGTGACGGGAGGTGACGTTATGGCGTATGGCATTTATCTGACGGTGGATGCATCCGACCTGGAACAAAAGATCAACCTGCTTCGCCGGAACATGAGCGGGGCGCAGTTTGAAAGAGCCATGTACGGGATTTTCAACCGGACCAGCAAGCATGTGAAACGGATCCTGCAGGAAGAGCTGCCGAAGCAGTACGTCATTTCGCCCAGCAAGGTCGGCAAGGCGGTTCAGCGTCCGCAAGTCAGCGGCACCAGCTGCATTATCCCGATCCGGGACAAGCGCGGGAACATCGGCAGCCAGTACGCGGCCAGCGGTGGTGCGCACGGCTGGAATAGCCTGAAAAGGAAATACAAGGTGAAGGCACGGATTGTGAGAAGCGGGCAGAGCACTCTTCCCGGAAGGGTGATGGCCGGATATCCGCCGTTCCGCAACCTGGGCAGTAAGCTTGGCAAACTGACCTTTACGCGCACAAGTAAGGCGCGGGGGCCGATTATGAAGGTTTCCGGTATAGCGATTCCGCAGATGCCGATGAACCGCAGCCAGGGAGAAGTGCAGCAGGATATAGCGCTGTTCCTTGCCAAACAGATTGAACAGCGCTTTATGTACCTGATGGGATCCGGAAGGTGATGCAATGGGGATTGCATTAACCAAGAAGGAGCTGGCGAGTGTGGCCGGGTACACATACCGCAGACTGCATGATATCGACATGGAGCTGCCCGCAAATAAAAAACTGTTTGTACCCAGCGAGGCGGACTCAAAAAAGTATGACCTCGCTCTTTTTGTGCAGCGATGGGTGGAATACAACAAGGATTCCGCCGAGGAAGAAAACAGGGAACTGTCGGTAGTGAAAGCACAGCATGAGTGGGTGAAAAAAGAGAAGACAGAGATTGAGGTAGCCCGTCTGAAGGGCGAATACGTAGAGATCACGGAAGTACACAGGTTATGGAGCAATGTGGCGGCCACCGTCCGCGGGCGGTTTGTGAACCTGGCAAGGAAACTAGCGCCGGCGCTGGTGATGATCGACAATCCGGACAGGATCGAAGCCATTATCGACCGTGATGTACGAGACGCATTAAGTATGATAGCCAACACCCCTCTGCCTGGCGAGGACAGCTGCCAGACGCCCGATGAGGAAGATGAGGACGAATGAACCTTCTGGAACTTGGGCGGGATATCCTGAATAGTTTCCAGCCGCCCAGCGATGAAAGCGTGAGCGAATGGGCTGACCATTACCGGGTCATCGTCGGCAAAAGCGCGCCGGAACCCGGCCCATGGCATACAGACCGTGCGCCTTATCAGAAAGAAATCATGGACAGTTTCAGCCAGCGCGGTATACATGACATTGTAGTGATGTCCAGCGCGCAGATGGGCAAGACGGACATGCTGATGAACATGATGGGGCGCATGATGCACCTGAATCCCGGCCCGTCGCTGCTGGTTATGCCTGCCGAGGATGATGTGCAGAACTTCAGCAAAGAACGGCTGACGCCGACGATTGAGGCAACGCCGGTACTAAATGAACTGACCTTCGGCGGAAAAAACAGCACGATCACGCAGATCAACTTTAACGGCGGTTTTATCAGCATGACCGGTGCCATGAGTCCGGGCGGCCTGAAGTCCAGGCCGGTTGAGAACCTGTTCATGGATGAAGTGGACGGATACCCGCCATCAGCGGGCATTGAAGGCGACCCGGTGAGCCTGGCACGGAAACGTACACAGAATTTCGCTTTTGCCAAGCGGGTGTTCACCAGCACACCGACGATCAAGGCGACCAGCCGGATCTACCGGGAATTCCTGCGGGGGACACAGGAAGAATGGGAACCGACCTGCAAGCATTGCGGGCAGCACAGTAAGCTTGTTTTTGAGGATATCTGCTTTGAGAAGCAGGAGACCGCCGAGAATGAAGGGATAAAGGAATACGAGGTTACAAGCGCACGGTGGCAATGCCCAAAGTGTAAAAAGTACATGGAAGAATGGGAGGTTAAGCGCACACCGGCACAATGGGTTGCATACAACCCGAAGGCATTAAAACGCGGGATCCGATCCTTTCACCTGAATGCTTTTCTGTCGCCCTGGGCGGACTGGAAGGATGAATGCAAGAAATTTCTGGATGCAAAGGATGATCCGGAAATGCTCAAGACATTTTATAACCTTGAGCTGGGGATCCCATTTGAATTCAAGGACACGACAACCATTCCGGAAATGCTGTATATGCGCCGCGAACACTATGCGGCAGAAGTTCCGAACGGGGTGCTGGTGATCACCATCGGTATTGATACCCAGGATAACCGGCTGGAATATGAGGTCAAAGGCTGGGGACGGAACGAGGAAAGCTGGGGATTGGAATACGGCATTCTTCCCGGACGGGCAGATGAGCCGGAGGTCTGGGAAATGGTGGATGAGCTGCTGGACCGAAAGTGGCATCTGGAAAACGGGCGCACGATGAAAGCGGCGGTCGCCTTCATGGATGCCGGCGGCCACTATTGGGATGATGTGGTGCAGCAATGCTACAGGCGGAGGCACAAGCACCTGTATTCCATTAAGGGCGCGAATAAGGACACCGGCGCGCTTGTACGGCATACCAAGGGAACCGGGCAGGAACAGAACCGGTTTGAACTGAATGTTTCCGTCGGCAAGCGTGCAGTGTTGCATAACGCGGGCGTGATGGAGCCAGGGCCGCGGTATATGCACTTTCCGGATGACGATGACAGGGGATATGATGAACATTATTTCCGTGGACTGATCTCCGAACAGGTTAAGCTGGTGAAGAAGAACGGCGTATATGTTGAAAAGTGGGTCAAAACCTATACCCGGAACGAAGCACTGGACGTGAACAATTATGCCCGGTGCGCGTTCAAGGGATTCCGGATTGACCTGGATGCCTGTGAACAGAAACTATACGGTGAAACAAAAATCCAAAGGGCGGATACTTCCGGCAGACCGAGAAGGCCCAGGGGGCTGGTATCAGCCGGAATCAAGATTTAAGGAGGCGGTGCGCATGGCCTATCGAAATGGAGTGTATACACACGCGGCATACACCTATGATGAAGTATGCACATACCTAAAACAGTACAAAGCCGCACTGACCGCGCTGGTAAACGGACAGGTGAAGGAATACACCATCGGGACGCGCAGCGTTACGATGATGGATCTGGGCGATATTCAGAAAATGATTGATTACTTCGCCGGGATCAAGGAAAAATACGAGACCAGCAAGCGACCGTCACGGAGCGTGGCGGTCGTTTTTCGTGACATGTAAGGAGGGATAAGGAATGGCAAAGAAGGTTCTGAATTCCTCCATGACCATGCGGGAACGGTTGGCGGTGCTGATCAACCCGGAACAGGGTGTAAAAATGCACCGGGAACGGGTGAAGAAGGAACGGCAGGAGCTTGCAGGAGACTTCCTGAACGCGGTCAAGACGGCCAGCGCGAGCGGCTACCGCTATCACGGAGCCAGCCAGACGAAAAACAGTCTGATCGGCTGGATTACTGGCGGCGGCAGCGCAGAAGATGATATTGACCGCCAGGGATCACTGCTGCGGGTTCGAAGCCGCGACCTGTATACCGGCGGCGGCCTGGGACGCGGCGCGCCTTCCACGATGGTTACGAGCGTGGTCGGCTGGGGGATCCGGCCGAAACCGAAGATCGATTATGAAGCCCTGGGGATCAGCGAAGAAGCGGCGATGGAATGGCAGAAGGCCGCATTACGTGTATTCAACCTCTGGGCAAAGACCAAGATGTGTGACGCGACACGGCAGCATACCTTCTGGGAGATGCAGGAGCTCGCATTCCGTTCGGAACTGGTCAGCGGCGATGTGCTCGCCCTGTTCGGCATGAAGCCAAATCCGCGAAATCCCTTCCAGACCACGATCCGGCTGATCGAGGCAGACCGGCTCTGTACGCCTGAAAGCCAGAGCGGAGAGAGCGAGGCCAAGAACACGGACGGCGGAGGACGCATTGTGGATGGTGTGGAGCTGAACAAGGACGGTGAAATCATCCGTTATCACATTGCAACACATCATCCATTGCAGGAAGAAGTGCCGGACGAGATCACCTGGGAGGCGATTGACGCATACGGTAAAGAAACCGGTATGCCGAACATCCTGCACCTGATGACCGCAGAACGCCCCGAACAGCACCGGGGCGTGCCTTTTATCGCCGGGATGATCGAACAGATCAAGCAGCTGGACCGGTACATGGATGCGGAGCTGGCAGCCTCGATTGTGGCGGCTATGCTGACGGTTTTCATTACAAGCGACGCGACGGATGACGACGGGTATGACAGTATCAATGATTCCATTTCCGAAGAGGAAAAGGTGACGGATGACAGCCTGCATGTGGAACTGGGCAACGGCAATGTGTATGAGCTGCCGCCCGGAAAACAGGTGCAGAAGATCGGGGACAACCGTGCGCCGACGGCCTTTGATTCCTATACGAGCCAGATCATTACCATGGTCGGCAGCAGCTGTGAAATACCCTATGAAGTGCTGATGCACAGATATAACAGCAACTTTACCGCAGCGAACGCGGCGCGGCTGGATTTCTGGCGGGTTGTAACCCGGTACCGGGAACGCTTTTTGCAGAGCTTTAACCAGCCGGTTTACGAAGCCGTGATCGCGGAAGCGATTGCCCTGGGGCTATTGGATGCTCCGGGGTTTTTTGATGATCCCATCATCCATGACGCGTGGTGCGGCTGTCAGTGGGTTGGCAGCAGCCGGGGACATGTACAGCCGGTACAGGAGGCTGACGCGGCCAAGACGCGGATGGAAATGGGTATCACCACCGGCGAGCAAGAGGCCATGGAGTACGGCGGTACCGACTACATGGAGAACATCGAGCAGCGCGGGCGTGAAATGAGAGCATGGGAAGAGGCTACGCCGCAAGCAGCAGCGCAAGGCAGTACAGGCGGGACAGATTAGCCTCTTCCCATGACATACAGAGCATAAGGAGGCGGAGACATGCCGAAGATCAATATGGGATTCCAGCTGGAATTCAAGACCAACAAAGTCAGCGAAAAAAAGGGCGAAGTGATGATCTTCTCCGTGATCAGCGGGACGAAGTTCTGGGGCGATGAAGTGACCAGCCAGGACTTTATCAAAGCCCTGAACGACCTGGGTGACGTGGACGAACTGACGATCCGGATTAACAGCCCCGGCGGCGCGGTGAATGAAGCAATCGCGATGCGGAGCGCGCTGATGAAACACGGGGCAAAAAAGACCGTGGACATCGAAGGATCCTGTTGCAGCGCAGCCACGCTGATTGCCTGTATCCCCGGCGCGCATGTACGAATGGCAAAGGGGAGCGAGTACATGATCCACCGCTGCTCGTGGGCGGTACGCGGCCATGCGCAGGACATGCTTTCCGCCTATCAGAGCATGATCAACACGGATAACGACATTGCGGATATCTACGCGGAACGCAGCGGCAAGAAGACCCGGGAGGAATTCCTGAAGCTGATGGACGCGACCACCTGGTACAACACCGAAACCGCGATGCTTGAGGGGCTTGTGGATGAAGAGATCGAGGCGGCCGAAGGCGAAGAGCAGATTGCGGCCTGTGCCGTGACCGAAGAGGTCTACAAGACCATGCAGGAGATCTATGACAATGTGCCGGAGATGCCGGTTGTGAAACCGGAAGCCGCACAGGAAGAAGCAGAAACAAACACAGTCAGCAACGAGAAAACGGCAGTTGCCGCCGGAGACTCGTCTGAAAATACGGGCGATATGCCCAAGGATGAAGGAGGAATCCAAATGGTTGAACTGAAAGACGCAACTGCCGAAGTAATCCAGCAGGAGAATCCCACGGCGGCGGAGGCGATTGCCAAAGCCGCGGTTGCGGCGGAGCGCAAACGCCGGAACGACATTATGACCCTGAAGCCCAAGGGCGCGAAGTGGGACAAACTGGCCGAGGTCGCGCTGAACGAAGGGAAGAGCGCGGCGGAATTCCTGCAGACTGTGATTGCCGAACAGGCGAAAACCGGCGAGGAATACCTGGCAAACCGTCAGGAGGAAACCAAGGCTGCCGGGAATGTAGGCGCAGGAGATCCGGCTGATCTGAGCGGCGGTGCGGAAAACGAGGACAAACTGGCGAAGGAAATCGCCGGTCTGGCTGCCGGGATGAACGTCACCGTGACGGAAATGGAATAAGGAGGAAAAGCACCATGGATAAACTGTTTGAGACCATCGGAAGGAGCGAGATCAAGGATCTGCTGGCGAACGGTGATGCCACTGCGGTTGCCGTAAGCATGGAACCCGGAAACGGCATTGTGCCCTATGGCACGGTGATTTACCGGAAGAACGGCGCACTGTACGCGCCTGCCGCTGCCGCGAATATCGCGGAAACGGCTGAACTGCTGGTACTTCGTGACAACGTGGATACCACCGACAGCGCAACCGTGGCAGTGGCTGCCGCCGCCTATGAGAAGGGTACCTTCAAGGCCGGTGCGGTAAAGATTGCCGACGGCACTCCCGTGACAGCCGCACAGGCGCGTATCCTGCGCAAACAGGGCATTACCTTCAGCCCGTTTGATGACTGGCGGAAAGATGATGTGGAAGCGGACAACACCGTGAGCGGCGGCAACGGCGATTGATCCGGGATGAATAACAGATAAGGAGGAACAAGACAATGCCTGATAACTTCAACCTTTTTTCCACGGGCGTAATGACCAAGGCCGTGGAACTGATGCCGCGGACATACACCTTTCTGAGTGACACCTTTGCCAAGGAAGGCGAGGTATACGAGGATGATAATGTCATGTATGATTACCGGCGCGGTACGGAAACCGGCCTGGCTCCCTTTGTTGTGCCCGGCACCGGCGGCGTGGCCGTGAACCGCGATCCCTTCGAGATGCGCCGGATCGCTTTCACTACGCTGGCGCCGGAAATCCCGCTGACACTGGCGGATGTTTCCACACGGCAGTTTGGCGAAACCGTGATGGGCGGGAAAACACCGGAGCAGCGGCAGAAACAGGTGCTTGCCCGCGATCTGACGAAGCTGCGCGGCATGAACCAGAACAGCCGGAACTGGCTGATCCGTGAAGTAATGCTGAAAGGCAAAATGGAAATCCGCCGGTACACCAAGAATGGCCGCGAAAAAGAGCCGTCCATGGTGGCGGACTTCGGTTTCCAGAATATCTACGTTCCGGCTACCGCGTGGAACCAGCCGGGAGCCAAGATCAACTACGATATGGAAAAAGCTTTCGATATCGTATATGACGGCCTGGGCGACGTGGATATCATGGTCATGGGCGCGGGTGTGTTCGAGGCGATGAGTGAGAACAGCGACTACCTGAAAAAGCTGGACATGGACCATGTGTACATGGGCGAGATCGCGACCAAGTATGCCGGTCAGGGCGTCCGGTACCGGGGCAGCAACTCCGACGGCGTGAAGATGGTCAGCTATTCCGGCCATTTTGTGAACTTCGACCGGCGGGTTGAGTATTACATCCCGGAAGGCTACATCCTGATGGGTTCCAGCAGCAACAAACCGCTGACCATTCATCACGGCCCGATCAATGACTTTGTCGGCCAGGATGAAACCGCGAAGATCAAGACCTACATCAAGAAAGAAGTCGCCTTCCGCAAGGGCGGCGCGAGCACGGAGTCCATTACCACCCGGCTGGTTTCCAGCCCGACCGTTGTGCCGGACAATATCGGCGCATGGTGCCTGATGAAGGTGCTGGGATAACAGACAAACAGATTCGGAGGGCCGCCTGAAGCGATCAGGCGGCCCTTTCTCGTGGAGGTACAAAATGAAATATTATGCCAAAACCTACACCGCCGATCCGAAAATCGGCCTGCTGACGCCCGGGGAATTCCTGACCGAAGAACAGGTGGCTGCCCTGGGCAAGGACAGGCTGATGGATATGATGGCGCGCGGCGTTCTGTGTGCCGTGGGCAGCAACGCTCCGAAGGCGCAGAAGCCCGATGATCAGGGCGCACCCGATGCCGGTGAGGATCCGGATGCGGATGATGCCGATGGAGACGCCGAAGACGCGGATGACGGCTCCGAGGATGGAACCGAGGACAACGAAGCCGGGGAAGGCAATCCGGATGATGAAGAAGAGGATCTGCCGGAACTGGACGGAGCAGGCGCGATTGACGAAGGCGGCAAGCCGGAGGTAAAGAGCGCGAAAAAGCCCGCGAAGACCGCGGCGAAAAACGGCGGAGGGAGGAACCGGAAGTGAGGATTAAACACATCGCGGACGGCAGAATCGAGACCGTTGAGGACTGCTGGGGTGAGCGCCTGATTGAACAGGGAAAAGCTGTGCCCGCCAAAGCCGAAAGCGCGTCCGTAACGGACAAGGCTGCCAAGCCCGCAGCGCAGGCCGAGACAGCGAAGAAGCCCGGCGATAAAAAGCGGTGATGCAGCGTGGCACTGACCGATCTGATTGCCGACCATAACCACCGTGTTTTTATGAACATGGATCATTTCGGGGAAATCCACTACTGGAACGGCAGGAAGATCACCTGTGTTCCGGATGACGAAGAAGCCCTGAAGCGGAAAAACAACAATGTCAATGATATCTCGTGGGACAACAACACACGCACATTACTCATCCACACGCCGGTTGACACTTTTCCCGACCACAGACCGGAACCGAACACACAGGTTGTGTTTGACAAGCGGGTGATGAAGGTGCTGGACATCCACGATAACAAAGGCATGTATGACATCTTGCTGACGGTATTCGATCCGAGGGAGTTGATATAAGATGCGCTTTACACAAAGATTCGAGGGACTGAAAAAGTGGGTGAAGGCAGAGCTTTGCGAAGGGCGCAGCATGAAAGCCCCCGGGGAAAAGATGGATATCACCGACGTTCAGTGGCGCGAACCGAGCTGCTACCTAGGCTGGGCGCCGGCGAAGATGGATCAGGCAGGAAACCTGACCGAGATTCCGGCTTCGACCGTGCCGGGGATCATTATCATGCCCAACCAGCAGTACGCCAAGTACATGGAAGAGCGAAGGTTCGACCGGTACAACGGGATTCACAGGCCGAAGGAGATGGGACAGCACCTCGGCATTACCATGCTGTTCAGTGTGTATGAACCGGGAGTACGGCTTCCGGGTTTCGTGGAAAGTGGCGACGAGAACGGAAACAACCTGGACATGAGCCTGCTGCTGGAAGGAACGGAGCAGGGGTTCTACACGCTGTTTAACTGGCTGGATGACTGCATGAGCGGACTGCTCGGCCAGAAGATGATCCCGGAGACAGATCTGTTTGTAGACGAGGAATCTGTCACATACAGCCTGTACACGGATCAGAACTACGTGACAGACCGGCGGCCCCTTTACTACGGGTTTGTGAACGTTGTGTTCGGCTGCTACGCGAACGAAAAAACCAATCCTGAAATCGACAATTTATTATGACAAGGAGGAATTCCATATGAGCGATTATCTGCATGGCGCGTATGGCGTCGTACAGGCTGTCGGCAACCGCGTTGCTGACGAAAGCGAAGGCGTGATTGTCTATGTCGGCACCGCGCCGGTGCATCAGCTGGCGCTGGCGAACGGGGCGGGTTATCCCGTGAACAAGCCCGTGCTGGTGAACAGCATTGCCGAGGCAAAGGCGGCCTTCGGTTATTCCGATGCCTGGGACAAGTACACGCTTTGCGAAGCGATGTATGTCCACTTTGAAATGAATGGCGTTGGCCCGCTGGTGCTGATCAACGTGCTTGACCCCGCCAGGGCAGACCACAGGAACGGCGCCAAAGTGACAACCACGAAGGCACCCGAAAGCGGTAGGATTATGATTGCCAGCGCGGAGGATATTATCCTCGAAACGGTTGTCATCAAGACCGCGGACGCGACACCCTTGGAGAAGACCAAGGGCGTGGATTACAGCATTGCCTACAACGGAGACAAACAGCAGATCATCATCGAGGAGATCGGCAACGGGCTGGGTACCGGCGAGCTGACGGTGGAATACTTCACCATCAAACCCAGCGGCGTTACCACTGCCGATGTGATCGGCACAACCGACGGCATGGGCCTTAATACCGGCCTGTTTGCGGTGAGTGACGTGTATCCGAGAACCGGTGATGTGCCTTCCTACCTGGCCGCACCCGGGTTCAGCAGTGATATTGACGTGCATAACGCGATGTGCCAGATCAGCAAGAAGATCAACGGGCATTGGGATACCTACATGTTTGTTGACCTGCCGCTGATGAACGGGCAGACGCAGCTGAGGCTGGACACCGTGGCGGCATTCAAGGAAGCAAACGGCTTCAACAAGGACAATGAAACCGTGTTCTTCCCGATGGCCCTGGGTACGGACGGGAGAAAGTACCATCTTTCCGTGCTGGCCGCGGCGAACTTCCAGGCTTTGCTGATGCAGAACGAGGGGATCCCCTACATGGTGGCCAGCAACACCGCCTGCAAAATCATCCAGAACCTCTATATGGGTGAAGCGAACACCGCCAGGCTGTATGATGACGCGATCATCAACAAATACCTGAACAGCAACGGTATTGCCAGCGCGTGCTATACCGCCGGACGCTGGTGTATCTGGGGCTGCCACAGCGCGCAGTATAACCCGGAGAACGGGAACCAGATCAACGTCAGCGAAGTCAACATGATGATGCTGTACTACGTCAGCAACGACTTCCAGGCGCGGCGCAGCCAGGACGTGGACAAGCCCGTGACCGCGAACGATATCAAGACCATCATCGCGGAGGAACAGAGCCGCATTGACGCGCTGAAATCCATTGGCGCGCTGATCCACGGCGAGGTACGGCTGAACAGCACCGCCCAGGCGCAGGCGGATATCCTGATGGGAGACTTCTCCTTCATCTTCGACCTGACGCCGACACCGATTGCCCGCAGCCTGAAGGCTGTTGTCAACTGGACGGACGAAGGTTTCGTGACATACATTCAGGCGATGACCGCCGAATAAGGGAAGGAGGATAAAACCATGCCCAAGAGAGTATACTGCAATGTCGAAAAGCACCGGCTGATCGACAACAAGAAGGAAATTGAGGATGTGACCAAAATCGGTCTGCCCACGATTGCGCACCCCACAACGGAGGTAAAGAGTTCCGGTATGGCAATGGATGTTTCCATGCCGGACACCACCCACCTGAACGCGATGGAGTTCACAATCTACCACAACAACGGCGTGAATTGCCCGCTGCTGGCTCAGCCCGGCAAGCACACCATTGAGGCACGTACTGCCCGGCAGCGGTATGACGTGCAGAAGGGCGATATCAAGCACGAGAGCGTGAAATACCGCGTGGTGGGTGTGCATGTATCGACCGAGAAGGGCGATATTGAAACGGGCAACCCCTATGGCAGCACCGAAAAGTATTCCGTGCTGCGGTATGAGGAAGAGGTTGACGGAAAGGTGACGGTGATCGCGGACGCGATGGCCGGACTGATCAAGTTCAACGGAAAGAACTGCACATCCGATGTGGATAATCTGCTGAAGTAAGACAACTGCAGGGAAGGCGCGAACGTTCGCGCCTTTCCTGCTTTTGATTAAACAGAAAGGTGAACAGCATGGAAGAAAAGAAAAACGGTGCGATAGAAAAGAACGTGACTGCTCCCGAAACAACCGGACAGCCGGTACCCGCCGCCGGAACGGAAGAAGAGAAGGCGGCAATTGACCAGGCAAGGAAGGATCTGCAAAAGACCATCCAGGAAAACCTGGAGAAACAGCGGGAAATGATCAGAGAGGCGAACGCGGCCATTGCCGAAGGGAAAGGAAAGATCAGGCTGGAAACGCCGATCACCGTGCATGAAACAGAATATAAAGAGCTGGAATATGACTTTACGGTGCTGAAAGGGCTTGAATACACGGATGCCATGGACAGCGATCCGAATGCCGTGAACTCTTTCAACATTACAAAGCGGCAGGCTCTTGCCCTGTTTGCCAAGGCCGCGGCCAAGCAGACAGAGGGGCTGGATATGCAGGACATTGTGGGCGAAATCGGTATGACAGACAGCGTGGAAGCGGTGGAAATTGCCACGCTTTTTTTCAACGCCTCGCGGAGGGCGGGGCGAATGCGTATCTCGAAAAAGCCGTGATGGCCTCCATGCTGACGCATACACCCGTTACATCCTTTATGGACATGACCATACGGCAGTTTTACAGGATGCTGCAGGTGATCTGCGATGTGATGGAAAAACGGCGGAACGGCGGAGAATGACAGACAGGCGGTGGGGAATACTCACCGCCTTTTTTCAAGAGGTGAAGCAGCGTGAACATCATCTGGCAGGACAAAGACATTACAGAGTATGTGATGATCAGAAAAGCCGTGGCGCGGGACACCTGCGGGGGACGCTGCGACGGGCTTGATATTGAATTTGAAAACGCGGAAAGCTGGTACCGGTGGGGACCGGCGGAGGATGACGAGATCCGCGTAAAGAGGGACGGATGGGACAGCGGGATCCTGTACCTGAACACTATTGCACCGGGAAACGGAAAATACCGTGTGCTGGCAACAGCACTGCCGTGCAAGGCGAGGAAAAAACGGTGGGATAGTTTTGAAAACAAAACAATTGAGGAAATACTGCGGAAATGCGCGGCTCAGACAGGCATGGATTTTCGCTTTTTCGGGATAGATGGCGGACAACGGATTCCCTATATCCAGCAGGAGAACGAATGCTGCGCGGCCTTCCTACACCGGCTGGCACTGCTGGAAGGAGCCAGGCTGAAATGCATCAACGGTCGGTATGCGCTGATCGGCCTTGATTGGGCACAGGAAAGAACACCGGTGGGAATTATTACGATCAGCGCGGATCAGGACGGAACAGATTACCGGCGGAACGGAGCTAAAGACCGGGGAATGATCATCACTACGCCTTACGCAACAGGGAAGGCAACGGATGAAGAAGTAAGCGTGACACACGCAACACAGGAGATTACTGAATATCCGGCATTGAATAATATCCAGGCTGCACGGTGGGCAAGAAACCTGCTGAAGGAGAAAAACCGGAAGTGCGAGAGTATGACGATCCGGAGCACGTTCTGTCCGGCATGGACGGCCATGAGTCGGATAGACATTACCGGCGGGACGGACGCAGACGGACAATGGCTGATTGAGGATGTGGAACACGATCTGAAGGAAGGTACAAGCCGTGCGACAATGCATCGCTGCATCCTGACAGTTGTATAAGGAGTGTGCGGATGGGAAAACAGGATAACATCATAACCGGTGCGACGATTGAAAGAGGGCAGATCATGGAGGTTGCTGCCGGAGGATACCGGGTGAGGAATTTTGACCGGCCGGGGCTGGTTTCCCGTGTGATAACGGGAACGGATGATACCGTATACCAGGTGGAAGACAAGGTGTATTTCTTTATGTTTAACGATGGAAACGGGAAGATACTTGGCAGATTATGACGGATCATGCCGCGTAAGAAGGATGTGAATATATGGCGAGCCAGACACTTGAAACCATTATTGCCATCAACGCGAAGGTCGGCAACGGGTTTGCGGCAGTTGGCGCGACGCTGACGGAACTTGGATCCCTGATCGGCGGGACAAGCCGGGAACTGATCAATTTCGGCAAGGAAAGCGCTGAAGTATACAAAGACTATGAAAAGTCCATGCATGAGGCGGAGGTTGCGCTGTCCACAAGTCACGGGCGCAACACAAAGGAACTGGCTGACGCCATGGACACACTGAACGCCAAAGCGACAAAATGGGCAGCCACGACCATTTTCCACACGGATGATGTAGCCAGCGCAATTAACCAGGCGGCGCATGCGGGCTGGAACCTGGACGAAATACTGAACGGAATACCGGTTGCGATGGAGCTTGCCCAGGCGGGCAGCATGGATCTGAGTGACGCGCTGATGTACATTACCAAAACCATGAAGGCATTCGATGTGCCTTATGACGAGCTGGGTGAATTCATAGACATGTGGGTTTACGCGGCAAACAGCTCCACCGGCAATGTGCAGGACTTCGGGGACGCCATGAAAAAGATGGGCGCGACCATGCGCTTTACAGACTCCAAGGAAGAACTGTTTTCCCTGATCGGCCTGATGCATGACATGGGTGAAACGGGCAGTACGGCAGCTACGCTCCTGCGGACAAGCATGATGCGTATCCTTGCGCCCAGCGGCGTATCCAGCAAGGTGATGGAGCAGTTGGGGGCGACGGAAGAGGAAATACGGGAAATCCGCGAAGACGCGAGCAAGATGGAGGCGCTGGATCTGCTTGAATCCTATGGATTCAGTGCCTTTCAGGACAACGGACAGGCCAAGCCGATCATCGATATCTACGCGAGCCTGGGACAGGTGCTTGCAGAAATTGCCGGAGGGTATGAGAACATCACAAAGAACCAGACAACGCTTGGTGTTCTCGGTACTATTTTCGGAAACCGCGGTATAACCGGCGCACTGGACGTTGTGACCGCCCTTCAGAACGCAGTTGAACTGCGGGACAAGCTGCTTGCCGGAAATGCGGAGGGATACGGCGAGTATGCCGCAGAAACCATGATGGATACCCTGTACGGGCGGACAGAGATCTTCGAGAGCAAGATTGAACGCCTGAAGCAGGTTGTCGGTGAAGAATTGAACGACCAATTATCCGATGTGATGGAAGGCGTAGGCGGGATTGTTGATGACATTGCCGAGATGGATGAAGGCAAGTTTTCTGCGCTGGTGTCCGGTCTGGAAGTGATAGCGGCAGCTGGCCCCGGATTAATGATGGCCGGCGGTGCATTCCGGCTGATCGGGCATATCCTTGGACCCGCTGGCGGCATCGGCCTCGGCCTTGTTGCCCTGGCTGCGGCTGCGGCGGCGATCAAGCAGCTGGAAGATTATGATTTTTCCCAGAACTTCGGCAATATGGAATTGGACAACACGGAGATCAAGAACTATGTTCACGCGCTAGGCGAAGATTTCCGCAATGCCTACACATACACGGACGAATTTGCCAGGGCGCTGGAAGCGGCCAAAACGAACTATCAGGAAGCAAGCGGCACCTTCAGCAGTAATTTGTTTTCGCTGATGATTACGAATACCAAGCTGACAGAGGACGATTTGGCCGGATTGCTGAACTTGGGCAGCCAGATGTATGAATATGTCGAACAGGCGATATACAGCGCGGCCAGCGGGAGCGGCGAATACTGGACAGCATTGTTTGGCGGCGGGGATGCGGAAAGCATCGATAACCCGATGTATGACAGAATCATCGAGCTGACAAACAAAGAGTACCTGGAAAACCAGGCGCAGCTTGAGGATATCGGCAAGAGAATGCGGCAGTCCATCATGGATGCGTTTGCGGATGACAGTGCAATCAGCGAGGAAGAATATAACAAAATCCTCAAAGTGATGCGTGAATACAACGATATGGTGGCCCGCGCCGCGGAAGAAGCGGCGGCGGAGGAAAACTATATCAAACAGAACCGCTGGCTGGAACAGGCGCAGACAGCCAGCTTGGAAGATATCAAGGACATTGCCGGGGAGGCAGAAAAAGAGCGGGACGAAATTCTGGCTGAACAGAAGAAGCGGTTTGAAAACGAGTATTACCGGCTTGAGTATCGCGGGGCGGATGAGGAAACGCTGCGCGGTGTAAAGGCGAGGTACGAAGAGGAACAGAAGAAAACATCCATGGCCTGGGATGATTTCCTGTTCACCCTTTGGGACAGTCAGATTGCCAACAGCGGGCAGCGGGAAAACTATGATCTGCTGGCACAGTATGCCCGGATGTACCAGGAAGGGCAGCTGGACGCGGAAGCAATCAATGTAATGCTGCGGAACAGCATGGGCGACAGTGAATATGCCGGAGGATGGGGAACCGGCAGCGACAGGGCTCAGCTTGGTCAAATGCTGGGTTTGATGATGCTGTCTATGGGCGGCATTGATGAAGTTGCCAATAAGATTGCCTATTACGAGCAAAATGGTGACAAAGCATCCGCTGCCAGGTTGAGACAGTTCTACACAATGGAACAGCTGATCAACAACTTTGGCATTCCATACAAGCTGCCGGATATAGGATGGTTCGATGTACTGGGGCTGCAGGCGGATTTTGTCAACACAAACCAAAGGGGATCGGATCCGGGATGGATGCCTGCTGAAAACAAAAACGCCTTTGAAGCGCTGTTCGGCATGGGTGACATGAGCGTAGCGGATGCGAAAGCAACGATTGACCTTCTTGGACGGAGCAAGGAATCCGTTTACGGTCTGCTGACGGTCATTGGAGAAGAAGCTAAAAAGAACGCGGCAGATAATGCGTCCGGAAAAGTGCCGATGGTAGGTTACGACATGAGCATAGCGAAAGACAGGATGGATAACGTGTCCAAGATTATGTGGGACACGATCTACGAATCCCTATCTTCCACATATGACCTGGAAGCCGTAGCCAAGGGCAAGGAGTGGTTTGCGAGAGATACAGCGCTGAACTACTTCGCAATATGGGATTTGCTCTACGGAGAAGCAAGCAAAAACCCGGAAAAGTACCGGCTGCCGATCACACCGGAAATACCCCAAAACGTGCAGGTTGATCCTGTGCCGGTGCCGATTGAACCTGTGAACAGAACGGACGGTGCAAAAGACAGGCTGACCCAGCTGGAAGAACAGGGAATAGAAGTAAAAGTTGGCGCGGAAGGCACAGAATTAACCGCAACGATTGACGCGGAGGACGGAAGAAGGCTGGTTGAATACCTGGACGGTGATGCGACAGATCTGCACACAAAGATATATGACGAAGACGGGAAGCTGCTGACGGAAATGGTGACAGGCGATGTGAGCCAGCTGCGAGCCCTGATTGAAGGCCAGAACGGACGCACGATCACGGTGAACATTACCGGAAAGAAGATGTTCGCAGAGGGCGGACGCGCCACGGAGGCTTCGATCTTCGGCGAGGTGCCGGGACAGGCTGAGTGGGCGATCCCCGAAGCGCACACGGAAAGGACGGCTGAACTGCTGAACGCGGCGCGGGCGGCCAGCGGGTTTACCTGGCCGGAACTGCTTTCACGGTTTGGCGGACTGAACGCAAACCCGCAGACCCAGCCCACAACCATTGTTTACAGCCCAACGATCAACGCGGCAGACGCCAACGGAGTTGAAAAGGTGCTGCAGGATGACAAGCGCAGGCTGGAGGAATGGTTTGAGAACAAGAAAATGCGTGACGCGGTGGAAGTTTACACCTGATGAAGGGAGGTGGCCCTGATGGAAATGAGCGGATACAGCTACACGGCCAGTGCGGGAGAAACGGCGGACAGTATTGCCCTGGATCTTTTCGGGGATGAAAAGTACGCGGCGGAACTGCTTTGCGCAAATCCGGAGCTGGCGCTGAAAGCCAGAATGGCCGGAGGGGAAGAATGGCTGCTTCCCGTGATTGATATTCCGGCGGAAGGCGCACAGGCCGCACCGGAAACAGCTCCATGGAAGGAGTGAGAAGATGAGCGATCCGATCATACAGTGGCATGATGTGAAGTTCTACGCGAATGCCAAGGAAGTACGCGGCTTTTCCAACCTGACGGTGAGCGGAAGTGTGGAAACACAGGATCAGGAAAACGAACGGAGCAAGTACGTATCCAAGAAGAACAGCAAGGGGTTCGAAATCAGCCTGACAGCTTTTTTTGACAAGCGGCTGGGAATCAGCGATGTGAAGCAGGAGGCTATGAAGCTTGTCAATTACGGTGCTAACGGCCAGACCGGCTATATCTATTCGAACAACAAAAAGCTTGTGACATGCGTAATGATGCTGACAAACGCCAAGGCGCAGAAGATCATTATGACCCCCAAGGGAACATGGATCAGCTGCGAAGTGAGTATGACGCTGAAAATGGCCAGCAAGCTTTCGGGCCTGGACAGCAGCGGAGGCGGAGGGAACAAGAGCAGCGGAGGATATAAGTATTCCGTGACGGTTTATTACAGCGGGAGCAGCGGAGCGGTTTCATCCGTGACGGGATACAGCAACGCATCCAAGGACGCGGCACGAAAAAACGCCTGGGCGAAGGTGCCCAAAACGGCACACTGGGCCAGTGAAACAAAGTCCCAAGCATCCAACCAGACACAAGGAAGAGTGACTACCGCAGCCAAGCAGCAGCAGACGGCAAAAAAGAACAGCCTGCTCACCGGGATTACCAACAGAATTAACCAGGTTAAAAACAAATTGCTTAACATTGTCAAGCTAAAAAAGTAAGGGAGGCGCGGCAGTGGCACAGTATGAAATAGACAGTCGAAATCTACCGCTGGACTTTGAAAGCACAATGAAAAGCGACATGATTGAGCGCACGATCCGCAATGCCAAGAACCTCCTGATGTGCCGGAGAAACGAGATCCCCTATGACAGACAGCGAGGGCTCGATCCCGGCATATTTGATATTCCACTGGCCGAGGCACAGGCCCTTATAACACAGGAACTTGACCGGGTGATGCTGTGGGAGCCGGACGCGGAGGTTGTGGAAGGCTGGCTGGAACAGGACGAGAGCGGTGAAACGATTGTGCATTGTATCATCGAAATCACAATAGGTGAGCAGGGGGAGGCGAAGAAAGCATGGATAACACCGAACTGCACTATCTGACCTATGACGAAGGTGCGGTCTGGGAGGAAATGGTGATGGCTTATATCGGCGCGGGCGGCGATATTCTCTATCCCGGCGATGAAAAAGAAATGCTTCTGCGGGGAATGCAACAGATTATCATCCAGGCTTTCGCGGGGATCGATAACGCGCTGCGGATGAATACCCTTCGCTATGCGGTACGTGACTATCTTGATATCTATGGAGAAAAACGAGGCTGCTACCGGATCCAGGCGATGCCGGCGACGGCAACGGTATCCATTACGACAAATGCCACGGGTGAGCCGTCTGTTATTCCCACCGGAACAGCGATGACGCAGGATGGGAGCATTATGTGGACGCTGAATGAAGAGATCACCCTGACCGGTCTGCAGGAGACCCATACGGCGACCATCACGGCCAGCACGTCTGGCGCGGCGGGAAATGGACTGCTTGCCGGAATGAGCATGGATCTGCTGTCTCCGGATGATGCGATCAACAGCATTGTTGTATTGACGGACGCAGTGGGCGGCCAGAACGAAGAAAACGACGAGACATACAGGGAACGGATCCGGCAGCACGGACTGACGGCGGTGACAACCGGCCCGGCAGATCAGTATGAACAAGCGGCGAAAGAGGTCAGCTCCGAGATCCTGGACGCGGTTGCCGTAAACGGCGGCATTGGCAAGGTGAACATTTACATCCTGCCAGCCGGAGAGCAGGGAACAGCTGCGCTGATCCAGGCCGTTGAGGATGCGTTGAACGCGGACAACGTGAGGCCGCTGAACGACCAGGTGACGGTGTCGCTTGCGACGCCGAGACCTTATGTGCTCAATGTCAACTATGCGGTGTATAACGGGCAGAACATCAGTACGGCTCTGGCGCGGGCCATTGATGAATACCAGAAATGGCAGGATCAGGCCATCGGCAGGGCATTTAATCCGGATAAGCTGAAAGCAATGCTGTATAACGCCGGGTGCAGCCGGGTTGAACTTGGCTCCGGCTGTGAGTTTGACGGCGGGAAAGCCGAGTATACGGAGATCAGCGCGAACGAATACTGCTCCGGGACTATTACGCTGGCGGTGATAAACGAATGATCACATACAGCATAGAAGAAATACTGCCCGGGTTTGTCCTGGCAGACAGGAACGGATACGCGATGGCGAAGGCATTGGAAGCGTGCCTGAACTACTTCCTCGCCAGATGCCAGGAAGGGCTGGACGCCCTGCTGGACATAGACAAAATGCCGGAGTGGCGGTTGGACGAGATGGCGTGGGAGTATAACTGCCTGTATGACTATAAGGCGGATATTGACGCCAAGCGCGGATGGATTAAAAACGCCTATGACTACTACAAATGCCACGGGACGGCGGAGGGAATCAAGCAATACCTCGGCGCGTATTTTTACAGAGCCGCGGTGGCGGAGTGGTTTGACGCGGAGCTGGAGCCGGGCTACTTCGACGTGATTGTATCCGGACTGAGAACAGCCGCAAGCGAGGCGTGGATCCGAGCATCGGTTGAGAAGGCAAAGAATGTACGGAGCCTGCTGCGGAACGTTATTTTCTATGGCGGAGAGACCCGGAACACGATGCACGGCGCAACGGGGATCGCGAGCATGGGCACGGTGGACAAAGTTACGATGATCCCGGACGCCTACACGTCAACGATCAGGGACATTGAGGACATGACGATCAGTACCCTGCAGCGCAGGGATATACGGAAACTGCAATAAGAAGGAGGGAGAACATGGGCTGGACAGGAGTGATTACAAACGTCGGGAACGCCGCGCTGGAAAGGGTGATTGCCAGCGGCAGCCAGCTGAATATCAACGAGGTGAAGATCGGGACGGGATACACGAACCCGGCCAATGCCCGGCAGCGGATTTCGCTGGTGGAAGAGGTTGGCAGAGGCAGCATAGAACGGAAACGGATTGTGAACGGCGGAATGGAGCTGTCTATCTTTATCCCACCGCAGGATATGGAGTACCTGATAAAGGAGGTTGGCGTTTTTGCCACGATCAACGGGCAGAGCGTGATGGTGGCGCTGTATCAGGATAGAGACGGGCTGAGCATTCCCTCCCGGGCGGCTTTTCCGGATTACGCGTTTAACCTGGTGGCGGTATGGGACATAGACAGCACGGGAGAGCTGACGGTGACGATAGATCCTTCCGCCCTGGTGACGCGGCACGCGATGGAAGAGGCACTGAGTGACTATGTCACGGTGGATCAGGGACCAGAGAACGCCGGGAAAATTCTGGCGGTGGGGCAAGACGGGAGGATCACCCTGAAAGAAATCGGACTGGCGACGGGGGTGGGCTTCTGATGGACGAACAGCCGAGGTATTACCTGGTAAAGACGGAGGACATGTGCCGACTGGCAGAGACGATCAGGGGACAACTGGGGCTGATAGATGATCTGGTGTGGCCGGATGACTTTTTCAACGCGTTTTATGATGTTCCCTTCAATTACGCGGGCAGACTGGAATCTGCCGTGCATCATATCCGCGGTGTAAGGAAAGTCTATGCCTATGCCAATGAAAAGGACTGGGAAGACACACACGGGGTACCGGCACACAGCCTGGCGATCTTTGTGAAGGGCGGGGATGAAAGCTCCATTGCCCGGGCGATTATTGACAACAAGGCGCCGGGAGTTCCGACAGTAGGCGATATCAAGCAAACGATCTGGGACGGCGAGAAGGATGTTACTGTCAGGTTTTCGCGACCGGCGAACGCGGAGAGATGGGTTTTTGCGCAAGTAAAAGCTGTTTTGCGGGGAGAAAAAACAACTGCGGAAAGGGCACGGCTTGCAGCGGAAATACAGCACCGGATACGGCTGAAACTTGATGAGGTACCGTTTGGAGGAACGCTTGACCTTGATGATGTGAACAATACGGTCAAATATTATTTCCAGAACAGCAGCATCGAGATTGAGGAGATCCGGATGAATGCTCCGGGGGATGACCAATACAGATCAAGCGGGTACATACACCTGGCATGGAATGAATGCCTATACACCTATTACGACATAGGGCGCGACTTTGTGACGGTAGATTGGGAGGTGAGGACAGAATGACGGGAACGACGCATTACGGCCTGACACAATATGAAAATGACAGAGAGAAGATGCGCATTGTTCAGGCTGAGCACAGCCTGAACAGGGATATGCAGATAATCGACCGGGTGCTGCACGCACACGCAGGCTCTCTGGCGAAGGAGTTTGAACCAGGGGAGCACATCCGCCGGGACGATTTCCGGATGCATGAGGACGTGTTGTACCGCTACAGCGGGGCGGACGCGCCGGGGGACAATTATGTTGTCAGCGGGTGGAACCAGGCGGAGTGGACACCGGCGACGATTGAAGAAATGCTGGCTCTGGCAATTGAAAGGGAACAGGCGGACAAACTGGATTTACAGCTGCATCCGGACAAGGTCGCGCCTTACGGGTATATCGGCCGTAGGGTGGAAGGCGGAGGGACGATCTTCTTTGATTACCGGCTGGGTTTCCAGGGCGATGTGACGGTGGAACCGAGGATTGAACCCGATGATGAGGATTATCATGTGGATCCCGCGACGGGACTGGTGGTGTATGACAGGCCCGATAGCAGTACACCAGGCCGGTTTCTGGTGGTGAGTGATGACGACATAGGAGAGACCGCAAACAGTCTTTTGTGGGCAGAAGAGGGAAATAGTAACGCATTGGCTTCGTGCTATGGAGCTGTGGGCTTTGGGGAAGGGGAAAACAACACAGAACGATGCATAGAGGCGGCACGGAGTGATGACCTGCTAGGGGGCGGTGCAAACGGCTATCGGGCCATATGGAAATATATCAATGAGATGAAAGGCCCGGTGACCAAGGGCAAATGGTTCCTTCCTTCCAGGGATGAATTGAACGTGTTGATGAATGTTCAAAGTAGGAACTATAGCAAAAGGAAGGGCTATAACCCGGAGACGCAGGCATGGGATATCCAGATTCCCAGGCTGCCGGTGTGTTTTTATGCCAGGTACTATTATTCTTCTTCAAAGCCTTTGCTTCTTTTGGGGGGCGTATCTATTGCTGAATTTTCCAATGAATCCATGAAAACTTTACAAGGATCGCCGTACCCGAATATAAAGGTCCGGCTGGTGCGATGGTACTGATTTCAGGGACAGATAAATAATCAAAGGACGTCAGGTTTCGATCTGGCGTTTTTTCATGCTAAGGAGGTGTTTCAATGGGCAAATACAGCGCGGAGGCACTGAGCCTGGCCGGGGATAAATACCTGGGCAGAAAATACTCGGAAATGGATTGCCAGGCGTTTGTAGAGAATTCCATGCGCGATGTGGGTCTGATGATGGATCTGAAGGGCAGTAACGCCTGGTACCGTGAAGTGATGAAAAACGGATGGGTCGGAAGTCCGGAAGAATGCAAGAAGGTGTTCGGCAGCATACCGAAAGGTGCGCTGCTTTTTATTCACGCTTTTGACAAGGGTGAGGAACAGCGCGGGTACCATGACGGCCTGGGGAATGCAAAACACATCGGGATCAACACAGACCGCAGCGGGGATGACATGGTACAGCGGGCCAGGGACGCCGGAGCGAATTCGCCGGAGAAATGGAACTACGGTGACGGCGCTATACACAGCAGCAGCGTACGGGAACATGTGACCACCAGCAAGTTTGCCGGGAAGAGCATAAACGGTGGGTGGAACAAGGTTGGCCTGTACAGCAAATTTACCTACGGAGAAGCGATTGACCGCCAGCTGGCGGAGATCACCGGCGAGAATGCCTCGACCGGAAATAAAAACGAAACACAGGAGGTGACAGGCATGTATGAAGCGATTCTGGAAGGCGGAAAAACCAATAGCCCGATCAATATCCGCAAAGTGGCTGACGGCGGCCTTCAGGACAAGCTGAACCAGGGAACACGGGTAACGGTGCTGGCGGAAAGCGGAGACTGGTGCAAGATCAGCTACCAGAAAGGCAACCGTACCGTGACGGGATTCGTGAAGGGCGAATTCGTGAATGTTGCGGATGACGCGCCTTCCAATCCGGATAACGGCGATGCTCCGGCGGCGATCAGCGAAACGGAATGGGACAACAAGACAATCTCCATTACGCTGACCATGACGGAAGCTGCCGCGGCAGCGATGCTCCCGGTGCTGGATAAACTTGTTCGCGAAATCGTGAACAAGGTCGGGAGGGGGTGATGGAAATGGAACAGGTAAAGGAGTTGACATATCAGGGGGTCGCTCCGTGGATGCTGTGGGTAACGGCGATTGTAGTCGTTGTTCTGTGCGCGGCCATCGCGACGGTGTGGAAGGTGGTACAGATCAACCGTGACGAGAAGAAGCGCAAACAGGATGAAATGCGGGCCATCGCGGAGAGCGTTTTCCAGGAAAAGGTGTCGGCCCTGGCGGAGGATATCAGCCAGAAGGTGACGGACAGCATGACGGCCACGATGAAGGACAAGTTTGCCGAGATTGACCGGAAGCTGGACAACGACAAACGCCACATCGAGAATGCCGAAAAGCAGAGCGCGGAACATGAGAAAGCGCTGGAACGCATTGAATCGACTCTCGAAAGTGTTGACAACAATATCAGGGACATGCAGCGGGGGTTTACCTGCCTGGCACGGGGGACAATTGCAACCCTTAATCATCAGCGGCACAACGGGAATGCAGATGAACTGGACAGCGCGACGGAGGAACTGAACAACTACCTCACGGAGCGACCGATTGCCCCGATGCAGAACAATTCAAACAATAAAAACAGGAGGAATGAACAATGAAGAAGATCTATTTTTGCCTTATGCTGATCATGACGATGACCATGTTATTTTGTGCGGCGGCGGTGGCGGAGGAATATACCGCCGTAGCTGGCGGCGCGCTTCCTGCAGAACCTTTCAGCTGGGATTACCTGGCAACCATCGCCGGAGCAACCCTGGCAACCATGCTCATTGTGCAGCTGCTCAAGCTGCCACTGGATCGGATATGGAAAATTCCGACACGCATTGTGGTTTACATTATCGCCCTGGTGATCAGCCTGCTTGCCACGCTGTTTACCGCCGGACTGACGATCCAGAGCGGACTGCTGACAGCTGTTAATTCGGTCATTGTCGCGCTGGCGGCCATGGGCGGGTATGAAGTGGCGATTTCCAAGCTGGAAAACAAATAATACAGACATTATCCGGCCTATAAGGCCAGGGCGGCGGCACCGGACAGGCGGCCTGCCCGCCTGCTGAAGCGGAGGCTTTTGCCCGCATGTGACGACAGGGACGCATGCGGGTTTTTCTACTGCGCGGAGGTTCAAGGCGGGCTATTTTTCAACATATATGCCCCGTGATGTGCGGAAACGCATGGCAACCATCACGGGGCTTTCTTTTTTTCTGCCATATGTAATTGACATAATAATGGAGGGTGAAAACACAATGGAAACAGTACAGCCTATACGCGACCTGGACGTACTCAACAAGTGCTATGAAATAGCGCGGAGGCACGACAAGACCCGGAAGACCGGCGAGGTCAGCTGGGAACTGATCCTGCTGATCGGCTTTAATACCAGCCTGCGGGTGAGCGATTTCCGGCGGTTTAAGGTGGAGGATCTGCGAGGGAAAGACTATGCGCAGATGAAGGCAAAAAAGACCGGGAAAGAGGCACGGATCCTGATCAACCCGCCGGCACGGAGAGAGATCAACCGGCTGCTGGCCGGACGGAAGAGCGACGAATATATCTTCCAAAGCCGCCAGCAGGATACCATTACGCATAAAAGAAGGCCGATCACGCGGCAGCGGTGCTATCAGATCATCAACGCCATTGCGCGGGAGGCGGGGATCCAGGACAGGATCGGCTGCCATACGCTGCGGAAGACTTTCGGATACCACTACTACAAGATGACCGGCGATGTGGTGAGTTTACAGCGGATATTGTGTCACAGTTACCAGCGGGAAACGCTGGTGTATATAGGCGTGGTGCAGGAGAATATTGACGAGAGTTTGATGAAGTTTAATATGCTGGCGGGGAAGAGAGTGAGGGAAAAATGAAAAACAAGTGAATATGCCAAATAAATACATGAAACAATGATAGGTATTAAAACAAACTGTCATTGTGCTGTAGCATAAAACTTAACGGTATTTCTTTCGCAGCGATTGTAGACAATCCTGTATTTGCTCCAACGCTCCAATGATGATCAAGGGTGTTTTATACATATTAGAAGCTGATTGAAAACTATTGTAATGAAGCATTAGATGTTTATAATCCGTATCAGATAAATCCCGTTCATCGAGAGCTTTCATCGTAAGATTAAATTGATTCTTTGCCTCCACAAGTTTAAAGTTGGGACAGTATCTTTTTTCTAGAAGCATTTTGTAATCTGATAATGCTTCCAATGCATTGTCAAGCAGATGAGAAAGTGAAGGTTTTATGACATTAGGAACAGCATTATGTCGGGGATTCATGTGAGGATAATACTCGAGAGGGTCCGATTGCATAGAAGGATCGCGCTTAGCTGAAGGATAGTATGTGTTTGCCGTTGTAGATGCGGAGGACTCGTCTGAGTTAGAAGATGTGGAAGGTTTCGTGGGCTCTTTTCTATTGCGCGATTTGCTTTCTTCTAAGTCAGCATATAGAGTTTCATACCTATTTTCTAAATCTTTATGTGATGATAATAATACCTCATATTTCTTTTTTAATTCCGCATAATTGTCATAATATCTTGCGTTTGATTTTTCCAATTCTGCGTTTCTGTCATGTAAACGTTGGTTTTCTCCGCTGATTATATTGAAATATTGAGGAGTGTTCTTGGAACTTGTGGAATCTGCTCGGATCCAACCGGGGCGAGGTGTTCTTTCAATTTGTTTGTATAGAGCAGCTGTAACTTTCTGTGCGAGATCGTCTGGATTCTTCCACCAATCAACGTTTCGTCCTTTTTTGACGGCTGATTTAAACTTATCAAACGCCCTGGTGTGCGTTTTCTCAACATAATCAGGTAAAACGGGTACGCTCTTATCAATTAAGAGGGCAAGGATGGGAATTCCTTTCTCTTTTGCATATTTGAATTCTTTTTCTGTATAACTGATACCGGCATCGGGACCATCTTCAATTACCGTGCCATAACGATGACCAACAATAAGAACATAATAATCAGATGTGTCAATTGTTTCCTTGATTATTTCCCATTGTTCCTCGTTGGCAGCACCAAATAATTCCATGCCTACAGGGAAGTGATGCATAGAGAGGATTGCATCCTGGACTTTATTGCGCTCTTCCCGAAGATCATCATAAGTTGATGATATAAAGACCTGATACTTTATTTCCATAAAGCAACCCCTCAATATGTATTTGAATGAGTATATGAAACGCAGATTCTAACTTTGATAAAATAGCATATATATTATTGTGAGTCAACTTGTTTAATTGGAGTGAAATAGTAAGTGTATTTATTGATGCATGGACTGAGCTTGACATAATAAGCCATGGTTAAACGTAGCGAACTAAGCAAGGTGCTTTCTCATCGTATATAATAGGAAGCAAAAAATCAAACGACAGTTTAACACAACCCCCAATTATGACAAAGTGCGGAAGAGGCGCGTTCCTATGCGGAGTTGCCCCTTCTTTTTTTGAAGTTTTCTACAACTAAACAATGCAAAACCATATGAAAACGAAAAAAAAGCAAACAGCTTGCAAAAATGATGGCATAATAATACTGATAAGTAATCGTTGAAAGTGAGAATAATAGCCATGAAGAATTTAGTATATGATAGTTTATATAAATTCCTCGTTTCTTTAGGTATTATTCTCATTGTTTTCCCAATTGTTGCATTTGTTTTTCTATATAACGCAGAGCCTGTACTTATTAGTCAGGAGGATTATAATCTTCTCTCTGAGACCTCTAAGAATGTCCTTTCGCTGAAAGATTATCTTTCAGACACAATTCTCAAATTACCGTCATGGGTGCTTATTGTACCAATGTTATTAGGAATTGTTGCGTTAGGATTTGGATTAATATGGTGGAGAAAAACACAGAAGAAACTGGATGAAAAGCTTGACGAGGAAGTAAAAAAGGCGAAACTTGAGTCTAAATTCCAGCAAATGACAAATCAGGAGAAAGAAGAAAAGATACGCAATAAAGTTGAAGTAACAATTCTAGAACCGAATTCGGAGAAAAACGAGAATTCCAAGAATGACAATGATCATAATGAAGACGCAGAAGAAAAGCATGGGTCTGATCCTGATCAGACGCCAGATAGTTCTTCTTCCTCAGCTATCAACCCGGATAAACCATATACTGATATAGATGAATCAGGAAAAAGTGCAGAAAGGGAGGAAAAAGAGCAGGACGATAAAAAGAACCCAATTACAGATCCACTCAAAGAGTTTTATCAGAAAATAAGTGGCGCAGCAAATTATAGTACCTATGCACATGTTGAAGATTTGTTCTATGCATACTTGAAAAAGATGTATGCATCATATTATGCACCTATTCAACGCGATATGCGAATTAATAATCTCGATTATGATATTATTGGACTATCAAAGGATAATGATGTCGATCTAGTTGGACAAGTAATGTATTTCAAAGACAGCCATAAAATTCCACAACGTTTACGACTATTTGCGGAAAGAACACGTAGGACTATTGAGGATTACAAAAAGACTACCAATCGTACTCAAAGATACATATTATTGATTGTAACAGATAATGAAATATCAACACAGGAAACAGAAAAATATAAGATGTTGTTCCAAGAGTATAATGGCTCTTCTAGCGTGGAATTAGTTTTTATGGATTTGAAAACATTGGAAAAATTGGCCAAAGACTAATATGCATAGGAGCAAGTCTTGGCCTAAAAGGATTAGATATCAATTATTGATATATCAAGATTCTTGGACACATTGATTTATGATCGAGGCTCAACTAATGGATGTCATCCTATATTTTGCGGGATCTAGTTTTTCAGTCGTCCGAAGAAAGTTGCCTGACACTGATGCCATAGAAAACAAAAATGCCGCTCGTCCACCAAACGAGCGGCAAGTCTATTTTATACACACATGAAATGGTTTCGCGGCGTTTGCGGGTTATGCCCGTATAAGAACACCGTTATCTTCGTTTTGTTTCCAATGATGATAGCGGCCATCAGGATCCTTGAATTCAATGTCATAGCCCCAGCAATCGGAGCTGCCGGCATTCTCACGGTCGCCATAATAATCCTGCGTAAGGATCTTGGCAACGGTAAAGGTATAACCCAGGGCGCGGATCTTGTCACCGGGCCTGATGCGGTTTGTGTCATTAAGCATTGCGTTTGTCCTCCTTTCAGAACAGGATGCCGGAAGCAATAACAAACAGCAGGAACGTGATTGTTCCTGCTGCGGCAGCGAAGGCGCACTCGGCGCGGGCTGTCATGGGTTTACGTGACCACTCGGCGGCCTTTTCCATCTTGCGTTGGAAGGCGATCCGGCGGTCGATAGGGCGTGTGGTGTTGGCTGTGTACTGCATGGTGTTTCTCCTTTCTGCCCTCGTAACCTCCGGGGCGGGATATTGTTAGTTCGGCAATCAGTGCGCTATACGCACATCGTCAATCTGCCAGGCACCACAGAATGTGTTACCTGCTTTTTCGCTTTCATCCATTTCCTCGAAACGTTCGCGGGCTTCTTCCTCGCTATCGGCTTCAATATCGACAGCGCCTTCAAGCATGTATGTGACGGTATACTTCATTCTTCGTCACCTCCTTCATAAGCCGGGTTGGGCACAAGTCCTTTAGGCGCAAAGGTGAAAAGATCATCTGCGTATTCAGCGAGGAAATCTGCGAAGGCAATGGGATGCTCTTCGGACAGCTGCACGAGGATCTGACAATCGCTTGGATCCGCGCTGTCGCTTTCGCCGTCACCGACCATATAGGTCATCACGTCACAGACCTCAATCTCACGGGCGTTACATTGCTCCTGGCAGAGTTCATCGAAAGCATCACTGTTGAGCAGATCATCCTGGCGAGCCACGATCCCGCCGCTGACATGCGGTCTTTCATCACCGGCTTCGATGCTGTGAAAAATGATGGAGCGGCGATCAAGGCCAAGCCAGCGCCACAGGAAATCCTTCACATCAGCAGCGTCATTGATCAAAATAGTCATTGTGCATCCTCCTTTCCGTCAGGGGCTTTCATGCGTACATCGATCACGGCATCCGGGAAGGCACGGGTGAACAGGTCAACGAGTAATGCCCACTGTCTGCAATGCTCGCGGTAGATTGTCAGATGCGTTATCTGTCCGTTGCTGTCGAACATGTTATGCTGAGTGCCATCGTCGCATTTTTTCAGACCGAGGCAGCGTTCTGCGTGAACCTTATCGCAGAAGAACCACGCCACGGTGTAGAGATCCTGGCCGTCTTCGACAAACTCATGGGTGACGATCATCAGCGCGTTGCCTTCGTAAAAGTTGCTTGTGTATTCCTGACCGTTGTATACCTGGGTGACGGTACCGGATTTTTCTTTGAAATCCCATGTTAATGCCATTACGCATTCCTCCTCATATTTGTGTCGGTCGGTTGGTCAGTGCTTGCCGCAAAGGGAAGATCGCTTGTGAGGATAGACAGCAGGGCTTGCCAGTGCAGCCTTTCCTGTTCCGCGTTGGACATATCATCCGGATGACAGTTGGGGTAATAGACAATGCCGGTTGCTGGATCCTTGTGGTAGACGCTGCGAAGATCCTGCCGGTTCAGTTCGTCAATTCGATCCCTGACATACCGGACAGCATGCTCTTTACGTGCGGCTTCGGTACAAATGATCATGGGCGATGCTCCTTTCTGCCCGCGTACCATGCCCACGGGCGGGCAACGGAATGATCCGGCGCCGTCAGTCCATCTGGTAATACACGCCGGACGGGATGCCGTCGCTATCCAGGCTCTTGCTGAAAGCTTCGGCCATTTGAGTACGCCTGTTTCCCTGGCCGGAGAGGAAACCCGTAATCACAAGGCAGTCCTCCCACTCGTAGCAGTGAAAGCCCAGGGATGTGATGGCCTGCTCCGCGGCGTCTTTGGTTATGCCATAGGATTTGTAATCGAGGACGGGAGCGTCAAAGTTGCAGGTGCCGCCGTCATCGTCCTCCGCATGTTCCATGCTGGCGACAGTGGCGCGGCGCAGCGCACGGATCAGTTTGTCCTCTGCGGTGAGAACTTCGGTGCTTTCGCAATAGAGCGAAGCAAACATTTCCGGCGACATGTTCACGCACGGCTTATGGCTGCTTTCCTCGTCTTTGACCAGCGTAAGACCTGGGGTAATCTCATGCTGATTGGATTCGGTGTTATGGGAAGTGATGATCTGATTAATCATGGCGTTATTCCTCCGTTTCGTTTACTTGCTTCAGGTACTCTTTACGTGCTGCTAAATATGCATTGCGCTGCGTTTCGGTGAAGTTGAGCTGATCAAAGTAATTGTCCAGTTCGGTCTTGGTGCCGTCATGCGCAAATTGAAGGTTTCCGAAAGCGCTTAACGTGTCATAATCCGCCTGATAGTTGATGCAGTATTCGTGGTTGTACATCTCGCTAATGAAGGCTTTCTTCAGCACGTCAAAATCGCTTTGACATTCATGCCACGCCTTTTCCAGCGCGATATGAAGAGCCAGGTGATGCTCGATGAAGGCGGGATCATCGAAGTATGCGAAGCAAACAGGGTTGTAATGCATTGAGGCGGTCTGCCGTTTGAAGGCTGCCTGCTGTTCCTTGGTGGGGTTGATGGCGTAGAAGATCGAAACGTGATGACGGCGCATGCCATAATAGTTGTGCAGGAACTCGGATTTGCGCTTGTATTCGTCATAGCTATGTACGGGTGATGTGATCTCAGCCTCGGTAAAGAGCTTGCTTTCCGCGTAACGGATCAGCCGGGCTTTCAGACCTTCACGGTCAGGGTCCAGCCCTCGGAAGTGAAGCTCGTAATCATTGGCGTGATAGACATGCATACCATCCATGAACACGAGCGTGCTATAACCGAAATAGCCGCCGAAGTCTACGAAGTAGACGGTATGCTCCTTGATCTGCATGGATTCTTGCGCGATCTTGCGCGCTTCATCCTCGGATAAGGCCTCGATCATGCTGATTGTCCAATCTTTTTCGATTGTGGTGTTGGCGTTCATTGTGTTGTCCTCCTTATTGTGTGATGAATATTTACGCGCCTTTTCTGACAGGCGGGTATGCATAACGGGCGTTGGGCATGGGCGCTTTTCCGTGATACTGCTTTTTGATCTCGTCATAGCGAGCCTGCTCTTTTTCGTTCAGGTACTCACCGCGATTGATCATGTCGCGTATGTAGGAGTGGACCGAAACCCAGCTCAGCTGAAGCTCCTCATGGGAGTGACAGATCCAGATCCTCATGCCTTTTCCGTCATAGTCCACGAAGCCGCTTGCTCCGCACTTGAGAGTGTGAGAGTGTCCGGATATGCCGTGTTCCTCTTTGAGGAACGCTTTTGCATCGGATGAGGTGGGATTGTGAGCATAGAGTGCTGCGATACGGATTTTGCGGTCCGATACATAGTTGTCCGAGCCATGGAGCGCGTAGCATATTTCCTCGGAGTCGATGTTCACCTTGGCTGGCAAAATGGTTTTAGTCCGTTTTTCGGTTTCCGTGGCTTTCACGGGCGTTGTGGGCTTGATGGGTGCTGCGTCCTTGGCTGGATCCGGATCGGCTTTTGTTTCTGCCTTCGCGCTATCGGCATACATCGTGATGAAATAGCCGCCGTCAGCAAGGCCGATATGCTTGGCAAAGATCCAAAGCGATTCAGGATCTTTGTAACCGGGGATCGTGCGCTCAATCCAGCACTCACGATCACGTGACCATTTGAATTCCCTCCAAATGGCCTGCTTGGTTTCGTCATCATAGGCCTTGTAGGTGGGCTTCGTGATGTGAAGTTCAAGCTTGCCGGTATCGAGGTTGTGGACAAAATAATCCGCGGGCGTTATGTCTGTGTCCTGTGTTTGAAGGATCGGCAGGAACATTGCTGTGAACTGTTCCGGCGTGAGGGTCAGGGGTTCAGGCGTGGTGTTGGTTTTCATGGTGTATTCCTCCTTATGCGTTGTTATTTGCAAGCCATGCTCCCAGGAATGACGCGAAATCGTCAGGTTCGAAAGTCAATGGCTGATGCAACATGATGAAGAATTGTTCCGGGGTGATTTTTTTGCAGGACGGCCACTCGTCAGCTTTGTCCAGCTTGCGTGTGCCGGGCTTGTTGCCCACGACCAGGAGTGTTGTGGAAGCTGGCATAGCATCAAATGCTTTGCCGCCGTTTTCCTGAACGGCTTTGATTGCTTCACTCCGTGTCATGCCGGGCAACGTGCCGGTGAAGGAAACGGATTGTCCAAGGAAAGCATTGTTGCCGCAGCGCGTGATGATCTTTATGGGAGATTCTGCCGGCGCTTCCGGCGGTTCATCAGCCGGTTCGCTGGCCGGTGAATTATCCCCGGAATGATCTATCGGCGGTTGCATTTTGCGCGGACGGCCAGGCTTGCGTTTGGGGACTGCATCATTAGCGGCCTTCTTTGCTTCCTTTGCTGCTGCAATATCCGCGTTATGCTGGCGAATAGCTTCACGCCGTGCTGCTTCGCGTGATTCTTTGGCAGCAATCTTGCGCTTCATTTCAGCCTTTTCCTTATGCGCGTCAATAAACGCCTTGATACAGGGAATGAGCAGAATAATAAGGCCGGGGAGGTAAAGATAACCGTACTTCATGGTGCAGTCCTTTCTGCCCGCGTACTATGCCCACGGGCGGGCGGATGATTTCAGCGCGTTTGGGTTGTTAACGGCCTTTGACACGATAATCAATGTCGCCGTGCTGGATCATGCTGTATGTCCGGTCACCGGCAACAATGATGTGATCGAGCACGAGAATACTTACGCCGTTGAGCAGGCGCTGAAGCTGTAATGTCGAGCTGATATCCTCCGGCGAAGGCGCCATTGTTCCGCCCGGGTGGTTGTGCGTGAGAAGGATCGAGTGGGCGTTATAATTCAGCGCCGTCTCCATGACAATCCGCGGATAGGCGGAGACTTCGGACAGGGAACCATCGGAGATCTTGCGCTTTCCGAGCACTTCGCACCGTGCGTTCAGGCACACAACCCAGAACTGCTCGTTGCGGATGCCGGTGAGCAATGACAGGCAGAATGATTCGGCTTCACGGCTGTTGGCAATCTTGAGTGGCTGATCCATATCACGGCGTTTCCAGGCCTTCATAACGGGGATAAATGATGCAATCAGGTTGGCCGTTTTCACGCCGATGCCGTTCACGGTGAGCAGCTGTTCGGGGCGTGCTTCGAGAACGTTTTTCAGCGAGCCGAAATAGTCCAGCAGCGTATTGGCAACGCGATCCCTGTAACGTGCGGCGGATAAGGTGAGAATGAAACTGAGAACCTGCAGATCATCGAGGTCAGGGGCGTTTTCGCGGAATGTCACGATATCGGGCGTGGCGTTGGCGAGAGGGGAGGAAGCGTTTGTGAATAATTCCGGGGCGTCAAAGTCCATTGCGAGTTGTCCAGGGATGATGTTCGTGATCGTGGTGTTGGCGTTCATTGTGTTGTCCTCCTTCAATGTTGTGCCCGGTCTATTGCCCGGCCGGGAGGGTAATTGAATTGATTAGGCGGCGTTGTGCTTTGTGTATTCGCGTACATGCAGATCACGCACGACACTTTCAAACTGTTCGGGTTCGATGCAAAATAGCGGTTCGAAAATAAGGCGTGCTGCATATTTCCGCAGCGTTGCTTTAGCGAGCGTTTCGCAGGCGTTGTAATACGCTTCGGTGAATGTGGCTTTTTCGGCCTCATCCGTTGCCTTGTCAAGGCTCTCTTTTGTGGCAGCTTTGGCAACCAGGGCAGCGCGTACCGCTTCCATCGCTTCGTCATAATCCTTATGCGCCTGCATAATGATCTGGTGGCGTTCCTGGGATTCCTGCCGATTCTGCTCGTCTTTGGCTTCCTGTGCTTCAATCGCTTTGCGCTCGTCATCATTGGCAGGCGGTTCCGGAATCTTGTCGGCACTGCTCCGAAGCGGCAGGATAACACCATCACCGCTATCGCATGTGATTACGAGTGGCCTTATGAGGGTGTTCCAGAATATTGTGTCGGCGTTCGGAAATATCGTGGCGGCGTCAAGCAGGAGAAGTGCATTGACGTTCGGAGCATGAGGTCCAAAATCCCAAGCTGGTTCAAAATTGCTCCGGCGGCGTCCTGTGTACTTTGTGCGCTCAATCGCTATGAATTCGCGTAACTCCTTTACGCTTGGCATAGGCAGCGGTTTCCAGCCCTGAAGGCTTGCAGGGAAAATGCGGTCGAGGTCAATGGCCTCACCGGCTTCGTCAGGCCGTTCCGGCAGGGGCAAATGATTTTTCAGCCGGTATGCTACGTACCCGTTGCAGACGCATTGACGCCCCTGGGGGTCAATCCACGGATAGGCAAGGTTCATGCGATTGTCCTTCTTTGTGACGGCCAGGATTTTCTCAATCACTTTGACAGCGTTGCCAACTCCTTTGGAGTTGGCAATTTCGGTGCGGATTTGTGCTTCGAGATCGTTACGAAGGGCATCGAGCGTTTCACGCGGGGAACACCGGTCATCGAAAAGGGCAATTGCTTCATTGACGCGGGCGAGGATATCTTGTGTGCGCATATTTGCGGCTCCTTCCTGCTTGCGTAGCAAGCACAAATGATTTGTGGCCGTTGGTCTGAAAGACCAACGCATAAAAGCGACCGCCCTCTTTTGAGGGCGGCCAATAACGGCGAATGTGCCGGGAATGGTTTCGTTGCGTAGCACCGCCCGCCCTCACTTGAGGGCGGTCAGGGTGGCGGCCAGCTCCTTCGCGGCGCGGTACGCCTTGCACGTGAGCTTCTTGTTCCAGGTCTTGAGGGCGGCGCTGAAATAGAACCCGGCGGACTCAACGGCGGCCTTCTGCTTTGCAGAAGGTGTGCCTGTGAAACTCACCCTCGTGCGCTGGGTCGCCTGGTCGAACGTGATCGCCCAGCCCTTACCCGTGATGGAGGTGCCGATCCAGCCTTTGCCGGCGGGCTCAACCTGCTTTGCAGGTTCGGCCTTCGGGGCGGCTTTGGGCTGCTTTGCAGCCTTCACGGGGGCAACGGGCTTGGCTTCAGCCTTCGGCTGCTTTGCAGCCGGGGTAGCGGCCTTGGGCTGCTTCGCAGCCTTCGCCGGAGCAACGGGCTTGGGTTCAGCCTTCGGCTGCTCCGCAACCGGGGCGGCTTTGGGCTCAGCCTTCGGCTGCTCTGCAGCCGCATTGGCCATGGCGGCCTCAAAGGCGGCGTGGTACAACGGGTTGCTGGTGCCGATGTGGATCCGGCACGAAGTGCCGCCGATCTTCGCGAAGGCGTAGACGTCGCCGCTCTTGCGGGATACGCTGTACGAGCAAGCGAACGTGAACCCGTCGAGCGTGATCGTGGTCGGCGCAAAGCGCCAACCGGCATTGTCCGGGCTGACGGGGACGGCCTTCGGCCGTTTTGCGGCGGTGGCCTTCGGGGCGGTGGTGGCGGTGGTGTTGGCGGTGGTCTTCATGTGTGTGCTCCTTCCTGCGCTCTGTGGCGCTGTCGAGTGTGTGTCCGGCGGGCCGATCGGCCTTCGCCGGGCCGCCGTGGCCGGTTGGCTCTGGCGGCATAAACAGCTTGCCACAAGGCGGCGACCTTTGCAAATCGCCAAGTTTCCCCGTAGGGGAAACTTCAGGAATACAACAACGATAAACTTTTTTACGTAGTAAAAAAGTTATATCGTGTTGAGAAGAATTTTTTTGCCCTTTTTTTATTCACTTTTTTACTTCGTAAAAAAGTGAATAACTTTTCGACTCCGGCAGTGATGCCAGCTGTGCCAGGATTCAGTCAATATCCCCTAAAGGGGATATTGGGTCGCGCGTGTACTTTTAATGGGCCGAAGCTGCCGGGTCGGTCCGGCTTCGGTCTATTAGCGTGCTGCGTGCGCAACCCGCAATTCCCCGTAAGGGGAATTGGACGGTGGTTTGACTGCTGGATCCGGCGGTCTGTCCCTTCTATTCCGCGCATATATGCGACTCTCAACCCCGAAGGGGTTGGCCTCATGTGGCATAACGCCAACTTCAACCCCGAAGGGGTTGCCGGTTTTTATCGACAGGTCAAAGCGTATGAGCCTCATCCCCCGATAGGGGGATGAAGGGCAAAGTTTATCCAAAATGATCAGCCCCTTAAGGGGCTGCGGTTGATGTTGAGGCAACAAGGTTCAATCCCCCTGAAAGGGGGATTGTCGCCTTGCTTAAACAGCATTGTTGCCAGGCAACTCAGCCCCTTTAGGGGCTGGTAGTGGGTTTGAGCAGCATGGAGCTCAACCCCGAAGGGGTTGCTGATCTGTCGGAGCAGGCTGTTTGGCGAAATGATATAAACCCGAAGGGTTTATCGGTCAAAGGGTGCTTTGCGGATTCAGCCCCTTTGGGGCTGGCTTCGCAACGTAATGCATGAGGTCAACCCCTATGGGGTTGGCGATTGGTCGGAAGTCAGGGCATCAGCCCCTATGGGGCTGGCCTCGCAACGTGTAGCATGGGGTCAACCCCTTTGGGGTTGGCGGTCTGTCGGTTGCCAGGACTTCAGCCCCTTTGGGGCTGGCCTCTGCCTGGGAGCAGGATCTTCAGCCCCTTTGGGGCTGGCGGTTTGGAGACAGCCGGAAAATCAGCCCCTATGGGGCTGGCCTCGCAATGCGTTACGTGGAGTTAAACCACGAAAGCAGTTGCTTTGCAACAGCTTTCGCGGTTTAAAGCGGCGAACCGTTCCCGGTCCGGTCACAGTACCGAAGGTACTGTGACCGGGAGGAAAACCCTTTGCGGGCGCTTGCGACGCACGGATTCACTAAAAAATTTGTTTTTTTTATTAGTTTCATTCATCTGATATGTCACAAAAAAGATCTCGCGCGTGCGCACGCGCGATTAATTTGTGAGAATAGAAAAAAACCGACCGAAAAAGACGATCGGTTTTCCAGGACAAACGTGAAATCGGGTAATATGAATTATTTCATGTTGTATACTTTTGTTGACTATATTTCCAGAGAAAGCCACCAGCTGTTTTTTGCTTGCCTTTGAGTGCATCTGATATGCTTTTGACATTGATTTGCAATGATCGACCGGCTGAACGTATAGATGAAAATGTCTGTATATAATTTCCGTTTGTATCATATTGATCAATAGATTTGGGTTGGAAATCTGATGCTGATTTTATTGATGTAACGGGAGCAATTTGCATGGGTGAATCTTGACGATTCTCTCGTCTCCAGATATAACCACCAGCCACATTACGTTGACCATTGATACATTTCCATATACTGGATACAGATATGGAATTTTGAACGGAAGCGTCTGATACATTATTATACTGTGTCAAGTATTCACCAGAGACACTATATTTCCGGATTACGATCTTTGATGTTCTATGTTCAGTTTCATGTGATGGTAGATTTAATATAGGAGCCATGTCTACACCATTAGGAGCAGGTGACTTCATGGCAATATCTTCCTTATCCCGGTAAGGACGTATTCCATGTTCTTTGATGAAAGCATCGACTGAATTCTCATTAATGAGTGTTTCATAGGACCAATAAAGAATTGTTATCCCTTGTTCTGCAGCTTTAGCTTTTTTAATTCTATCCAGCTCCATACGATATTTATAATCATCTTCTCCACCAAAGAAATCAATGCTTTTATAGTGTTGTTCACCTTGATATTCAATTCCAATCTTTCTGGTGGGAAGATATATATCCAGACTTTGTGCGTTTAGCCAATCAGCACGGTATTGATATATTGCATTGGAGACTCTTTGTTGAATCATTCGATATAGTCTGTACTCATTGACCCATTTTGTTGGAATACGATCCTCTTTTTTCATCTGCTGATATAGTTTATCTGTTCTGCTTTTCCATTGTTTCTTTATGGCATTAAATATTGGTGTTAGAACGTATCCACGTAAAACAAATTTCTGTGAATCGGTTGTTACATGCCTGGAAATGTTGATTTGCAGCATATAAAAAATATAGAAGATGCGATCCTGACTAGATAGGTATTCTGCAATTTTTTTCATGTATGGTCTTTCCTCATCATTGTGAGCAAAAAGGCTGTACATCATAATCATATTATCTACTTGATCGCCAGAAAAAGTAACATAGTATACTGGACGCTCTTCGTCCAAGGAAACACTTTTTGCACATTGGGCTAACTTGGCACCACAATAATATGTCTTGTCATATGATGCTCCAATATGGAAAGTAAAGAGTTTTTCAGTATCATTTTTTTTGCTAGGGAATGAAGATGCATACTGTACTATGTTTTCCAGAAGGGAAACAGAGTATAACAAATAATCAGCGGATTCATCGTCTGCTTTTCGAACAATTGTGTTTAAGTCTATGTCTATACCAAAGGAACGTATCTGATCAAGACATTTCCATAATCTCTGTATTATTGGAGAGTTGGATTCAGCCAAACTTTCTTCGCCTTTGTTTGCAACAAAAGATCGATATGGTGATATATTTGCTATGGTTATGAGTTCAATATTGTCATGTGTTAATTCCGGCACTTCAGCGATGGCGATTTGTGTCCATTTTTTATCGCAGGTTATGTTTTCCAGTTCTGTTAATTTTGCACTTGTGGCGTCAATATAATGGATATCATGTGCGTAAAGATCATATTTGTTGCGTGCGGGAATGGTGTGTGTATAAATAACATCATCTTTGCTATTTCTGGAAGAGAATTCTAAGGTGTATGTTGAGAAGAACATCCTATAAGCACTGTATCGCTCAATAACACCAGCCCAAATAGGACAACCATTAACGGTGAAGAACCACTGCTTGTGAACATAAAATTTTATATTCCCATTGAAAAAGGCTGGTTCATTAATTGCTGAAACCAATTTGATTTCACATAGGTCATTTATAAAATAATGTGTTTTCTCCAAATGATGGAAAAGATCAAATGCCTTGCCAAGAAAGATGGCTTGACCATCGGTTATGTAAAACTTTGCAATTGATTCATCAAGATAGACTATGCCCCAAGAAGAAAAAGAGACTGGTATCCATTGATTGGATTTGACATTATATACTTGGAAGTCTACATTGTTATGATCTGGCGATTCCATATCTGCACAATACATGTAGAATCCAATAGGACAATCAAAACCAATGGTATATTCAGTGCCTGGGTAATAAAGTTTTTTTTCCATGCAGCCCTCGCATTAAATCAAATATGTTTAATGTAATTGTAACTACATGTTATTTTATAATGCTTCGCGGGAGTATGCAACCAAATATACCTTTGACAAAAATGAACTTGGGTTCGGATTTGAATCGATACGCCCCGCGCGAATTGGGCACCTGCATTATTGCAGGTGCTTTTCCAATTACGCGCGGAGCTGGGTGGGATCCACCCGTTCGCTCAATCTACATACAGCCGCCTTGGAGCGGCGTCTGTACTTGTTTCGCGCTAACAAACTTAGGTCGCTTTCGCCTACAGCGATTATCCGCATCTTCAATAGTCGCAACTCCCCACTGGGGAGATTGTTCCTTTTCAGATGACCTCAGAATCGATGAGATTTCTGCCACTGGCGGTCATCGGTTCTTCGCCCCCGCTGGGAAGACGCTTCCTTCGTTTGCCCGCTCCGCCAAAGAATGCCTGTCCCAATGGACAGGCATTTTGACTATGTTTCACATATAACAAGGAGACCGAGAACCGTCCCCTGTATCCTCCAGGGAAATGAACAGGGAAGAAAACGCTTTTCTTTCCCGTCATCCTTGAATATATCAGATCATTTTCAGCCTTTCGTGCATAACGCGCAAATCTTCCTCAGCCCCTTCCGGCTTAGGCCATTCTCCAGGGTTTCCCAGTCGATCCCCGATTTTTCTCGGGATTATGTGAACATGAAAATGAGGGAGAGACTGGCTAACGGGACTGTTGGCCGACATGATGTCGGCTCCGTCGTAACCGCAGTCTTCAATCAGATGTTTACTGATCTTCTGTACCATGGACCAAACCTTGCAAGCCACAGCTTCGGGACAATCTGTCACGTATCGATAGTGCTTCTTGGGTATAACAAGAATATGTCCGTCATAATCCTTCGAGATGTCCATGAACGCGAGAGCCTCATCATCTTCACAGATTCTGAGCCCTTGTATCTCACCGGAACCTATTTTGCAAAATACACAGTCTTCCATATTTTCCTTTCCACCTATAGGAAGATTATCTTCCGAGTTAAATGATTAAGCTTTTCCCGCAGCCCATTCGAGTATGATATCAGAATCGTAGCCATTAAGCTCACCGGGCAGTTCTGTGTGTTTAAAGAATCTGTGTTCCATGACCTCTTCGGGGTCATTCACAATTTTGCCTTCGAACTCCTTTGTGATAAATACGATGCCCGGTCCAAAAGTAACATCTCCATTGGGATATTCGATAATACGCTTTCGACCTGAGAGAAGCTTAAACACTTCCAGCTTTCCCAATGACAGTCCAGATTCTTCTTTAGCCTCACGTTTAACCGCTTCTTCAAAAGTCTCTCCCATTTCCATGGATCCGCCTATGATTGCCCAGCGACCATTGTCCCGGCGTTTTTGCAGCAATATCTCCCCATCGTTATTCTCGATGATTACGCCACATGCACAGCTCATGATCGGCGCATGCCCCACAAATTTGCGCATCTCCTTGATATAACCATTCTTTTTATAATAATCGATGTATTCGTCAACCGTCATGTTTTCCTCCATAACACGTAATATTCAAAGATATTTTTTGTTTTTCCGCCTTATCATCTTCCCGGCAGGCTGGAATCACGTCAGTTTATTGCATTTCCCGGACAATCATACATTCCATCTGCAGATCATAAGGCTCTGCCTCAGCAAGGGAAGGAATAGGGTCAGAACTGAGGCGGAACCCCATGGCGGTGTAGAAGTTTATTGTTTCTTCAGAAGAGCAGCAGGATGCATACAAAGCATGAGCTCCCATCTTCAGGGCTTCCTGTCTGGCGGCTTCAAACAAGGCTCTGCCGATTCCACGATGGCGGTAATCCCTGGAAACATGGAAGCTGTCAATAATAAGCCGGCCTTTGTTCAGCCTGGGAATCAGCATGATTTCGCCAATTACGTGATTTCCTTCATAAGCGCAATATGTCACGTACCGCCCGCTGAGAATCTCTTCAGCTTTTTCGATAAGACGCGCGGCATCCCAATCCTCAGTGAAGGGATTGTAAACCAGTGTCAGCTTCCCGTTCTGCAGGCGATACACATTTTTTACTTCCTGATACCGCCGAAAGTCTTTCAGCGAGTCCCGGGTGAAGTTATTACTGTCAATAAGCTTTATTTCCAAATCATTATGCCTCTCATAGTTAAGAAAATCAAAAGTTAATGTTCCATTACACGCCAGAAATGGTCATACTCTCCCATTCTTCCCTCAATATAGAATAACACAACGTATCGCTCTGATCTCTTGCGTGCTTTCGAAGCCTGCCCTCTAATGTGAAGGCACATTTCTCCAATACCCGGGTACTTTCAGCATTATGGGAACGGACCCAGGCCGCAATCACCGCCAGGCCCAGTTCAGAAAATCCATAATCGACCATGCGCTTTACTGCTTCTGTGGCAAATCCTCTGTTACGATAATCTGCCGCGATTGCGTATTCCAACTCCACATAGCCCTCGTACCGGTTCATGTCTCCCAGACTGATGAAACCGATCAATTCAGTGCTTTCGCGGTGAATAATCGCCTTGAATTGATCGCCCTTAGCCCAGAATTGTATAGCTTCCTCGGCATCCTGAATGGATTCGAGAAATGCCACACCGCTTTTGCGAAGTGTTTCATCCCGGCATAATTGATATAGCGCCGGGGCATCACTTTCCTGCCAGTTTCGTAATATCAGATGCTTAGTTTCAATCATCATACTCTTTTAAGTTGTTCCTCCAACATATGATCCGACAAACAGGAATTTATCGACGTATCAAAACGCCTTTCATATACTGCGTTTCATTATGCGTTTTATATACTTCCATCTTTTCCTCTTCTGTACAGCCAATCAGTATCTTGATCTCAGAGTCCCGCTTCATCAAATCGACAATGCACATGACGGCATCGACTGTTTTCTTGCCGCTGCCGACCCATACGTCAATTCCTGCTCCGTCCATAGAGGAAGTGTTTTTCAGATAACCATAGTCAACCCGATATATGAAATCCGGGAATCTTGGATGGGCAGATCCTTTTGGTCTGTCGATGACAATTTCGGAAGTGTTCACCAGCTCATCCAGTGCATTCCAGAAATCCTCATTATAATCATTCATTTTATTTTCCTCCGCCAGATTCAGATTTGCCACAGACGATAATATCGAAAGGTAATGTATACGCTGAAAACGATCATACCAAAGCATGTGTTTCCAGTCAAACTGAAGCAGGCGAGGGAAGTTTTTTCCATGGAAATACAAGGCCGAATATGTCAAAGCCAGAATGGATTTTCCCTGCCTCCTTTGCTTCTGCTATACACTGAAAGGGATAGATCAATTGTGAAATGTTAAATTTTGCAACAAATACTATACAAATTTGCAACATAATGTTATAATCAGAACGGCAAATAACGGGATTGTTCTATAAAACACACGGCGTTTTCACAAGCTGGAAGCCACATATATATGCTTGAGACATTATCCGGATAAATCAATGGGGGTGCAGCAGCTGACAGGCTGACGGGAGGAAGACAGTATGACCAATAGTTTTATGTTCAGAAACAAGATGCTTCGTTTCCTTTTGATCCTTTCTTTATGTATATCCATGACTGTGCCGGCCCTGGCTTATGAAGGGACAACCCTCTATAATGGATGCAGCGGGGAAGAAGTCCGGGTAATGCAGCAGGCGCTGATTGATCTGGGCTATCTCGAAGGAAAGGCTGACGGCAAATATGGCGATAAAACCGAAGAAGCTGTTCGAGCATTCCAACGCAAAAATGGTTTGACACCCGATGGCCTGGCTGGAAAAGACACCCGTTCACTGCTGGAATCGGCACGGAACGGCAGCAGTAAAGCTGCAACAGGGAATGCTGCCAAACCTTCGGCATACAACGAGGGGACCCTCTATAACGGATGCAGCGGAGAAGAGGTTCGTGCAATGCAGCAGGAGCTGATTGATCTAGGCTATCTCGAAGGAAAGGCTGACGGTAAATTTGGCAATAAAACCGAAAAAGCTGTTAAGGACTTCCAGCGCAAAAACGGCCTGACCGAAGACGGCCTGGCCGGAAAGAAAACCCGGTCGGTACTGGATTTGGTGTATAAAAGAAAAAATTCCCCTAAGGAAATGACGGCTGCCCAGATCCAGGTATACGATGAGAGGGAGGGAATCGACTGGACTCCCAAGGAGAATAAAGCCCGGCAGATTCTGAATGCGGAAGGTCACAGCACTGACGGACTGAACTATATTGAACATTCCTTTGCTCCGAAGGGAGGCAGTGCGCTCCCGTTCGATTATTACTCGCTGAGTTTCTACAAATCCAAGGAAACCAGTGTATACGACTGTACGTATGCCGTTCATCTGGATCCTAATGGAAAGCTTGTCCTGATGGACACCGAGGATTTCGGCGGAAAGAAGCTGACGCATATAGACGATCCTGTTGCCGGGGATGTGAACAATGATCTCATGAACAAGGCGAAAGAAGAAATCAAGCGTTTCCTGAAACGGTACGGCTATTCATCTTTGGTTAAGAAGGTCAGCAAGCTGAAAGTGAGCCAGATCTCCGTTTCGAACGATAACGAGGATATTTATTACACATTCAGTGAGGCATTCATGATCCGCGTCCGGGTTGCACCAACCCTCCGGATCGATTACTTCTGTTATAATGGACAATAGCCTGGAATACTTTCGGGCCCGCTGCGCACAGCAGCGGGCCCGGTTTTATTGGCGGGAAGAAGAAAAATAACGTCC